>JAUNEM010000311.1 GCA_030525515.1 Eubacteriales bacterium
AAAAATGAGAAAAAAACTGATCGGTTTTCTCGCGGTTTTGACCTGTTTCGTCTTCCTGACAGCATGCGGAAGCAGCGCCCAGAATGATGAAGTGCAGGAGATCCCGCAGGAAACTCAGAGTCTTCTCTACAGCAATACAGAGATGACCGCCCAGCAGATGGACCAGGTCGTCACTGACGGCACGATGGAAGACTATAAAGATTACGCAGCGGTTTATTCCGGAATTCAGAGCTGGGAGTCCGCAAAGAAAGAGATCGGCAATATTGATTTCACTACCGATGCCGATGGAAACGGTTCCGCAGACTGCTTTACGGATAAATCCATCACAGTTGATGATGATGGCAATTACATCGTCACTGTAGAAGTCGCCGGTGATCAGAAGACCGCCGATTTCGTCGTGACATATGTCAAGTCCCTTGAGGATTATGCCGGTATCGTCACAAATGTAAATTATTCCTTCAGCGAGCTCATGCAGCAGGCTGGATTGAATACCCTCCTGGGTATGGGAACAACTTTCTTCGTTCTGATCCTCCTGAGCCTGATCATCGCAGGTTTCGGCCGTATCTTCACCTCTCTTGAGAAGAAGAGGATTGAAGACGCAAAGAAGAAGGACGAGGAAGCAAAAAAGAATGCGGATGTTTTCGTTACTGCAATACCTGTAGCTGACCAGGCAGCACCTGCAGCGCAGGCAGCCGGTGACGACGCTTTGATCGCTGTGATCGCTGCCGCTGTCTCCGCCTACCGTGAGCAGGCTGAGCCCGCTGCGGCGCCCGGTGACTTCGTAGTCCGCAAGATCCGCAGAATCGGAAGAAAATAATTGTTAAAGAAAATATTCGTTATTTGATTCAAATATTATTTTCCGGGATTCTGTATCCTTTATTAATTACTATTTAAGATCAAACTTCTTTTATTCGTACACACAGGAGGTACAAAATGAAGAGCTATACCATTACCGTGAATGGAGTTGCATATGAAGTAACCGTCGAGGAGACCACCGGCGGCGCAGCTCCCGCAGCTGCAGCTATGCCCGCAATGCCCAAGGCTCCCTCTCAGACTGCTCCCATGCCCGCAGCTCCCGCTCCCAAGGCAGCTTCCGCAGGCGCAGGCGCCAACAAGATCGAAGCAGGCGCAGCAGGCAAGGTCTTCAAGATTGAAGTCAAGACCGGCCAGGCTGTCAAGAAGGGCGATACCGTTATCATCCTTGAAGCTATGAAGATGGAGATCCCCATGGTTTCTCCCGTGGACGGCACGATCGCGTCCATCGACTGCGCAGTCGGCGATGCTGTCGAGGCAGGTGCTCTTCTGGCGACCGTAGACTAAAGTACGGGAACACGTTTTGTGAGGTGTTTTCTCGAATACGCACAGAACATTCCGTGACCCCGGTAGTATCCGGTTTTATCACCAGGAGGCCTATATATGACATATATTACAAATACGCTGAGCAATCTTTTACAGCAGACAGCGTTTCTTAATCTGACATGGGGCAACTACCTGATGATCCTCATCGCGTTTGTATTCCTTTATCTTGCAATCGCGAAGGGATTTGAGCCCCTTCTGCTCGTTCCGATCGCGTTCGGTATGCTGCTCGTCAATATCTATCCCGATATCATGGCGAAGCCGGCCAACGGTTCCCCGGGCGGACTTCTCTACTATTTCTTCACTCTCGATGAGTGGGCGATCCTGCCGTCCCTGATCTTCATGGGCGTCGGCGCGATGACGGACTTCGGTCCCCTGATCGCGAACCCTATGAGTTTCCTTCTGGGCGCTGCCGCTCAGTTCGGTATCTTCAGTGCTTACTTCGGCGCGATCGCACTTGGTTTCAACGGCAAAGCCGCTGCCGCCATCTCCATCATCGGCGGCGCTGACGGCCCGACCTCCATCTTCCTCTGCTCCAAGCTGGGACAGACAGAGCTCCTTGGACCCATCGCCGTTGCAGCTTATTCCTACATGTCTCTGGTTCCGATCATTCAGCCGCCCATCATGCGCGCGCTGACCACGGAAAAAGAGCGCAAGATCAAAATGTCACAGCTTCGTCCTGTTTCCAAGCTCTAGAGGATCCTTTTCCCGATCATCGTTACAGTCGTCGTCTGTATGATCCTTCCCA
>JAUNEM010000114.1:0-3290 GCA_030525515.1 Eubacteriales bacterium
ATGAATCGATTCCATGCATCTTTCAAACATATGTTTACGGATCATTCATTTTCTTTCCAGAATTCCGCCTTTCCTGTCTCCTTCTGAAGCATTTCCCGAAGCGGGAGCATGGCGGTATAATTGGGCAGGATAAAGACCGGCACTTTACTGCTGCGGATCACTTTCAACAGTGTTTCCTTCTTCCGGACCAGTCTGACCCGGGACTCTGAGGCACCCGCGTATTTCAGGCGCAGCTGCAAGTCCTCCGCTCTCATCCCCCACACGTAAATACCGTACAGAAAAGAATGGCTGCAGCTTTTTTCATAGTCGACATCCCAGATCCATGAGATATCATGTCCGTCCGCATCCTTGTCATTCAGACATAGAATGAGGGAATATGGTTCTTTCAGACTGCAGAGGTAATCCAGTGCCTGATTGCATCCCGCCGGATTCTTGACCAGGATCATCTGAGCCGCTGCGCTGCCTGTCTCAAAGGTTTCCATGCGGCCGAAAGTCCCGGAGGTCGAACCCAGCGCCTGCAGAACGGCCGGCCGTGGAATCCCGGCTGCCTGCGCTGCACAGACAGCCGCTGCGGCATTATAGATATTGTATAGGGCGGGGGCAGCAATCCTCACGGACATCTGACCGGCATCTCTTTTTTCAAAGCGCATTCGGACCTGAGTGCCGGTATAATCCATACTGTCGATGGAAGTTACTTCTACGTCAGGTTCCTGTCTGGCATATCCGCAGGACGGACAGTGAAAACCACCCAGATGTGCATAGGTTCGAAATGAATATTCATACTCTGTCCCGCAGCAGATGCAATAGCGTGCGTCACTGATGGAAAAATCCTGTTTTTCCTGAGCAGGGTTCTGCCCCGGTTTTCGCACGGAATCCTGAATGGCGTCCTGCCCGGATTCCCGCTTGAAATCCTGAATGGAATCCTGAATGGAGTCCTGCCCGGGATTCTTTGCGGACTTTTGTGAATGCTCTCCCGCACCTGCCCCGATTCCGAACCAGAAGACCGGATTGGGCAGGTCAAGGGCCAGGGAAGCTGTGAGGGAATCGTCCGCGTTCAGGCAGAGGACAGCCTGCGGCATCTGCCTGACTCCATTGCGGACTGCCTCCAGCGTATGCATGACTTCGCCGTAGCGGTCCAGCTGGTCGCGAAAAAGATTGGTGACGACGATCACAGCGGGGCGGAGCAGAGGAACCACCTGCTGCAGAGCCCCTTCGTCGCATTCAATCACTGCATAGTGCTTCACCGCGCGGCCCCGCCAGTCCGTGCAGGCCGCAAGCTCCGCAGTCACACCGGAAAGGAGATTTGCGCCGGAGCGGTTCGATGTCACCTCCAGACCGGCATGTCTCAATGCGCTCTCCAACATGGCCGAGGTAGTGGTCTTGCCATTGGTCCCCGTCACCACGATGCTGACAACATCCTGAGACACTACTGCGAGCAGATCCTTTTTCAGATACATCGCCGCTTTACCGGGAAATGAAGTACCGCCCCGTCCCATCCGGTGCAGGACCGCCCTCGAAGCCTTACAGATTGCCACGGCACAGACTGTCCGCAGCTCCTCCGTCAGCTTCTGTATAATTGCCCGCTGTCTTTTCCTTTTTTTCCTTTTCTGATTCTGTTTTTCTGAACTTTCTCCGGAGTATTTATCCATACCTCATCTCCATGTCTGTTTAACACAGACTACATAATGATGAAATCCCTCATTGTTTCCAACGTTCCCCGCTCCCGATTTTTTTACATTCAACAGCTATAAGCACATATTCATATAAAAAAAGGCAAAGGCACTTCTCCTGACAGATCATCTCTCAGGAATCGGCGCCTTTGCCATTTTATATATTTGTGTATATGTTTCGTTCGTTTTACGTGTTTTATGAGAGGGATTATCGCAAACCAAACCTCAAATGTCAACCGGGCACCCTCACGACTGCCGGATGGTATATCACCGGAGCTCTTTTGACTGCCGGATGGCTGACACCGTAACCCCTTTTGACTGCCGGATGGCTCTCATGGCTCCCGGATAGCACAGGATGGCCGCAGGGCCAGGGGATGTGCAAATCTTTTCAAGCCATAAAAAACCATAAAAAAACAAGTATAAAGCCCGGTAACAATTCCGGTTAGATTCTGATAAAAATATGAAAAAGGATTTCCTTGTATTTCTTTACATTTCTATGGATTGACAATTTGGAATTATTTGCCTGGAATTATTGTTCCATTTTGATTTGACAATTCCATTTAATGGAATTATAATGGAATTGTCAATCATTTTATGCGCTGTAGAGGAGTGTTTGAGCAGAAATGCTTCGAGCAGAAATCATAACTGAGGTATTTTCAATATGGGTATGACGCTTCAAGAAATCAAAGAGTTAAAAAAACAGCTTGGACTTACAAATAATCAGCTTTCGAGTCTGTCAGGAGTACCACTGAGTACTGTTCAGAAGGTTCTCGGAAAAACCACTGCAGCACCCAGGCAGATGACTCTCCGAAAACTCGAGGCAGCGCTTATGAGAGAACTGTATGACCGAAAGACGCCTGACTCTGTTTCAAAAAAACCGCTTCTCCGGCATCCGGAGGAGATGAAGTCAGAAAACGGCGGTCCTTATTCCGGATTTTCACAGACGAATGACGGCATTTATCTGAGAGAGCCGCCCGCAGCTTATCATACAGATTCTTCAAACCAGGGAAAACATACAATCCGTGACTACTATTCCCTTCCGGAGGAGAGCCGCAAGGAACTGATCGATGGAGTATTTTACGACATGGCAGCTCCCGATGGCATCCATCAGGATATACTGTTGATTCTGGCTTCCCTCTTCAGATCTTACATCCGGAAAAACAAGGGGGAATGCAGAGTCTATGTAGCCCCGCGGGACGTGCAGCTTGATCCCTGTGACGATACGACTATTGTGCAGCCGGATATTCTGGTCGTCTGCGACAGGGATAAAATCACTTCCCGGTGCATTGTGGGTGCTCCAGACTTTATTGTTGAAATACTTTCCCCTTCAACCAGAGAAAGAGATCTTCATCTCAAAGCCTCTAAGTACACAAATTCAGGTGTGCGGGAATACTGGATCATTGACCCGGATCGAAAAATCATTCTCGTTTATCACTTCACAGAGAGCCGCTTCCCTGCCTGCTTCAGCTTTGCAGATACTATTCCTGTCAGTATCTGGAACAATCAACTGCAGATTGATTTCCGACAGATCAGCGAAGAAGTTTCCGGATTGTATGAACAGTGAGGCAGCGGGAATCATCAATTAGAACATGAGCAGTGAGGCAGGTGGGATCATCAATA
>JAUNEM010000114.1:3300-8279 GCA_030525515.1 Eubacteriales bacterium
CCCATAAAAAACATAGGCAGTGAGACAGCCGGATTTTTAAATGCTCAAATATTCCTTGACTTTTTTAGCTCCCGGAAATACCATAATTAAGAATAAACAGCAGGGAAAGCAGCTGCAGATTCCGGGACTGCCCGGATATTTGCGGACAGTTTCCAATCTAATATCAGAGATGTCAATGGGGACATCTTGCAGGCAGTGGTTTCCGGTAACAGGGAAGCCCTGTTGTAATATTCTGCGCAAGACATTTTCCAAAAGCAAAGGCGCTTTCGGTTCCTTACCGGAAGTGTCTTTTTTTCATGAAAAACAGGGGTATTTTCACGGCAGACAATTTATAAACAATCCATATTGATAAGATTTATAAACGGTACATTTTGATATTTGTGATTCATTTTGAAAGGAAAATACTATGGCAAAAGCAAACCTCAACTATCTGAATCTTCCGGGAAATTACCTCTTCTCCACGATCGCGCAGAAGGTGAAAGCCTATCAGGAAGCAAATCCCGGGGCAGATGTGATCCGGCTGGGGATCGGGGATGTGACCCAGCCTCTGATTCCGGCGGTCATCGAGGCCCTCCATCTGGCCGTCGAGGAAATGGGCGGCGAGGAGACCTTCCGCGGCTATGCGCCGGATCTGGGATATGCCTTTCTGCGTGAAAAAATCGCTGTTTTTGACTATCAGAGCCGGGGCTGTGATATTTCTCCCGATGAGATTTTCATCTCGGACGGTGCCAAGGGTGACTGCAGCAATATTCAGGAGATCTTCAGCGCGGACAACTCCATCGGGGTCTGTGATCCGGTCTATCCTGTCTATGTGGATTCCAATGTCATGGCAGGGCGTACAGGGCTCTATGACCCTGAGGCCGGCCGCTACAGGGACGTCATCTACATGCCCTGTACGGCAGAAAACGGTTTTGCTCCGGAGTTTCCCGACCGGGTGCCGGACCTCATCTATCTGTGTTTTCCCAACAACCCTACCGGCGCTGTGATGAAAAAAGACCGGCTGCAGGAGTGGGTGGATTACGCCAACCGGAACGGTTCCATCATTCTCTATGATGCCGCTTATGAGGCATATATCTCCGAGGACGATGTCCCCCACAGCATCTATGAATGCCGGGGTGCCAGGGGCTGCGCCATTGAGTTCCGCTCCTTTTCCAAGACCGCAGGATTTACGGGCCTGCGTCTGGGTTTCACTGTGATCCCCGATGATCTGGAGGCAGACGGGGTCCGGCTGTGGCCGCTGTGGGCAAGGCGGCACGGGACAAAGTATAACGGTGCCCCCTATATTGTTCAGAGGGCCGGAGAAGCTGTCTATTCTCCCGCCGGACAGATCCAGATTCACAGGCAGATCAGCCGGTATATGGAAAATGCTGCCTATATTCGTGACCAGCTCAAAATGGCAGGCTATGAGGTCTCAGGAGGGATCAACGCCCCCTATATCTGGCTCAGGGCTCCGGGCGGAATGACCAGCTGGGAATTCTTTGACTATCTTCTCACCAGAGCCAACGTTGTCGGAACACCCGGTTCCGGCTTTGGTCCCGCCGGTGAACATTATTTCCGCCTGACCGCGTTCGGTACAAAGGACAACTCGGTGCGGGCTGTTGACCGGATCTGCAGGCTGTAAAAACAGAAAGACATTCACATGCAATAATCCCGGGATATCTTAAGCCCGCAAAATAATCCCGGGATATCTTAAGCCCGCCTTAAACCCGCGAAAAAAAGACTGGAAGGCGCATAGACGTCTCTTTACTTCGGAAGATTTTAAACCCGCGAAAAAGAGACTGCAAGGCGCAGAGACGTCCCTTCACTTCGGAATCTATTATGCACGTAAAAAAGCGACAGGGAGACATAGAACCGTCCCTCTGTCTCCTTCGGAATATTTTATGCACGCAAAAAGAGACAGGGAGACATAGAACCGTCCCCTGTCTCTTTTGCTCTTTCCGGATCCGGGTCAGGCCTCCTGCTGATCCTCCAGTTCTTCTTCCGGGCGTATTTCATCTTTGCCCAGTAACTGGGAGATGAGTTTGACCTGAAGTTCCTCACTCAGGCTTTTGGCGCCGCTCACGGCCAGTTTACCGACTGTTTCCCACAGAAAGCGCTTGTCCCCGGATTCCAGTTCATGATATGCGCGCAGCAGACCCGAAATATTCCGGATCTGATCTGAAGTGATCTCCGACAGATTCTCCCACCCCGACTCGTTCAATGTCGAAAATATGATATCTACCAGTTCTTTCCTCTCTTCCACCGGCAGTTTTTTGATCCAGGACTCAAGTGATTTTTCAAGCAAAAAGCTCATTTTAGAAACGGCCTCTGCCCTCTCCAGACGATTCCTTTTGATCTTCCAGGTAAGGGCGTCATGCTGCCAGATTCCCTTTGCAGTGCTCTTCACCACCTCATACTCAAACCCTTTTTCAAGAAGGAGTCCGAATATCGTTTCCTCGGGCACATAACTGTATATTTTAGGAAATATCTCCTGCATTTTTGTGTCTCTGATGATTTCATCGGAAAAGCCCGGACTGTCAAATGTATAGATCTGTGTGATCCTGTTCTTCATATTCCGATCACAAAAAGCCGACGCGAAAACGGCGAGGTTGCCTCCCTTTGAATGTCCGCCGACCCGCACAGGTATCTCAGATCCTATATACCAGGACAATACATTGAGATATTTGGCCGCTCTTCTCTGCCCTCCTGTCTCATTTCCGAAGCTGAAACTGAAGTCCTCCTTCCATCCGATCAGTGTATCGTCAGTTCCACGAAAAGCCACAAAGACGGTTCCGTCGTCAAGTAAGCATGTGACAACTGAAATCTGCAGGTTCTGTTCCGCCGAAACATAATTCACGTAGGCAGTGAGCTTCATGTTTCCGAACCTCGCTCCGCTGCACATTTTTTTCAGTAAAAAGGGAGTCTTTGAAAAGAGGGTCCGGCTGCTTCTGATCTCTTCTTCTGTGTGCCTGTCCCAAAAACGACTGCATGCCGTCTCAATAGATACGGCGGGCATTTGCGGCTGATCCGTCAGTTCATCCGCAACCGGTTCTCTCATATTGAGATCCATTGCCCCCGGAACGATTTCCGAAAAATCCACATAGGACAGTTCTGCCAGCACAAGCGCATCCACCTCATTAAAGGGATCTGCAGAAAACGGGATATCCCCTCTCCAGTCAAGATAATCGAATATATCAGACATAGATTTCCTCCTTTGAAACAGCCGGTTCTCCGGGACCACGGCGCCGGGCAGATAGAAAAATCCTCATGAACAAGGGCTTTCACAGCCCGTCATTCATGAGGATATTTTTCGACCATTATCTTCCGGCTGCAAAGGGCTTAAACGCTCATCCGAAGGGCCTGGTGCTCATTCTAAGTACTACTGCGCTCATTCGAGGAGCTTGAGCGTTCATCCTCAGGGATCCCTGGAAAAAACAGATACCCCCGGATACGATCCCGGCCGGATTCAGCTCAAACGGGGTCTTCAGATATTATTTGAAATATCTGTCCAGAAGGCCCTTGAAGCCCTGGCCATGTCTTGCCTCATCGCGGGCCATCTCGTGGATGCTGTCATGAAGAGCATCGAGACCCATCTCTTTGCACTTCTTGGCGAAAGCAGTCTTGCCTGCGCATGCACCGTTCTCAGCTGCTACGCGAGCCTCAAGGTTTGCCTTAGTCTCTGCGGAAACAACTTCACCCAGCATCTCTGCGTAACGGGCAGCGTGATCAGCCTCTTCGAATGCAGCCTGACGATAGAAAGCGCCGACTTCAGGATAGCCCTGACGAATCGCTGCTCTGGACATAGCAAGATACATGCCAACTTCTGAACATTCGCCGGCAAATTCAGCGCGAAGGAAGTCTTTCATCTCATCGCTCAGGTCAGAAGCAATGCCGATCTTGTGTTCGGAAGCCCATGTGAGCTCTGCTGTCTCATCTACGGGCTCGAATTTGGACTTGGGCTGCTTGCAGATCGGGCACTTCCAATCAGCAGGAAGATCCGCAAACTTTACGCCTTCTTTCTCCTCATCATAAACATGTCCGCAAATGGTGCATTTGTACTTCATTTCATTCTCCTTTCATATTGATTGACTGGCTGCAATAAGCTCCAATACATACACATAACTTATGTTTTGAAAAATAAAAAACATTATTTTCCACACATTTATTATGACTGCTTACCTCTTGCTTAGTCAACTCTAACCACATTGAAGAAACGAAATCGAAATGAAATAGAACGAATCTGCTAATATCCACACTCCGCCAAATTTGAGGTATTTTGCCTGGTTCCCGGCACACAATTCCGGGTGAAACTTCGAAAATCAAAAGGACAGGGCCGATGCCTTCCCCGCAGCGGCATCCTCATACTCAGAAATCCAGGGAAATGATCGCCTCGACATAGCCGATGAGCCGGCTCCTCCGTTCTCTGCTCATGTTGTTGTAGGCGTTGATCAGGTGTCCGAGTTCTGTGTCCTTGTCGACGACATACCAGTCAGACTTGCTCTTTCTGGAACCGTTTTTTTCAATGCCGGACAAGAGCCACTCAGGCGTGACCCCCAGGACCTGGCAGATCACCATGATCTTCTCTGAGGTAGGATTTGTCTTTTTCTTTTTCCACTCACTGATCGTGCTCTGGAGAATTCCCGTCTCCTCAGAGAACTGTTTCTGTGTCATTCCCAACTGAGCAAGCCTCTCAAAGATTCTTTCGCTGATCGTCATTTTCGTCCCTCCCCGCTCTAAATTTCAGGTTCTACACTTTATACTCTTCCACAGCATGTCGGAGCACCTTGGTGCGAAGGCATCGTCTCTACAAGTTCACTGGATTCGAGCCGAAGTACCAACAAACACGCCGGAGCATCTTAGTGCAAAGGCATCGTCTCTGCCCCCGGTATCTGTAATATACGATAAATATGGCAGGACGTCCATATATGGCGTTGCTTTCATATACATGAATTATACCCGGTTTCAGGATTCTGTCAATAACAGACCTTGTTTACCTCCCG
>JAUNEM010000115.1 GCA_030525515.1 Eubacteriales bacterium
CTCTTGTTTTCGGTTGCTTGCTTCCTTACCGTACATGAGCATTCGCGCCGGGGTTGTCGTTGCCGTAACCTTCCAGCAGGTTAATGGCTCCCCAGATACCGAGACCTGCGCCAAGGGCTACGACCAGGGTCTGTAAAACGGTGATTGCGCTGTTGAAAAATGCCATATAGAAACCTGAAACTAACTTTTTAAAATCGGGGGTTTTGTCGTTTTCAGTTCAAAAAAACACAAAACTATTGGTCAGGAAATGCGGTTATTGTCGTTCCGCATCCCCCTGTAGTTAGTTTCACTCCTTTCTTTTTTTGTTGGACCTGACCGTAGTTTTGTTTGAGGAAATAATGAACCTGTAGGTGCCCGAATCCACATCCTGTTTGCCTTCAAAGAATTCCTCCTTTCAAACAAAAAAACCGCTTTCTTTCACGAAAAGCGGTTTTTGATAAGTGGTTTTATACTGTTTTAAATAAGCCTGGGCCTGATTGGATACTTTCCGATGCAGTAAGGACAGCCGTTTCCTTTTTGGCGGGCCTGTATTTTTGCCCTCCAATGGTGCCCGTTTTTACACTTCCACCAGACCTCCCTGTTTGAAAACTGGCGGAACATTCCCGGATGAAGTTCTCCGTTCCTGTCCCAATCCCATTCCTCCGTCAGAGCAGGACTCAACGTACTCAGATCATTGACGCCCTCCAATACTACATGTTTGTCTTTCCTCCTTCCGCACACCGGACAGCCATTTCCCTCATGCCGTGAAATGACTGCGGTTCTCCATTCATGCCCTTTGCTGCATCTCCACCATACTGCCCGATGGGAGCCGTAAACAACGTCGGAAGGCTTTAAACTGCCGTTCCTTTTTGCATTCCATTCAGCCGCGAGATCAGGATGCACTGTTTCCAGATCATTAAAGCCCGGTAAAACTCTTTTGTTGGAACAGAAAGGGCATCCCGTTTTATGCCGGTTGCTTACAGGAACTCTCCACTCGTGTTTCCTACTGCAGATCCACCACACGCGCCGGTTTGACATGGCAGTCACATCCCCGGGCCCCAGGCCGGTATTTTTTTCATAGTTCCATTCCGCGGCTATGTCCGGATACGTAGTCAGCAGGTCATTGAATCCCGGCATCACTTTTTTTCCGGAGCAGTAGGGGCACCCTGTACCGTATACACGGTCAGCCACTTCAGCAGGATAGCTATGGCCGTGAATACACCGCCACCATGCCTTGTAGTGCGTATGTGCCGTTACTGTTTCCGGAAGAATGCCGTTGTTTTTTTCCGGATCCCATTCTGCTGCGACTTCCGGTGCCTGTGAAGCAAGGTCGTTTACTCCCTGGAGAACCCTTTTCCCTGAACAATACGGGCATCCCCTGTTATTCAGCACGCGGCTGGCAATAGAAGCCTGCCAGCTGTGGCCATTGGAGCATATCCACCATACACGGCGGGAAGTGCCCGCCGTCACCTGGTCCGGCGCAAGGGGCCTGTTCCTTTCATCATCCCAGTCTGCCGCGACCATGGGGGCGGCTGTCGCAAGGTCATTGAACCCCTTCAGGACTTTCTGACCCGAACAGAAGGGACACCCGTTCCCGCTTTTTCTGCTGTAGAGATAAGCTTCCCATTCATGTCCCAGGCTGCACCGCCACCATACCTTACGGTCAGAACCAGCCATCACATCAGAGGGGTCCAGTCCTTTGTTGCGTTCATAGTTCCATTCTGCGGCGAGGCCGGGCATTGTTGCGGCCAGGTCATTAAATCCCGGAAGCATCTTCTGTCCTGAACAATAAGGACATCCCTGCCCCCGAACAGAGCGGTGGTGGACGCTTGCCCGCCAAGAATGGCCTTTCGGACAAATCCACCAGACTTTTTTCTGCGAATAGAGTCCCAGTTTTCCCGGATCATAACAGTTCTTCCCACTGTCCCATTCCAGCATGAGCTCAGGCCTGTTTGACGCGAGGTCATTTATCCCGGTAACAATGCTTCCTTCCACAGAAGTGCAAACAGGACATCCATGGCCTTCTTTGCGGTGGTATGCTTTCGTCCTCCATTCGTGCCCCCGGGCGCATCGGAAGTAGATATACCGGTCTGCCCCGGCCATGATGTCATCCGGACGTAAGCCATTGTTTTTTTCATAATCCCATTCCGCAGCTGCCTCCGGAAGAAGGGTTGCAAAATCATTCACGCCCCTGACAAGCCGGCTACTTCCCATTACGCACCTGCGCTTTCATCTGGGCTTCCAGTTCTTCTGCCCTTGTCATCTCATGATGGAAGCCTCCGCGGAACCCGTCAAACGGCTGCGGGACAGGCCCTTCAATCATCGTGCTGACCGCCTCAGGCTTTAAGTCCCTGCTCTTTGCGGATGGGAGATTGGCCTGCGCAAGAAGTTCATTCGCAAGCGCCGGATAAATGCAGGAACGGATCTGTTTCCGTAAAAAAGCATTCTCTGAGGACAGCCTTTTATTGTCCCGTTCGAGAGATATCTTTTCCTGTTGCAGTGTTTCCAACTGTTTTTTCGCTTCCTCAAGTTTCTTTGTCATGGTTTCCCTTGACTTATGGACGCGTAAAGCTTCCTGACGTGATGCTTCAGATGCTTCATAAATGCCTTTCCAGTAGCTGTCAAGCTCATAAAGCGTCCTCCGGAGGACGGAGAGGTCTCCGCATCGGCGGATCAGACCTTCAATATCAAGGTTCCTGTATGCTGCTGCAACGGGTTTCCCGGAGACCCGGCTCTTCTCCTTAAGCTGTTTTATCCTCTCCTTAACCTTTTCGTCCCTCCTGAAATCGTAATCCTTTGCATCCACGCCGGATCTGGCAGCGTATTTCGCAAGCTTTGTACACTGGAGGCTTGCCGGATCACCATGCCCTTCATTCGCGTAAAAATCTTCCACAAGCCGGACCAGCGTTTCGGAATCGGTTTTCTTTGGTCTTCCTGTTTTACCCATCTTTTTCCTCCCGGTATTTCCTGCACAACAGCGCACCATACCCCCGGCTGTCATTCTGGAGGCGGCTGAGTGCTGCACGTATTGTCTCTTCGCTTCCTGTTCCTTTGCGGACTTTTTCGATGGCATCCATCAAAAACACACTGTCGGCATCAACTGCCGCTTCCCGTTCGTTTTCCATTTCAAGCCAGACCCCCGGGTCATCAGGGTAAAAACAGATACACTTCCTGCAGTCACCTATTCCGCCATCAGACGAAAAAGTACGCAGGCAGGCATCGATTCTCCCTTCCAGCATTTCCGGTGCCGAGCACCATCCATTACTGACCCTGCTGCATCTCTCCGGTACTGACACGGGATAAAACATCTTCCCATAGACAGCCGCGCCTCCGCCATTCCGATGGCAGTAATCATACGCTGCCTCACGGATGATCTGGGACAGGTTTGCGTAGTAGTTTGAACTGACGTCTATGCTTTCGTGCCCGGCCAGCTCCCTGCATATGGAAGGGGAGCCTCCTGAGAGGATCAGGTTTATCATTGCCAGATGGCGGGTGTCACCAAGATGTATATTTCCGCCATACCCCGTTTCCCTGCAGAACTCCAGCAGTCTCAGCCTCATTGCGTCATAATTAAAAAAGTATGATCGTGGTCCCGTTGGTATAAAAAGGGTCCCGACCGGTGAGGGATCCTTACTTTCTGTTACAGACTGGTATGCCCGTATTTCGCGGGCCATCCATCCGGGGATCTCATAGTGGTATTCCTGGTAGTCTTTTTGTATCCGATAGGATACTTTTCTGTGTTGTTTCTTCATCCTTGTCCTCCGGACCGTCAGGATGTCAGCCCCATTCTGTAATGTAAGGCAGTCCCTCGGGATCAGCAGGAATTCAGTCGGACGCAGTGGCAGGATCGTTGTAAGTGTCCACCATAAATAGACAGGGAAGTAATAGTATCTGTCTGATTCATCAGCTGTACTCCAGAAATCTATCATCCTGTTATGAAAATCTATGTAGTCCCGGAACGGGATCAGGTCTCTTGGGCGTTTTCCGGAGGATCGCTTTGTACATTCTTCCAACGCCTGGATTATCCCGTCCCGGCCCATATCCCTGCCTGGAAGAAGGGAAAGAAACGCGCCTGCCACCGCCGACCTGTCACCGCTGAGCACGGAAGGGTCGGGCAAAACGTATATAATGTCCCGTGTAATCTTTATAGCAGCCCTGATCGACGGCAGGACCACATTTCCAAGGCAAAAAGCTGCAAAGGCTTTCGCGCATTCAACGTAATCCCCAAAGCTGCATGCGGTCCATAACGAGGCACGCTTTTCATACACCTCTTTGTCATAGCGGAACTTCAGACGCACAGTTTCTATATCGCTCTGCAGCACCCACACATCGTCATCAAACGAATCGTTGCACACTATGCCCAAGTCCTGATAGTCTTCAAACCTTTTTCTTGCCCGGAGGACAGTCTTCCTGTCGAGCTCCCGGATTTCCAGGACACGGACAATTCCTCCGATATCTTCATATTCAATCGCCCCCAGCATCACGGATCCCCCTTTCGATTATGTCCAGTATGTCACGGTTGTCCCAGTCCGGGTAAAGCCCTTGTATGCTCGCAACTGTCTCCCAGACGGAAGGCAGGACGGCTTCCTCGAGTATTTTCCCCAAACGCTGTGCATCCGGTGTATTGCTGCGCCTCATACGGGTGATGCGCACGTATTCCTTCATCAGCAGATGGACCGCAGCTTTTGTATATATCTCGTATCCGCATCCGACACATCCGGACCTTTCCGGGAACGGGCAATGCAGGCCTGCGGCATTCCTCAGGCAGAGATATCCGTCCTGCTTCGCCTGCGGGGAGCCTCCGGCTATGCTCTGAAGGATCTTCCCGACCTCTTCCCGGCCATCCCCAATGCTGAGAAGGATGTCCCTGACACAGGATTCCGACCTTATGAGCGCCCTTGAGACAGTCTCGGCAATTCCTTCCAGCTGGACTGGGGTCAGGCCGATGCCAACGATCAGGCGTGTCTGTAAATGGACGCCCAGCCTGCGGAACTCCTCTCCGCAGTATTGTTCCAGGAGAAGCACCGGTATGAACCCAAAAATGCCACGTTCAAACATCTCCCGCAGGATAAACTCAGGTTTATATCCGGTAAATGAAGCATCTCTGAGATAAATATCCGTTACGGAAGGAAGCCTTCCGTAGCTGGCTTTATGGCTCCTGGCCAGCGCCGCAGCCATGTATCCCTTCATTTTCCCAGGCCCGTTTTGGGAATCCACAATGAATTCGATTCCCTGGATGTATGATTTGTTCGCGCGCCGTGTAGAAAACCTGCGGTTTCCGGCGGCCTGTATAAAGTCTTCGCCAAAAAAACGTCTCTCTGAGAGGAAGTCCCCTTCCGTCCATAAGAATACGGTATCCCCGTTTTTGAATGAAGCTGAGATTGCCAGGATAATGCCCATCGGGACAAGAAGGCTTGTCGGGACAGATACATTCAAGTCGGGACTTCCACCGTATCTCTTCGTTTTATTTGGCACCATGCTGACCGTGTCCAGGCGGTACTGCCAGTCCGAAGCGATCCTGGCAGCTTCGCTGTCCGGGAATTCCCCGGCCAGGATCCGTTCCCTCACCTGTTCCCCGCCGCATGGCAGGACCGGCGAAGGAAGCCGCTCCATGTCCGTACTCCGGAGACCGCAAATGAAATGCAGTGAAATGAACATCCATAGTCCGGCGTTTTTTCTGCTTCCGCATGCTTTTTTAACCATTCCATTCACTGTCCATGCCTGTTCATTGAAGACCTGATATGCCATTCTGCAGAACGCTTCCGCATCGTATGCCGTGTCTGTATCGATGTCTGGCTTCCTTCTCGGAATGAGGTAATCCCATTTTTCATTCCCGTTTTTCAAATCTATCCATCCAAAGAACTCCGCCATCAGGCGCACGGCTGTGGCGGTGCAGAAACCGGATGCTTCCCTGATCAGGCGCAGCCTCTCCTCATCGTCCCACCAGCACAGATCCGCGGAGGCAGAAGACAGCAGGTAATCCAGTGCCTGCCACGACCGTCCTTCATCTCTACGGCCGGTAACGTCTGTAAATTCACTGAATTCCCTGCACAGGACCGGGTATTTTTGCATGAATGCCGAAAGGAGCAGTTCCAGCTTCTCGGCATCCGGACGCTGATAAGCCCTGAGCCACAGGCGGAGCCTGTCCAGGACCGCCGGAAGCCCTTTGACACGGGTGTCAAGCCCATGTCCGTATACTTTAAGACCAAACCATTCATTAGCATCCATGAAATCATACAGGTCGTCGCGGCACTGGCAGATATCCCTGTACTTCGATCCGACGGCGGCAGCTTCCTCAGCCGCAACATCAAAAAGCATCTCTTTACGTCCTTTCACTGTCCACGTCCCCTTTCCGGATGTCCTTCCATGCAGTAGTAAACAGGTCTGCAAACGCATCATTTGCGGCACGGAGCTCCCGGTTCAGGTCTCCTTTATTGCGCAGGTAAGTCAGCGCGCTCTGAGGGTTTGTGTCACCCCTCCAGTATTCAATCCCGGCAACGTCTTCGCCCCAGAGGACAAGCTGTACAGTGAACCAGTGGCGCAGGGCATGGGGACCCAGCGTATTTGTGCACAGAAGCTGCCCGTACAGATGCAGTTCGGGATCATCACTCCTAAGAAGGGCCGGACGGAACCAACCGTCTACCAGTACATGGAAACGGTCCAGATAGTTTTTGTAGCGCATTGCCATGCCCCGGCTGTTGACGAACATCGGCATGTATTGTGCCTCACATGCCTGTTTTGAAATCCAGTCTTTATGAATGGCGTATGCGCTCTCAAATGCTTTTAGAAAACGGGGATAAACGTGCTGGATCCGTTCTTTCTTGATCCTTCCGGTCTCAATCCCGTCACTCCTCAGCCGCATTTCCTTTCTCAGGTCGATCGACACCTCTGTCACCTGGCCGCCTGTTTCTGTAATAAACAGTCCTGGGCCAAGGGGGCTTTTCTCCTGCCTCACACTGCAGACCTCCCCGGGTCTCAGTCCCGCAAAAGCCTGAAGACACATGGCAAAAGCGATTTCAGGCGCATGCCTGAATGCAAGGCTGAGCAGTACCTTGAACGCTTTTGTCGGGAGGTCGCGGAACACTTCACGCACCTCGGGCACACCCACAATACGGAAGGCCGGTCTATACACCGCCTTCCTTTGTCCATACGCAGTCCGGACATGTTTCTCTTCATAGAGGTCTTTCCAGCCGACTTTCATATATGCCCCAAACTTAGCGGCGAGATTTCCCATAAATCTCACACAGGCCGACACGCAGTCATTGATGCAGGCTTCTCCACGGTACGTGCTGTCTTTTTTGGGGCTGAGCGCGTAATCAGCAAAGAATGTCTCCATCATGGGCTTCGTAATGTCAAAAACATGCCTTGCCTGATAGGTAGCGCCATGCTCCACTAAGATGAAGTTCAGCATCCGGCAGATGTAATGAAGGCGCGGCCTTGGATCGGATGTGATCGGGACGAAGCTCCCCCTGCGGTACACGCCTGCATAATCCTGCAGATGCGTAAACCTGACAATCATCTGATAGTCGTTTTTGACCACAATGAACGACCTGGTAAACGCCGCACCGTCCTCCATTACGCCTTCATAAGTGTAGACAGCATACTTTTGAATCCTTTCCGGATCTATTCCGGAGCCATAGTTTACTTCCATTCCTGAATCTCCTTTCCGGCCAATGGCCATTTTTGAGACCCAGTATACAGACATCCAGGGCTGCAGGTCGAAGCCTTCCTTTGCTAACCACTGGCTTCCAAGAGCTTCTTTTGGGGTATAGGTCGGCTGCTTCGCAGAGTCCAGGGTTACATCCAATGCTCTATGCGGCCCTGCGCTTCGCGCACCCCCGCCCCCACCCTTATCCATCCTTTTATATCTTTTGTTTTTTTGGATTATGCCGTGGAATGAAAGGTAATGCGAGGTAAAATCGACAAAACTCCATCGTCTCAGTATCGACAAAAGGTACAGGGCTCTGAGTAACTTTTGTCGATTGACAAAAGTTATCGACAAAAGTAAAACCCCCAGTAAAATACTGGTAAAACAGAGGATAAAGTTTTGTAAACAAAACGGTACTTTTCGTACGTTCGGAGCCGGGTATTTGTTATTTTTCTGTTTGCTTATGTTGAATTGAACGTGTCTCCACAGAACGGGCCTGCAGGAACTGCAGCGAAATAGTCTGTACAGGTCTGTGCAGGATGAATTCTGCTCCAGTTCCATATTCGGGAAAGCAAGTCCCGGGA
>JAUNEM010000116.1 GCA_030525515.1 Eubacteriales bacterium
GCTAAGTCTCGCGAAGCCCCGGCCGACACAAAGTGCCGTCCGCGGGTACATCACGAAAGATATGGCAGTCATTTCAATTCACGGCAGATTAATCCAGTAACTTTCTTTCTTCAGATCGGTTACTGTGAAAACAATTGGAAGAGATCCGGAAACGTTTTGGCCGTCTGTCAGGAATGAGGCAGACAGCAGTCGAAAAATTTAATATAGCCCCGAGACGGAAAAGACCCGGGCAGCCTGATTCTTCAGCAAAAGGATGATAATATGCGTAAGTTGAAAAGACTACTGGCTGCCGTACTGATCACATCAATGCTGCTTGGTTCCAATGCTGTCTCCTATGCAGCAAGCTGACTGCAGCAGCCGACAAGGAGCGTGCAGACATCAAATTCGTCAACGACGTTACCAGGGTCCGGATCAGCAAGATCGACGAGTCGACGAAGAAAGAGCTTCCCGGCGCGAAACTGTGTGTTTTTGACAAAGACGGAAAGACAGTGGAGAAATGGACTTCCGGCAAGGAGCCTCACCTGATCGAGAGACTTATACCCGGAACTTATACTCTGCACGAGGAAGTCGCTCCCGACGGCTACGAAGCGGCCAAAGATGTGAAGTTTACTGTCAGAGAGACCGGTGAAATCCAGAAGGTCATCATGGTGGATGTCCGAAAAGGTAACAAAAAGCCCTCCGATGACTCTTCAAAGGGCGGTAAGACCCGGAAAAGCCACCGGTCATCCCCTGGTACCGGCGACACAACCGATATCTTTTTCTGGATCATTCTTCTGGTCCTCGCAGGCATCCTGTCCGGCGCTGTCTGGTACATGAAGAAAAAGATGAAGAAGGACACGGATCAGAGAAAATAACACCCTGAAGGTGCTGTTCTCGAATTCTAAAATCCCGGGAGAATAACTCCTGAACTGCAGGCAGAGGCGGCGCCGCCCGCCTCTGCTCCCGCAGCATATGTGTCCTCCGCAAGCCGGAAAGATACACAAAAAATCCCTGACTGCATGATTGCAGCCGGGGATTTTTGATGACACGGACAGTGTAATGTCTTTTTCCTCCTTACGGCGGACACGGGCCGGCCGGGGGCAGAGGGCGGCAGGGCCGCCTCTGCCCTATTCATACCGTCTCGTTCTGCCGCAGACCGTGCAGATCAGTCTTTGCAAAAGCTTACGCTCAATACTGCTTCATCTCCCTGAGAGTCCCTGCAGTTCTCCTGCCTTTCCCCCCAGGCTTTCCAGGAAGGCTCTGGCCTCCCCTGCGCCGCCGCAGGCCCGGAAACTCCCGGATATTCTGCGCGCACTGTCTTTGTAAGCGGGTTCATACAGAACCTTCTTTAATGCCTGCAGTATGTCCCCTTCTGAAACAGACTGCAGACTGATCCCGGCGCCCAGCTCCTCCACCCTCTTTGCCACAGCCCCCTGCTCCGGGGTCTGCGGGAAAAGGACCAGCGGGACCTGGAAATACAAGCCCTCGGAAGCGGAATTCATGCCGCAGTGGGTGATAAAAGCATCCGCTATGGATAAGGCCGCCATCTGATCCACGGATTCATAGACCTGTATATTCCCGGGCAGATCGTGAAAGTGTTCTGTATTCGTCCCCATGGAAATGATGACCTGCCAGTCCGTCTGCCCCAGGGCATGGACACAGTTCCGGTAGAATTCCCTGTTCTGATTGACCGTTCCCATGGAAATATACACTGTCTTTTCCGCTGTTTTCTCAAAGGGCTTCGTGATCGGCCGGATCGAGGGCCCTATGAAATGATAACGGTCGGAAAATGTATCCGCGCAGGGCTGGAAGTACTTTGAGGTATAGACGATGGTATTTGTCTCATTGTCATTCTGAACGATGTCCAAAAGCCCCTTTACCGGATAACCCTTTTCCCGCAGGCGCCGGATCTGCTTCTCGATCCTCGGCATGGTGAAGAGCATCTTTACGATGTCCCACGGTGTTTCCTTCAAATACCTGGCGGAGAAGCGGTTAAAGGCAAAAGTCGTAGTTGAGGAAACATAGGGAAGTCCGTGCTTCATGGCCACCAGCTTTCCCCAGAAGGCAACCGAATCGGATACGACGAGGTCGGGTTTTATTTCTTCAACTTTCCGGGTCGTCATCTCATCCAGAGCCAGGGTCGATGAGACAAGCAGTTCCGTCGCGAATGCCTTGTCCTTCCCGACCCGGTCCGCATTCTCCTTGTCCTCCATCTCAAAATCGTATCCATCACATCCTATAAAGACAGCGCCGGCCTGTTCAATCTTATCCCGAAACATTTCAAAGGAAAAATAATAGACCTGATGACCTGCGGCTGTCAGCTCTTTCACGACTCCCAGCGTCGGATTAGTATGCCCGTGGGCAGGAATACAAAACCATACAATCTTCATCCTTTTCACCACCGTTCTTTGGTCATATCCATTATGGTATATTAAAGTTTATAAGTTTATTCTTCATCGCACAATACCCGTGACTTCAGAGTGATTTCAGACGTTATGGGATACGCGCGCAGTCCTTGAAAAACCCGGGCATCTTATTATACAATGATACCTAAAAATGCGCGGAATTCCAAATATCCGGAACAGCCCGGGCTCCGAAGACGGGAAAGCCGCTTGACAAGATCAAGTACATTCGTATGTGCTTTGATTCCGGATTGACAGGAATCGGAATGATCATGTCTCATGTTATCCGCATGGAAAGTATTTTCTCACACGCAGGCTGGAAAGCATATATCGAGGGTGATTACATAGGTAAGTATTCCGGCAGATTTGTGCGCAGCTTATTGAATCTGCCCGATGTTCCCGAAGATGCGGATGATGAAAACACAATCATATATGACGAGATACTGCTCTCCAGGCTTTCAGTCACCTACAACGGCCAGCATGCTGACAGGATCATCGAAAAAAATGGTTTAAGGACCAGTTGATTTCGGAAATGGATGAATACGCGGAGGCAGTGATCGGGGATAAAAAGATACTGGGTGTCTATATCAGAGGCACGGACTATATCACTACAAATATACTCGGTGTCAGCAAACAGGCCAGCGTTCCGGATATGGTCCCTATGATCAGGAAATGGATGGATGAGTACAGTTTTGACGGGATCTTCCTTGCCACAGAGGACGAAGGTATTTTGCGGGATATGAGAGCCGAATTCGGCTCACTCGTAAAAATCGTCGCCTAGGAACGTTTCAGTGTTAAAGAATTTAAGACGGTGAAACTGATCGCGGAGCTCGAAAATGAAAAGTATGATCCCGATGAAAAAGAAGAACATATCGAAGATATGACTGTAAACTATTTTTACGCAATGTACGTTCTCTCCAAATGCGACAGTTTTATTGCTTCAGGTATAAGCAACGGTGTAGACATGGTAAAAGGTTTTAATCAGGGGAATTTCCGGCATTTCTATCAATTCAGTGTCGGAATGGCATAAGCCGCTGAAAAATATAACCTGACGCTTTGACGCTTGTTCACAGCGCGCCGGTGACCCTTTACACAAAGTGGAAAAAAGGCCCTTCACAGCAGTACTGCTGCAGATTCTGTTCTGCTCTTTCAGCACCGTTGCGAAGGGCGTTTCATCATTTTGCCGGATTATTTTGCCGGCGGAAAATGCCGGTGGCCCTGCCCTGAAAAACAGTTGACACAAATTCGGATCTTATTGATAATAGTATTGTCCATCAACAAAATATCTGCCGCGGGGCAGGTTTTTTTATGGATGCTGGTTAGTAGTTTCTAACCCCAAAAAAGATGGAAGAAAGGGACGGAATTATGAAAAAGAGATGTACTGCGTGGCTGCTTTTTGTGATATTGATACTCGGCACTGTCGTGCCTGTCTCTGCGAAAGCCGCACAAGAGTATCCGGGAGCAGAATCGGAAAGCATCACTCCGGAGCAGGAAAACTCAGATCAGGAATATACAGAAGAGGATTCTGATCTGGTATTTACAAAAAATGAATCCGATCCGGAACTCACACAAGAGATTCCCGATTCGGAATTCACACAAGAGGCTCCCGATCCGGAAGATAATGAATTCTCGGAACCATCCGTCTCTGCAGCTGCGGCAGACGGAACCTACGGGGACGACTCGGAGATCGTGGACGACTGGGCCAATTGCTATTACAGGGCTATTGTCGCTGTGGATGTCCGGGACGGAGTCATCACAGGAATCGACGGGCAGGGAAACACAGAGGATGAGTGGAGTATAGACTGCTTCCAGGCTGCCCTGAATGCATTGAAAAACCGTCTTGTCGGGCAGCCGGTCTCAGCGGCGCAGAGCCTGCAGACAGATGTAGACGCTGTATCCGAGGCCACCTATTCCTCCAATTCCCTTATTCTGGAAATACAGAAAGCCCTGAATTCAGATCCGAAGGGGCCTTACACTCTGGAATGGAAAAACGGTGAACAGAGCCTGCAGCTTTTGGAGAACGTCAAATACGGCACAGCCACGCCCGATTACAGCGGGGAGACTCCCGTCAGACAGGCGGACGCCCAAGGTTCTTATGTCTTTACCGGCTGGAATCCCGCAAAGGAAATCTGGGTCACGCAGGATGTCACCTACACGGCAGAGTTTGAGAAAACGACCTCGGTCTATTCCATCACATATGATCTCGGCGGCGGCACCCTGCCTGCCGGGGAGAACCCTCTGGAGTACACGGCGGACACGGATACCTTTACTTTGATCAATCCGGTAAAAGAGGACTATGCATTTGCGGGATGGACCGGGACAGGCATCACCGGGAAAGCGATGGAAGTCACCATCGCAAAAGGCTCGACCGGGGACCGCAGCTATACCGCCATCTGGAAAAAAGCCGCACAGGGTCCTGACGTCCAGGACGGAGTCTATATAGACGGCACCGGAGAAGTGGCAGGATACTATTATCATCCCCGCGTGAAGATCTCCGTCGCGGACGGCAGGATCAGCTCCGTGGATGTGACGGCACAGGATGCGGGAAGCAATACTTCTTTCCTGAACACAGCCGCCGCCTGGCTCAGAGACGGTCTGGTGGGCGAATATGCCTCCGGAATCAGCGTGGACGCCATCGATGCTGTCTCAGGAGCCACATTTACCAAAAATGCCCTCCGCACAGCGGCTAAAAAAGCTCTGGATCCCGAAGACAGCTGGCTGATCTCCTGGGAGAACTATGACGGAAGTCTCCTGGACAGGGCCTTCGTCACTACAGGCACAGTGCCCGCCTATGAAGGAGAAGAACCGGAGCGGGAAGGCCACTTTTTTATCGGATGGACCCCGCAGGTCACTGCAGCTGCCGCGGACACCACCTACACAGCTGATTTTCGTTCCGCGGACACTGAGTATACCGTGACCTATGACCTGAACGGAGGAAATGCCGATCCTCCGGACAGCTTCATTGACCAGAGCGGCCATAAAGCAGGCGATTCTGTCGCCGTTCTCTCAGGACCCACCCCCTTCCTGGAGTGCTTTAAATTCCTCGGATGGAAATATGGAGACCGGATCCTGACGGCGGGCGATACCCTCTCCATGCCCCCTTCCTCAGTCACCCTTACTGCCGTATGGAAAGAATGGCACGGGGAAGGAATCTACGGAGATGACTCTGCCGTGGATCCGCTCGGATACCTGGAAAAAATCTATGTGTCCGTCGAAGTGAATGACAACAATGAGATCCTCAGTGTCACTGCCGACGCAGAAGCGAGCCCGGAAGATCTCGAGCTCCTCGAATTCGACAAGGCGCTTGAATGGGTAAACGATCAGCTTCTGTATTTTGACATTGTTTCAGAGGGCGCCGACAGCCTCGAAATGTATTACTATATGGCGGAAGGAAGTGACTGCCTCTATGCGCAGCCGATCATCGGCGGTGTCATGACAGCCCTGCAGCAGGAGCCGAAACCCCTGATCACAGTGAACGTCACGGATGAACAGGGCACTCTGCTGAGCACCATCAGCGGGATCCGCTACGGGACGCGTTTTTCCGCTGCCGTTCCGCAAGCGCCGGTGAAACCTGAGGATGCCGCCAATACCTATTCCTTTACCGGCTGGGACGAAGCCTCGGTTCCATTCATCCTCACAGCGGATGCAAAGGTCTGTGCCTGCTATAGCGCGACTGCCAAAGAGCCGAAAGACATCTCAGTCGCTGTCATTTCAGACATTGACCCGGTCTCTTATACCGGTTCGCCCATTACCCCGGAATTTACTGTCACCGAAGCGGGGGAGAACGGCAGGGTACTGACGGAAGGAAAGGACTTTACACTCTCTTATGCGGACAATACTGATGCCGGAACAGCTTCTGTGACCGTCACCGGAATCGGTGACTATTCGGGAACCCGGACAAAGTCCTTTGAGATTCTTCCCAGACAGGTCACTCCCGCAGTAACTCTGGAAAAAGATGCTTACGTTTATGACGGCGCGGGGAAAAGGCCCGCTGTCAGCGTCACAGTGAATCCGCCCGCCGGATCATCATCGGATTACGGGGCAGGAAACGCTCTCACACAGACTCCGGGCAGTACCCTGTCGGAGGATACTTCTATCCTTCTGAAAGAGGGAGAAGATTACGATGTATTTTACCCGGAGGATTGTGTACAGGCCGGTACCTACACCGTCATGGTCACTCTTAAAGGCAATTATGCCGGCACAGGTGAGGCGCAGTTTACCATCAGCCCCCGCGATCTGACTCCGGAGGTAACTCTTACCGCGAATTCCTTCACCTATAACGGGAAGGCCCGAGAGCCCGGTGTCATTGTGATCTTCGACGGGAAGGAACTTGCCGAAAAAACAGACTATACCGTCAAATACCAGAACAATATCAACGCGGGAACCGCTGCCGTTGTCATCACCGGAAAAGGAGATTTCACCGGAACAGTCAGGAAATCCTTCAAGATCGTTCCCATAAAGATCAAACCGGAGGTTACTCTTTCAAAGACCGCCTTTACCTATAACGGCAAGACGCAGAAGCCTTCCGTCACCGTAAAGGACGGCAAGACGAAACTCGCTTCCTCCAACTACACAGTTACCTGCCTGTATGGAGGCAAAGCATCCGACTGCAAAAATGCCGGCACCTATAAGGTGACCGTCAGGCTCAAGGGCAATTATTCCGGCAGCAATACTGTGTCTTACAAAATCTCCGCCCGGAAGATCACCCCTGCCGTGACCCTTTCCAGGACTGTTTACACATGGAACGGCAAGACGCAGAAGCCTTCCGTCACCGTGAAGGACGGCAAGACGAAACTCGCATCTGCAAACTACACCGTCACCTATGCCTCCGGCCGCAAAAATGTCGGAACCTACAAAGTGACCGTCAGGCTCAAGGGCAATTACTCCGGCTCAAAGGCAGTGTCCTTCCGGATCAATCCCAGGAGAACCGCCCTCACCCGTCTGTCCGCAGCATCCGGGGCCTTTACCGCCGTATGGAAGAAACAGACTGCCCAGACGACCGGCTATCAGATTCAATACTCCACTTCCCCGTCCTTCAAGAGCGGCAATAAGACTGTGACCGTCAAAGGAACAGCCAGTGTCTCCAAAAAGATCGCGAAG
This sequence comes from Eubacteriales bacterium, assembly GCA_030525515.1. Lineage (GTDB taxonomy): Bacteria > Bacillota > Clostridia > Lachnospirales > Lachnospiraceae > CAG-791. Next base: position 7,482 of record JAUNEM010000116.1, read on the forward strand.
CTGGGAACAGGCAAAAAATATTACGTCCGTATCCGGACCTACAGGACTGTCGGAAAGAAGAACTACTACTCCGCCTGGTCAGCGAAAAAAACAGTCAGTACAAAAGATTAAAAAATCTTGTCGATACAAGATTTTTTAATCCGGAAGATTGTGCCGCGAGGCGGCCCCATCTTCCTGTGATCCTTCACCGTTTTCGCCTGCGCGAAATCGCCTCAGGCTGCCGCTCGCCAGAGCGGCAAGATGCGGAAAGATTAAAAAATCTTGTCGATACAAGATTTTTTAATCCGGAAGATTGTGCCGCGAGGCGGCCCCATCTTCCTGTGATCCTTCACCGTTTTCGCCTGCGCGAAATCGCCTCAGGCTGCCGCTCGCCAGAGCGGCAAAAAGAATAAATAAGCCGCCACCCCGCTCAGGGATGACGGCTTATTTCTTTGCCTGAACTATTCTCTCTTGCCTTAAGGAACTTCTCTATGCAGGCTTCGGCCTTCTTATGCTGTCAGCCGTCTGTGCCGTCTACTTCCCGTCGGCGGCGTCCGTTCCGGTTACAGTTTCAGACTTGGCATTGCTGTCAGGCATTTCAGCGGCCGCGGACAGTGCTCCGGGAACGGATCCCGGCATATCCACAAGTGAACCCGGGCTTAACAGGCAGGCAGCTGTCAATAT
>JAUNEM010000312.1 GCA_030525515.1 Eubacteriales bacterium
AAGTACAACTGGCTGCTCAAAAAGATTCACTCCCCAGGAGGTATACCTCTCAGGCTCCAATCTCCTGCCGGGCTGTGGTATGAATACATTCTCTCTGTATGGGGAATATGCCTCTCAGGCTCCCATTTCCTGCCGGGCTGTGGGATGAATACATTCTCTGAGTACGGGGAGTATGTCTCTCTGGCTCCTATCTTCTGCAGAAACGCAGAATGGATGATATCGGGTTTCTTGTCTGCGAAGAGGCAGGAGGGGGAGTCTGCAGGTGTTTGTCAGGGTGCAGGAGTTGATTGGTCATGGCTCAGAGGGATACAGGAGGGGGAGTCTGCAGGTGTTTGTCAGGGTGTAGGAACTGATTGGTCATGGCTCAGCAGGTGTTTGTCAGGGCTGAGGTGTGGTCGATTAAAAAAACGTCAATTTCAAAGTCTTCCGTAAATAGACTTTGAAATTGGCGTTTTTCGTTGTGTTATTCTTGTGTCGGAATAGTTCCATCAGCTTCAATTTCGGTCCCGAAGGAAATATCGCGCATGTGCTGCAGGATCTGTTGGCTTTCCCCTGTGTCCGATGCCTCCGATGTGTAAAGTCCGCGCTGGGTGCATGGAATGAATCTTGTCTTTATCAGTTCAGGTTTTTCTTTGGGATCGGCAGGGATCCGCAGGGTCAGTTCTGCCATTCCCGTCATCAGGTCCTCTCCGTTAAACCAGAAATTCCCGAGGCTGTAAAACACCGGCACTCCGTCAATGAGCTTGATTCCCTGCAGGATATGGGGGTGTGTTCCGATGACGGCATCGGCTCCGGCTGCCACCAGACCGCGGGCCATGGCTTCCTGTTCTTCCGTGTAATATTCCAGGTATTCATAGCCCCAGTGGACACTGGCAATCACATAGTCCGCCTTTTGGGCAGCATTGCGGACCGCCTGATAAAAGGGTTCCGGGTCGTAGCAGGCCATAATCCCCGGAGAGTCCTCTGTGGCGGGGCTTGTCCAGATTGTATCCTCATGTTCCTCAGCGCACGAGGCAGCTACATAAGCGATTTTATGTCCGTTGACTTTGTAAAGGACGGGCGCAGCCGCCTCCTTGATGTTTCTCCCGGCTCCGACCCGCTCGATTTTTGCCTGATCCAGGGTGTCCAGGGTGTCCAGCAGGGATTCCTCTCCGTAGTCCTTGATGTGATTGTTCGCGACAAGGACAAGGTCCACTCCCAGTGTATCCAGATTTTTCACCCGGTCCGGATCCGCACGGAATGTATAGCTCTTTGCCTGGGGATCTCCGCGGAGGCTGTAGGTGAATTCATTGTTGAGCATAAACAGGTCAAAGCCCCGCATCATTTTGAGAATGTCCGCTGAGAAGCAGTCGGAAATACCGTTTTTCTGCTCATCCATAAATTCTGTGGTCTCCCACCCTTCGGACAGGTTGAGGTCTCCGGCGAATCCCAGCCGGATTTCCACATCTCCCGCAGGTTTCTTTTTCTTCTTTGTCTTTTTCCCGCTGTCCCCTGCTGAGGATTCCGTCTGTTCCTCACCTGCCGGGGTCTGGTTTTTTTGCTGGTCTTTCGCTTGCGCAGTCTCACTGTTCTCATTTGCCGCAGGCTTGCCGCCGGTCTTCTCTCCGGAGGTTGTCCTGTCGCGCAAAAGTCCGCCTGAGGTAAGAGTTTTTTCTCTCTCTGTCTGCTTTCCTGCCTGTAGAGACAGCTTTGCTTTTCCCGCGGTTTCGTCAGGTTCATGCTCCGGAATGGTGATCTTCATGGAGCCTGCCGATTCTTGTGCGCTCCCGGTTCGGGTCCCTGTTTCGGTATTTATATCCTTGTTTTCTGGAGGTCTTCCGCCGCCGGAACATCCCTGCAATGCCAGTATCCCGGCAATCAACAGAGCTAGTGCAATTTTTTTCATTTCTGTAGTTATGACCTCCATTCAAATATTCATATAAAGGCAGCTGTGTGTGCCGCGTCATCGGCGGTCTGAGCCTGGCGGAAGCATTTGTACAGCCTGTCCCGCAGCAGGCAGTGAGCATCTGCAATGCAGTTTTATAGTATACATAGTATACATGCAAAAGGTATACA
>JAUNEM010000313.1 GCA_030525515.1 Eubacteriales bacterium
CGTTTCGGAGACGGGACGGTTCGGAGACAGGGGACGGTTCTTTGTCTCCGAACCGACCCTTTCCTCCTTGTCTCCTTCCCGGCGTCCCGCCTTGAAAATTCTTACAGATCCTGAGGGCCGCAGATCTCGCCTTTGACGGCGGAGGAGGTGACGGTCGCGGCGGAGCCCAGGTAGACGAAGGAGTCGCGGTGGCCTGCCCGGCCCTTGAAGTTGCGGGTTCCTGTGCTGACCAGCACCTCTCCCTCGCCGATGACGCCCTGGCAGCTGCCCCAGCAGACGCTGCAGTTAGGGTTCATGACGATGGCGCCGGCCTCCATGAAGGTGTCGAGGATGCCTTCCTTCATGGCTGCCAGATACACTTCGCGGCTGGCGGGGACCACCAGGAAGCGGACAGTCGGGGCGACCTTTCTGCCCTTGATGATGGAGGCGCCCAGGCGCAGGTCTTCCAGACGGCCATTGTTGCAGGAGCCCAGGAAGGCTTCGTTGATCTTCACGCCGGTACATTCGCTGACCGGAGCGATATTGTCGACAAAGTGAGGCTTCGCGACGACGGGAACGATCGTGGACAGGTCGATGTCATAGACTTTTTCAAACTTCGCGTCGGGATCGCTCTTGAAGCATGCCGCGGGCTTTCTGCCGCCGTGGGCAGCGAGGTAGTCCATGGTGATGTCGTCGACTTCCATCAGGGCAGTCTTGGCGCCTGCCTCGACGCAGAGGTTGCAGATCGCGATGCGGTCGCTCATGGTCAGGGAGGCCATGCCGGGGCCTGCAAATTCCATGGCGTGATAATTGGCGCCGTTGGCCCCGATCTGTCCGATGATGGTCAGGATCAGATCGCGGGCGGTCGCGCCGTTGCCCAGCTGTCCCGTGAAATTGAAGCGCAGGGTCTCGGGGACAAGTACCCAGGAGCTGCCGGTCACCATGCCGTAGAGATAGTCGGTACATCCGACGCCGGTGCCGAAGGCGCCCAGAGCGCCGTAGGCGCAGGTGTGGCTGTCGGCGCCGAAGATCAGCTGGCCGGGTGCCACATGGTTCTCCAGCATGATCTGGTGACATACGCCCGCGCCCTCATAGAAGGTGATGCCGTTTTCTTTGGCGAAATCGCGCATTTTTTTCTGTGAGGCAGCCGTCTTGGGGCTGTCGCAGGGCACGTTGTGGTCCACGATCCAGACCAGCTTGCTGACGTCCTTGATGCGCGGGTTTTTCAGATTGTTATACATATCGATCGTGAGGTGTGTGGTCCCGTCGTTGCTCATGAGGTAATCGAGCTCGACGGTATGGATCTCATTCGCGTGCACCTCGGGGAGCCCGGCGGCTCTCGCCACGATCTTTTCCGCAATGGTCATTCCCATAATAATTCTCTCCTGTAAAAATAATTGAAAAAAAGAAACGGACTCACTTGTCGAGGGAGGCGATCAGGCCGCCCTGGTCCAGGATTCCCTGCAGATGGGCGGGGAGCTTGGTGCAGGCAAAAGTCTGTCCGCCCGCTGTCACGGTGCCCTCAGTGAGGGAGAGTTCGATGTCATCGCCGGTCTTCACGTTGTCGTGGAGGTCCTTGCAGACAATAGCGGGGAGGCCGATATTGATGCAGTTGCGGTAGAAGATGCGCGCGAAGGACTTTGCCAGCACGGCCTTGACGCCCAGAGCCTTCAGAACGCTGGGGGCCTGCTCGCGCGAGGAGCCGCAGCCGAAGTTTTCCGCTGCCACGACATAGTCGCCGGGTTTCACATTCGCGGCGAAGTCCGCGTCCAGAGATTCGAAGGTGTGCGGAGCCATCTCCTCGACAGAGGGGAACAGCAGATACTGCGATGCGATGATCTGGTCTGTGTCCACATCGTTGTCAAACTTGAATACTTTACCCATGATCTTCCTTTCCTGTTTTTATTTTTTATCGCGCAAGACCCGCGAACGGATCTTGAATGCTTCTGTGCGGATGCTTTGTCACATCACCCGCTTAATGTGTTTTTGCGATTCACTGCGTTACAGCATTAAACATTTATCTATCATAACATAAAATGCCTGATCGATACACGAAAAAAATTCCGTG
>JAUNEM010000117.1 GCA_030525515.1 Eubacteriales bacterium
TGACCCTGTCCATCGAGACCATGGGCGGCATCGCGACTCCTCTGATCGAGCGCAACACCACCATCCCGACCAGAAAGAGCCAGGTCTTCTCCACAGCGGCGGACAACCAGCCCGCAGTTGACATCAACGTCCTTCAGGGCGAGCGTAAATTCGCGCGTGACAACAAGTCCCTGGGCCAGTTCCGTCTGGACGGCATCCCGCCCGCAATGCGCGGTGTGCCTCAGATCGAGGTTACTTTCGACATCGACGCCAACGGCATCGTCAACGTCTCCGCTAAGGATCTGGGCACCGGCAAGGAGCAGCACATCACCATCACCGCAGGCTCCAACATGTCCGATGAAGAGATCGAGAGAGCTGTCAAGGAAGCTGCCCAGTACGAGGCAGAGGACCGCAAGCGCAAAGAGGCAGTCGAGGCCCGCAACGAGGCAGACTCCATCGTCTTCCAGACCGAGAAGGCCATGAAGGAAGCAGGCGACAAGATCGACGGCTCCGTCAAGGGCACAGTCGAAGCTGACATCGCAGACCTCAAGGCGGTTCTGGAGCGCACCAAGGACCAGACCGATCTGAGCGACGCCGATATCGACGCCCTCAAGAGCGGAAAAGAGAAACTGATGAACGACGCTCAGCAGCTGTTCGCCCAGATGTACCAGGGCGCGCAGGGCGCGGCAGGTCCCGACATGGGCGGCGCGGCAGGCGGCTTCCAGGGCGACCAGGGCGCAGCCTCCAACGATGACGACGTCGTGGACGGCGATTACAGAGAGGTTTAATTACCGCCGGATCCAGAGAGGCTTAATTACCGCCGGATTCACTTTACATTTTCGAAACAGTGTGGTATAAAAGCAGATACTGTGCTTAAAACATAACGACCGCACATCAGATTTACAATTTACAAAAAAATACCGGATTTGCAAAAACACCGGATTTACAAAAAAATAAAAACAGCCGTCCGCGGAAGCGCTCCCAGGAGCCGGCCCGGACGGCTGCCGGAAAAGGCGTTTCGCCCAGGCTGCCTCTGCGGTCTGGGCTAAATGCGTGAAAGAGCCGCAGCCGCGCGGTTTCAATAACAGATTGGATGATTCTATGGCAGAGCAGAAGAGAGATTATTATGAAGTGCTCGGCGTCAGCAAGACGGCGACAGACGAAGAAATCAAAAAGGCATATCGCAAACTGGCAAAAAAATATCATCCGGATATGAACCCGGGAGACAAAGATGCCGAGAAGAAATTCAAGGAGGCATCGGAAGCCTATGCGGTCCTCAGCGACAAAGAAAAGCGCTCGCAGTATGACCAGTTCGGACACGCTGCGTTTGACGGCACCGGCGGATTCGGGGCAGGCGGCTTTGACTTTACAGGCGCTGATTTCTCGGATATTTTCGGCGATCTGTTTGGCGGAATGTTCGGCGGTTCCCGTTCGAGAGGACCTTCAAACGGTCCCATGAAGGGATCCAACATCCGCACCAGCGTGCGGATCACATTCCTGGAGGCCGTTTTCGGCACTGAAAAAGAGCTGACTCTCAATCTCAAGGATCCCTGCCCTACCTGTAACGGAACGGGCGCCAAGCCGGGAACTTCTCCCCAGATGTGCCCCAAGTGCGGAGGCAAAGGCCAGGTCGTCTTCACCCAGCAGTCCTTCTTCGGCACAGTCCGAAATGTCCAGACATGCCCGGACTGCGGCGGCACCGGCAAGATCATCAAGGACAAGTGCGCCGACTGCGGCGGCACCGGCTATATCACCAACCGCAAGACCATCAATGTCACCATTCCCGCGGGAATTGACAACGGACAGAGCGTCAGGATCCGTGAAAAAGGCGAACCCGGCATCAACGGCGGCCCCCGCGGAGACCTTCTGGTGGAAGTCATCGTCTCCCCTCATGAGACCTTTGAGAGAGACGGATTTGATATTTTTTCGATTGTCAAAATTTCCTACCCCATCGCGGCACTTGGCGGCAGCGTCATGATCGATACCGTGGACGGCAGGATCGTTTACGACATCAAGGCCGGCACCCAGACCGGCACACAGGTCCGCTTCAGGAACAAGGGTGTTCCCACCCTGCGCAACAAGGAGATCCGCGGCAACCACTATGTCACATTTGTGGTGGATATTCCCACCAAGCTCAGCAAGGAAGCGAAGGAACTCCTGCGGCAGTATGACCAGCTCACGGGTGATTCCCTCACAGCTGCGGAGCGCGCGGGAGGCAAAGACGTCAAGCCCGAGCAGGAAGAACATAAAGAAAAGAAAAAGAAGCGCTTCTGGGAGAAATAAGGAATCGGTGTTTGTCAGGGGCAGACAATGCTCCTGACAATTTTGCGTCAGGGAATGAAGAGTTTCCCTCTTTGCGTGGCGCGGATCCCGCGACTGAAGCCGCGGGATTGTACCTACAATGAAGCGGGTTTCCCTCTTTGCGTGCGGATTCCGCGACTGAAGCCGCGGGATTGTACCTATGATGAAGCGGGTATCCCTGTTGCGCGCGGAACCCGCGATTGAAGCCGCGGGGATTGCGCGATAAAGAATAAAAATGAAAAAGCCGGCTAAGATAAAAAACAGGAAGATCAGGAGGTACTGATTTCCAATGAAATGGATGAGATTCAGGGTCCGGACCAGGACCGAAGCGGAAGATATACTGATCAGTTTTATGGAGGACATCGGTCTGAGCGGTGCCCAGATCGAGGACAACGTCCCGCTGACGGCAGCCGAAAAGGAGCAGATGTTTGTGGATATCCTGCCCGAGGGACCCGCGGATGACGGGACCGCCGTTCTGAGCTTTTTCCTCGAGGAGACCGAAGACGGGAAGCTTGTGGTGGACGAGACACTGCAGACCCCCGAGGAGGTCCGTGAAAAAATGACGGCAAAGATCGAAGAGATCCGGGCTTTCTGCGACGTGGGCGAGGGCACTGTCACCATCGACGAGACTGAGGACATCGACTGGATCAACAACTGGAAACAGTATTTCCACCAGTTCTGGATCGACGATGTGCTGGTGATCCCCTCCTGGGAAGAGCCTGAGAAGGTGATGGAGAACGGAAGGGAAAAGGTTCCCGGACTGGTCTTCCACATCGATCCCGGGACAGCTTTCGGGACCGGCATGCATGAGACGACACAGCTCTGCATCCGCGAGCTCCGCAAATACATCACTCCCGACACAGTCCTTCTGGACGTGGGGACCGGCAGCGGAATCCTTGCGCTTCTGGCACTCAAGCTGGGGATCAGGAGCGCTGTGGGCACAGACCTCGATCCCTGTGCGGCGCCTGCCATCGAAGACAATATCGCGGCCAACGGCGTGGACCCGGCCCTCTTTAAGGTGATCCTCGGAAACCTGATCGACGATCCGGAAGTACAGAAAGAGGTCGGCGAGGAGCGATACGACGTCGTGCTTGCAAACATTCTGCCTGACGTCCTGATCCCGCTGACTCCTCAGGCTGTGCGCTGCATGAAGCCCGGCGCGGTCTACATCACCTCCGGAATCCTGATCGAGCGCGCGGAGAGCGTGAAGGAAGCCATGAGCGCGGCGGGACTCGAGGTCACAGGCATGACCGAACAGGGCGAGTGGTGCTGCGTGGTCGGCAGGAAAAAGGCCTGACGCCTTCAGATATCGCTTCAGATATCACTTCAGGCAATTCTGTTATTGTTTCGCTTCTGATATTGTTTCAGACGTTTCAGATATAGCTTCGGATATAGCGTCGGATGTCACTTCAGGCATCACTTCAGATATCATAAAATATCGCTTGAAATGTCACTTCGGGCATCGCTTCAGACATTGTGTTTCAGCGGACAGGAGGCTGTGATCACAGGTATGGTACAGATTTTCGCGGATGTTTCCGCCATGCGGGACGGTCTGCTCGCGATCGGCGGCAGCGATTACAACCACATCAGGAACGTTCTGCGCATGCATCCGGGCGAAGAACTGACCGTGCGCACCGGAGATGAAGGCGGAGAGGAATATCTTTTTGAAATCGTCTCATTTACCGACGCGCAGGTGAACTGCCGGCTTTTGTCCGTAAAAGAGTCGGAATCGGAGCTCCCTGTCAGGGTGCTGCTCTTTCAGGGACTGCCCAAATCCGACAAGATGGATTTTATCATCCAGAAGAGTGTGGAGATGGGCGCCGCGGAGATCATCCCGGTGGAGATGCACCGCAGCATCGTCAAACTGACCGGCGACAAGCGCCGCAAGCGCACCGCCCGCTGGCAGGCAATCGCGGAATCCGCGGCAAAACAGAGCAAAAGGGCCGTGATCCCGCAGGTGCAGGACATCCTGTCGATGAAGGAGGCCCTGGAATATGCCGCCTCCCGCGCTGACGTGATCCTGCTTCCCTACGAGGCCATGGCGGAGGATAAAGAGAGCGGAACACGTTCGCTGATCGAGAACCTGCAGCCCGGACAGACCGTCGCGGTATTCGTCGGTCCGGAGGGCGGATTCGAGGAATCGGAGGTTGAGGCCGCTGTTGCAAGAGGGGCGAAGACCATTTCCCTGGGCAGGCGGATCCTGCGGACAGAGACGGCCGCGCTGGCCTTCCTGGCTTTTCTGACCTACCGCTTTGAATTGTGACAGGAATGGAGAGAGAAACTGCAACAGACCCCTGGCGGGCCGGACATTCTGATGCCCGGGAGAAACAGAGAAGTTTATGAACGAAAAGAGAGAAATTTACCTTGATAATTCCGCAACTACCCGGTGCTTTCCCCAGGTCGCTGCCCTGATGAATGAAATTTATCTGGAGGATTATGGAAATCCCTCCAGTATGCATCACAAAGGCGTGACTGCCGAGCGCCGCGTCGCGGAGGCGAAAAAAATCCTCGCCGGAATCCTGAAAGTGCGGGAAAAGAACCTGTATTTTACTTCCTGCGGGACGGAGTCCGACAATCTGGCGATCATCGGGGGAGCCCTGGCGGCACAGCGCCGCGGAAAACATCTGATCACCACGGTGATCGAACACCCCGCGGTCCAGGAGGCCATGAAACATCTCGAGTCCATGGGATTTGAGATCACGCGCCTGGGAGTCGACAGAGACGGCATCGTCTCTCCGGAAGCGGTGGCAGCTGCGGTCCGTCCCGATACGATTCTTGTTTCAGTCATGCACACCAACAACGAGATCGGATCCGTCCAGCCCATTGCCGAGATCGGCGCGGCGGTCAAGGCAGCCAACCCCGGGACTCTTTTCCATGTGGATGCCGTCCAGGGATTCGGAAAGAGCCTCATTCTGCCCAAAAGGATGCACATCGACCTGCTCGCGGCAAGCGGACACAAGATCCACGGCCCCAAGGGAATGGGCTTTTTGTATGTGGCCGACGGTGTGCGCCTGGAGCCCATCCTTTTCGGAGGCGGACAGCAGGGCGGAATGCGGTCGGGAACGGAGAATGTCCCCGGGATCGCCGGCATGGCTCTGGCAGCGCAGATCCTGTGTAAAAACCTGGACGAGGACCGCGAAAAGCTTTTTGCCATGAAGAACCGCCTGATCGAACGTCTCGGGGAAATTCCGGACCTGGCTTTCAACGGCAGAACCGATGAGACAGCAGCCCCCCATATCCTGAGCGTACGTATCAAAGGTGTCCGCGCGGAGGTCCTGCTCCACGCCCTCGAGGACAAGGGGATTTATGTGTCTTCCGGAAGCGCCTGCGCCTCCAACAGACCCCATCTCTCGGAAACATTGGCGGCCATCGGGACACCGGCCTCCGAGATGGACAATTCCATCCGGATCAGCCTCTCCGTCATGAACACCATGGAGGAGATGGACCGGGCAGCCGACGCTGTCATTGAAATCGTGCCTTTTCTCAGAAAATTTGTCAGGAGATAAAAATGAATAAATATGACGCATTTTTGATTAAATACGCCGAGATCGGCATCAAAGGCAAGAACCGCCACGTCTTTGAAGAGGCACTTGTCAGGCAGATCCGGATCGCTCTCCGTCCCTGTGAAGGTCAGTTTAACGTGATCCGCACCTACGGCAGAATATTCGTGGAGGCCAGAAGTGATTTTGACTTTGACGAGGCCACGGAAGCCCTTTCCCACGTCTTCGGAATCTGGGGGATCTGCCCCGTCGCAGTCCACGATCTCATGCCTCTGGAGGAGCTTTCCAAAACAGCTGCGGCCTTTATGCGGGAGGAATATCCGGACGGAGAGCACTCCTTCAAGGTGCGCACACGCCGCATGAACAAGGAATATCCTCAAGACTCTCTGGAGATCAACGCGGAACTCGGACATGCAGTGCTCGAGGCCTGCCCCAACCTGTCCGTGGATGTCCATACCCCCGAAATCACTCTGTGTGTGGAAATTCGTGAGAAACTTTACATCTACTCCCAGGTCATTCCCGGCCCCGGCGGCCTCCCGGTCGGCGTAGGCGGCAAGTGCATGCTGCTTCTCTCCGGCGGAATCGACTCTCCGGTGGCGGGATATATGATCGCCAAGCGCGGCGTCCGGATCGACGCAGTGTATTTTAACGCTCCGCCCTATACCAGTGAGCGCGCTCTCCAGAAGGTCGTCGACCTGGCGCGGGAGATTTCCGTATACACCGGCCCGATCCGCCTGCACAACATCAATTTTACCGAGATTCAGCTCTACATTTACGAGCAGTGCCCGCATGACGAACTGACGATCATCATGCGCCGCTACATGATGCGCATCGCGGAACGCCTGGCAAAAGAAAACGACTGCCTTGGCCTCATCACCGGTGAGAGTATCGGCCAGGTGGCCTCGCAGACCCTGGCAGCTCTGGCGGTGACCAATGAAGTCTGCACACTTCCCGTTTTCCGTCCTCTGATCGGTTTTGACAAGGAGGAGATCGTCCGCGTGTCCAAAAAGATCGGCACCTACGATACCTCCATCCTCCCCTACGAGGACTGCTGCACCATTTTCGTCGCCAAGCATCCCGTGACCAAACCCAGGGCCGAAGTGATCCGTAAGCACGAGCACAACCTCGATGAGAAAATCGACGAGATGGTCGAGCGCGCGATCGCCAATGATGACATCATCAATATCAGCAGCTACAGCTCCCGCCAGTAAAAAAGCCGCCGCTGGATTAAGCTGAAAAAACAAAACAGCGCGTGCCGGTGCAGCACCGGTACGCGCGTAATCATTATAAAAATAATCGTTATAAAATGATACCCGATAAAAAAGATACCCGGTATTGGTCACAATAATGATGCCCGGGGATACCCGCCGGGCAGATTAGGGCAGATTATTCTGCGAGGCTGCTGAGTCTCGTGAGGCCCCGGCTGACACAAAGTGTCGTCCGCAGGTACATCATTTGATGATATAGGGCTCAAGGACCTTGAGAATCTCGTCCATGTCTTCAGTGTCCTGGATGTTCAGGTTGATGGGCTTGGAGAGATCCAGAGAGAAAATACCCATGATGGACTTGGCATCTATGACATAACGTCCGGAGACGAGATCGAAATCGTTGTCGAACTTGGTGATGTCATTGACGAAAGACTTGACCTTATCGATGGAGTTGAGGGAAATCGAAACAGTTTTCATAATCATTATCCTTTCCTGCTGTGTAAAAATGGCGAGGGCTTGTTTCTGTAAAATAACAGACAGCTGCAAACCAGCCCGGCCGGCTGCTGTCAATCATCTTAAATATAAAATCCGAACAAATAAAAGTCAATGAAAAAGGTAGCATTTCACAATCTGGGCTGTAAGGTAAACAGCTATGAACTGGATATTATGCGGCAGATCCTGAGAGATGAGGGATACGAAGAAGTCCCTTTTCAGGACAAGGCGGACATCTATGTCGTCAACACCTGCACCGTGACCAATATCGCGGACAGGAAGAGCCGGCAGATGCTGCACCGCGCGAAAAAACAGAACCCCGATGCCGTCGTCATCGCGGTCGGCTGCTACGTGGAGACCGATCCCGAACGCGTGGAAAAAGATGACGCGGTCGATCTGATCATCGGCAACAACAAAAAGAGCGAGATCGGAAAGGTTCTCTCCGCTTATCTGGCTTCCCGAAAGGCAGAAGAGGGGGAGGGGCATGCCCTGCCCGATGACAAGTCTGATGACAGGCCCGTTGATTCCGCAAAGTCCGAAATGCCC
>JAUNEM010000314.1 GCA_030525515.1 Eubacteriales bacterium
ATTACCGGAAGGCTCCTTGGGGAGAGTATCTTCACCGGAAGGATTCCCTGCGGAAGACCCTGGGGAAGACTATTTTGAAATGTCAGATTCGCAGGATGTCGTGCCTGATGAAAGGACTATTTTGACAAAGCAGGCCAACGAGGATTCGCTCTGGAACAGCCTTTCAGGCAGCGACTTGCTTCAGGAAAAGGGCCTGCCCGCCACAAGGGATTTCAAGTCTGCTCAAGGGAAAGGCCTGCCCGCCACAAGGGATTTCGAGCCTGCTCAGGGAAAAGGTCTGCCAACCACAAGGGATTTCGACTCGCCTCAGGAAAAGAGGATTCCCACCATACGGGAAGTCTACCGGGCTTTTTATGATTTCAAATACGGTCCCAACGCCGCGCGGCGCCTCTCACATTCCAGCCGCTGTGCCACCGCCGCAGCATGCAGGAAGCTGGCACCTCTTTTTGACCGGACCCTGGATGAGGTCAGCGTCATTGAACTGCAGAATCTTGTCAACCGGACAGCAGTGGGCGGCTACAGCCGTTCCTCTGTCACAGACCTGGTCACACTGATCAGGCAGCTCTACCGCTTCGCTTATCCGCGCGAATTATGCACGAAAGAGTATGGTAAATATGTGGTCATGCCCTTCACCGCCGAGGAGATTCACCACCAGGACTTCACAGACGATGAGCTTCAGATCCTCTGGAAGCACCAGAATGATCCGGTCGTAAACATGGTTCTGATCATGTGCTATTCGGGCTTCAGAATCAGCGAGTTTACCCGTGAAAATGACATGAAAACAGTGTTCAGCAAAGACGGGACAACAGGTTATTTCATGGGCGGAATGAAGACAAAAGCCGGTAAGAACAGGATCGTCCCCATTCACAGCGCAATCCTCCCTCTGGTAAAAAAGACCCTGAACAGCCACGGACAGCCCGTTTATCTCTGCGGAAAGAGCAGAAACCGCTTTCGGGATGATATGAAGGCCATGCTGGAGGAGATTGGAATAGACACCGTGCCCGGAAGTGATCCCCTCGAAGGTACTCAGACGGATGCTCTCTCAAACTTCAGATATCACACCCCCCATTCATGCCGCCACACCTTCAGCCGCCTGTGCGAGTCCTACGGTGTCAACGAAGCCGACCGCAGACGCATGATGGGCCACTCCTTCGGGAATGACGTCACCAACGGCGTCTACGGACACCGCTCCGTAAAAGAATTATCCCTGGAAATCGAAAAAATCCAGATTCCTGCTTTCTGAAAAAAAGACACTTCCCGGAAGTCGGAAAAAGAAGAATTCCAGGGAGTTGAAAAACGAATGATCCAGGGAAGTCAAAAATATCCAAATCCGTCTTTCTGAAAAAAATTATCCCGGAAAAACAAAAAACAGGCCGAAAGTGTTTCCTCCATAGCGGGGAGATACTTCCGGCCTGAATTGCAATTGCATTCACGGGTTCAAATGGTGTATGAACTTTTCGATCCGTCATAGGTAGGTCACCTCTTTTCTCTCAAAAGAGCTTCCGTCAGGCAGGAACTCTTCCTGCTCATGTAATAACTTTGGATAGTATCCACATTCTTGCGTAGCGCAAGATGTATACAGCTCCTGTTCGTGTTGCTGTTGTCACATCTCAGGTACCTTGATCTTCTCAATCTCAGCCCGTAGCTCCTCCACGCTGCGGTGCCCATAGACACCATTTGTGATGTCATTCCCAAAGCTGTGCCCCAGCATGCGCTTGCGGTCGGCTTCACTTACGCCATAAGATTCGCACAGCCTGCTGAAGGTGTGGCGGCAGCTGTGGGGTGTGTGGTAGCGGTACTCACCTTGCAACTCTCGATAAACTCCGGATACGGGCGGGCTGTTGGCAAGAGGCCTGTTTTTTCCGGGTACAGCCATATTGCTTCCGGGTGAAGCCCCGTTTTTCTCAGGTACAGCTCCGTTTTTTCCGAGCGCAGCCCCATCTAACTCATTGTCAGGCGCGGTATCGATCTCCAAACGGATCA
>JAUNEM010000118.1 GCA_030525515.1 Eubacteriales bacterium
CACCGTTCTTCCGCACAGCGCGACAACAACTTCAAGCTTGTCGCAGGCGCATTTGACATCAATCCCGAGCGCGGCATCGCTTTCGGCCAGGAACTGGGCGTTGATCCCGATCGCTGCTATCCCGATTATCAGACTATGTTCGCAGAGGAAGCCAAGCGCGAAGACGGCATCGAGGCAGTCTCCATCGCAACTCCCAACGGCACACACTACGCAATCACAAAGGCTGCTCTGGAAGCAGGCCTCCACGTAGTCTGCGAAAAGCCCGTCTGCTTCACCTATGCAGAGGCTGAAGAGCTGGTCGCTCTTGCAAAGGCAAAGAACCGCATTGTCGGTGTGACATACGGATATTCCGGACATCAGATGATCCAGCAGGCCCGCCAGATGATCAAGCATGGCGACCTGGGCCAGATCCGCGTCATCAACATGAGCTTCGCCTTCGGCGCATACAACGTTAAACTTGAGGAGACCAATCCCGCCGCAAAATGGCGCTTTGATCCCTCCAAGGCAGGCATCTCCTTCGCCATGGGCGATGTCGGGACACATCCCCTCTACCTCATCGAGGCAATGATCCCGGACATGAAGATCCGCAAGGTTCTCTGCACCAAGCAGGCATTCATCGAGGGACGTCAGCTTGAGGACAACGCTTTCACGATCATGGACCTGGAAGGCACCGAGTGTGTCCAGGACGGCGCGCAGGTTTACTGCTGGTCCAGCTCCATCAACTGCGGCGCCCGCCACGGCCACAAGATCCGCATCGTCGGCTCCAAGGCTTCCATCGAGTGGGATGACGAGCGTCCCAACCAGATGAGCTACGAGATCGAAGGCGAGCCCGTCCGCACTCTGGAGCGCGGCGCAGGCTATCTGTATCCCGAAGCACGCGTGGAAGACCGCATCGGCGGCGGCCATGCAGAGGGACTGTTCGAGGCATGGAGCAACCTCTACAGAAGATTCGCAGTCGCGATGAGCGGTGCAGACACCAGCGAGTACGGCGACTTCTGGTATCCCAATGTTGAGGCTGGCGCTCAGGGCGTCAAGTGGCTTGAGAAGTGCGTCGAGTCCGCTGAAAACAACAGCGTCTGGGTAGAGTGGTAAAAAACTCTGTAAGTACAAAAATGCCGCCGGCCAGCGGGATATCCGCTGAGCCGGGCGGTCCGAAATAAAACTGCCGCCGGCCGGGTGCCAGGGGCCGGGCGGCGGGACAGAATTGACAAAATTTGAGAGAATACGAGAAAATACGAGGAGGTAATTCAGATGGCTATGCAGATTTGCGGTGCTCCGGCGAGCTGGGGCGTAGATAATCCCGAGAATCCCTATCTTCCTTCCTGGACAAAAGTCCTTTCCGAAGCACATCAGGCAGGCTACACTGCGATCGAGCTCGGACCTTACGGCTACATGCCCATCGACGCGGAAGTCGTCGCGGCTGAACTTGAGAAGAATCAGCTGGCAATCGTGGCAGGAACCATTTTCCATGATCTGGTCGATCCCGCGAATCAGCCCTCTGTCCTCGAGGCAGTGGACAACATCTGCAGGCTGATCACAGATCCCAGGCTCCCCAAGCTTCCTGTTATGGAAGGCCAGAAGTTCCCGACTCCCTACATGACCGTTATGGACTGGGGCCACGATGAGCGTGATTTCAATGCCGGCCACTATGACCGCGCACCCCGCATGAACGATGAGGAGTGGAAGCAGTTCATGAGCCATGTCCGCGCAATCTGCGAGCGCGCCAACAGCTGGGGCGTCCGTCCCGTGATCCACCCTCACTCCGGCACCTACATCGAGTTTTCCGATGAGATCGCCCGCTATGTGCAGGACATGCCCTATGAGATTGCAGGCCTCTGCCTTGATACCGGCCACCTCTACTATTGCGGCATGGATCCCGTGGAGTATCTCAAGAAATATGCCGACGTTCTGGATTATGTCCACTTCAAGGATGTCGACCAGAAGGTTTACGAGTCCGTCATGGGCAAGCACATCCGCTTCTTCGACGGCTGCGGCGAAGGAACCATGTGCCCCGTCGGCACAGGCGCCCTGGACTATCCCGCCATCAAGACTGCCCTCGAGGAGATCGGCTACAGCGGCTACATCACCATCGAGCAGGAGCGCGATCCCCGGAATCAGGAGACATCCCTGCGCGACATCAAGGCCAGCGTAGACTACCTCAAGAGCGTAGGCTATCAGATCTAAGATAAACCGGATCCGATACATAACCGGAAACATTAACCGGATATAATTTGGAGTGTACAAGAGAGCGTCCGCCGGACACAAGCCGGCGGGCTGCTCTTCCTTTTTTTGCTTGTTCGAGGGGGGCTTTACTGTGCAGCCGGCCGGCAGGGAACAGGGCATGGCACAGTATCAAAAGACTGCCTGGAATGACTGGAATCCGTGTCAAAAGGCTGTTCAAAATTGTTCTAAATTTTCTGAAATTTAGAACAATTAGAAATTTAAACGATAAATTTATTGACAATATAGATTAAAATGGTATAATAAACACATCAAAGAGATAGACGTTACCCGGGTATAACAAATACGATCGTCGATTGAAGCTAGTAACTAAGTCGAGGAACTGTTAATTGTAAACGTCTTGAAGTATTTTATTTACCATATGATCTGACCAGTTTTACCGGTTGATCTGACTGTAACCCGAGGAATCTGGGCAAAGGAGGTACGGTCCAAAGTACAACTAAATTTCCACCACCAAATTAGTTTACCGACTTTATTGACTGTACTATTGAAATCCAGGAAAGGAAGGTACGGACCAATTATCTAAGAAGTTTCGGCTCTATAAAGTTCGTATGAAAGATAATCCGGTATCTGCAGAGAGTTCGTTAAGGGGCAGGATTGCAAGACTAGATTTATATAGATTTTCCTAAAAGAGAAGTTGGCTGACGGGATGTAGCCCCCGCGGTTGATTTTTCGGGAAGATTACAGATTCACTTGTTTTGTTCATCCATTGAAGTGATTAGTCAGTCAGATGATTTTACAGAACATTTGAACAACTGTAATTTTATAGAAGAAGATTAATAAATCTGTAATATCGGATGATCTGAAAAGAGGAACTGCATAACTTTTTCCGTGAAAAGTGAATCAGCACATCCCGATCTTGGTGATGAAAAGAATTCCGGGTACCATCTGCAGACGAGAAATGCAGGAGGGAAATAAAGCAGAAAAGAATTGCAGCGAATCAAAAAACTATTAAAATAAAACAGAATACGGAGGTACAAACCATTGGACAAGAATTCCTGAGAAGGGATGTTGAACAAAAAGGCGTAAAGAAGCCGTTCAGCATCCCTTCTCTTGATGTGTTTTTTATGCGGGAAACTGGCGGCGAAAGGCCGCTTTTTTTAATATTCTAAGTTCTTCCGGGTTCCAAAAGTTTTTCCGGCTTTCTGAAAATGCCTCAATGGGCACGGAAACGGGCGGTCCGGCCAGTTCACAAAAATATCACAGGAATCAATGCTCCAAAGGGAGGATGAACATTGCAATCTGGCTTGAATCTGTTATTATATCCGCATAATCTGCTAAAAGGGGAAACTGCGAGACAGGAGGTTGTCCTATTATGTGTGGAATCTGCGGATTTACCGGAAACGATGTCGATCGTGAACCGGTCCTGACGAATATGATGAACCGTATCATCCATCGAGGGCCGGACGGCGCCGGAACATTTATGGATGAAGAGATAGCTATGGGCTTTCGGCGTCTCTCCATCATCGATCTGAAGGGCGGAGATCAGCCCATGCAGACAGAGGACGGAAGACTGGTCATCTCTTTTAACGGAGAGATTTATAATTACCGGGAACTGAGGGAGGTCCTGAGGATCAAGGGACACAAGTTCCGTACCAATTCGGACACGGAGGTACTCCTGCACGGCTACAGCGAGTACGGAGCAAAGATTCTGGACAGGCTGAGAGGAATGTTTGCCTTTGTCATCTGGGACACACGGACAAAGGAACTCTTTGCCGCCCGCGATATGTTCGGGATCAAGCCTTTTTATTACGCGGAGATCAAGGGCAGCTTTGTCTATGGGTCCGAGATCAAGAGTATCCTGGAATATCCTCTTTATAAGAAAAAGGTGAACCTGCAGGCACTGGAGCAGTACATGTCCTTCCAGTACTCGGTCCTTCCGGAGACTTTTTTCAGCGGAATCTACCGGCTTCCGGCGGGACACTATATGGTGCTCAGAAACGGAAAGGTAAAGGTCACGCGTTACTTTGATCCCATGCTGACACCGCGCGCCCGGAGGGAAAAAGGTGCTGTGAAAGAAGCGGCCTCCACAGCGGCGGAGGCGGCCGGAGCCCTGATCCGGAATGCGAACAAGATGGCGGGCGTGCCCGACAGGAGGAAAACCTCCGGTACGGCTGCCGGTCCTGAGACTTCCTGGAAAGCGGGTTCCGGGAAAGAGGATTTCCCTGCGGCAGGTCTGCCGGCGGGGAAGACAGGCGGAATGCTGTCAGAGCGTGAGAGAAGGAAGGCGGCGGATGCCGCCGCCCACAAACGGGTCGTAAATGAGATCGACCGCGCGGTGCAGGAGTCGATCCGCTATCATATGGTCAGCGATGTGGAGGTCGCCTCCCTGCTGTCCAGCGGCGTGGATTCGTCCTATGTCGCCGCGAATTTCAAGGGTGCGAAGACCTTTACAGTCGGTTTCGACTATGAGAAATATAATGAGATTCCCTACGCGAAGGCGCTCTCTGAAGAAGTCGGGATCGAAAACTACAGCAAGATCATCACCACCGAGGAGTACTGGCAGGAATACCCCAGGATCCAGTATTTCATGGATGAGCCCCTGGCGGACGCTTCCGCGGCGGCTCTGTACTTTGTGGACCGCGAGGCCTCGAAACATGTCAAGGTCATTCTCTCCGGAGAAGGGTCGGACGAGCTGTTCGGCGGCTATGTGATCTACCACGAGCCCCTCTCGCTGGAAGGCTACCAGAAACTGCCGGCTGGTGTCCGCAGAGCGGCGGCAGCGGCGGTCTCAAAGATTCCCGGCCATCCCAAGGGCAAGGGATTCCTCATGCGCGGAGCCAGGCCGGTGGAGGACCGCTTCATCGGAAATGCCAATATTTTCACTGTGAAGCAGAGGAACAGGGTCCTGAAACATACGACAGCGCACTCGGAGCCGAAAACCCTGACGGCGCCCTTCTACAAGAAGGTCCGCACCCTCTCGGATCCCGAGAAGATGCAGTATATTGACCTCAATTTCTGGCTGCAGGGCGATATTCTGCTCAAGGCGGATAAAATGAGCATGGCCCACGGCCTCGAGAGCCGCGTACCCTTCCTGGACCGGGGGGTTTACAATATCGCGAAATACCTGCCGCTCAGTGA
Source organism: Eubacteriales bacterium (assembly GCA_030525515.1). Taxonomy (GTDB): domain Bacteria; phylum Bacillota; class Clostridia; order Lachnospirales; family Lachnospiraceae; genus CAG-791. Next base: position 5,323 of record JAUNEM010000118.1, read on the forward strand.
GAAGATCAGTGATACCAACACCAAGACCGCCTTCAGGGAGGCGGCACACCGCTATATGCCTGCCGCGGCGGCGGAGAAAAAGAAGCTGGGATTCCCGGTTCCCATCCGCATCTGGCTGCGTCAGGATAAATATTACAACATCGTGAAAGAGGCTTTCCTAAGCGGCGAGGCGGAGCTCTTTTTCCACACGGATCAGCTTATGAAGCTGCTTGACGCCCACTATGCCGGCAGAGAGGATTACAGCAGGCATATCTGGACCGTTTATACATTCCTGGTCTGGTACCGCCAGTACTTTGTAGAGGGCGGATGCTCTGTAACGATCGAGGATGAGCTCGCCATGGAGCACATGCACGAGGAGAAGAACCGCGAGGCACTCGCCTCAATGGAATGACCGCTGTAATCCGTAATCGTTGGAATAATTGCTATTGAAATATTTCCCCGGCGGGACCGGAAGCGGGATTCTGTAATCGCTGGAACATTTTTTTTGAAAATAACTTCCCCGGCGGGACGGAAGCGGGATCCTGCCGGGGGAGTACAGTTTTTACCCCCGTCCGGTACAGTCTTTTTTTTATATACATTTTATTAATTGCCGTATACGCTCTTTTTGAGTGCAGGAGGTTGTTTTTTTGCTCTGTGTATGGGAAAATGTGTAATGAATTCAAACAAGCCGCAGGACGGCGGAGGAGGTAGACATGGAATTTGGTGTTGTTGTTGGAGTTGCTTCGATCTGTTTTATGGCACTGATTGCGGTTCTGATGGGAATTGTGGCCGCGGTGTCTACTGTATCCGGAATCGATACGAGAGACAATGAAGGAGACTGATGGATCGGACCGACGATCAAAGAGATAGACAACAGGTATCCTGATTGAGGATAACAAGAAGGCCGTCATTCCTGGTCTGACAGCAAGACGCAGGAAGGACAGGTCTTCTTTTTTGTGTCCGGCGGTAACCTGCAGGCGTGAATTGCGTCTGTTCAGATAACCGGATCTTCGAGTGATCGAAAGACCGGGCGGAAAAAGGAAAATACTTGCGCGGCAGGGGATGCCTTTGCGCGAAGCGCTCCGGATGTTTATCCCGGAGTACGAACATCCATTGATGTCAACAGGATGTCGTCAATTTCAAAGACGGTATACAAAGGGCTTTAAAAGGCAGGATTCGCCTTGACCATGCCTGAGCACTTGTGTGTTCCGGCATGGTCGGAAAGAGCGAGGTAATGATTATGAAAAAGGTGTTCAGGGAAGAGACAGAGAACAGATATATGAAAGGGCATTGGGGAAAGGCTGCTGTCTGTATTTTTGCAGTGATCTTTTTGCTGACAGCCTGCGGCCGGGCTTCAAAGGACAGCAGCTCCGGCTCATATGCCCCTGCGGAGGAAGGGTACGCAGCCGCGGAGGCGGAGTCCGCTTCCTGGGACGAAATCGAAGAGTCAGATGAGGAAGATTACAAGGCGGAGGAGACCGCGGAGGCGGAAGGTGCCGAAGGGGCAGGCTCGCCGCTGTCGGGCAAAGGCGAATCCGGAAGCACGGAGAGCGGGGACGCCGCGGACGGACAGTCGTCCAACCGCAAGATTATTTATACCGGGAATATTTCTCTGCAGAGTCTTGAATACGACAAGTCTGCCGAAAGTATTCACGGTAAGATCACCAAATACGGCGGATTCATTGAGTCTGAGGACACATCCAACGACGATCCCTACTGGTACTACAGAGAAAGGACGGGATCGGCTTCCCAAAAGACCCGCAGGAACATGAATGTGACGGCGAGGATCCCGGCGGACAAATTTGATGCCTTTATGAAGGACCTGGAAAATGACGGGCAGGTAACCAGCACTTCCGTCAACGCGCGGAACATAAGCGTGAAGTACGCGAATCATGAGGCTTCCAGAAAGGCACTTGAGATTGAGCAGAAGCGCCTGCTCGATATGATGGAAAAGGCGGAGACCGTGGAAGACATGATCGCGGTCGAAGCCAGGCTCACCGATGTGGAGCGCGAGCTCAACGATGAGAAGACCCAGCTCTCTGATATGGACAGGGATGTGAACTTCTCCACTGTGTATATCAGCCTGCAGGAGGTTTTTGAATATTCAGAGCAGGTCGTCGAGATTTCCTATGGGGAGAAACTGAAAAAAGCTTTCTCCAGGGCTGTGTCAGATTTCGTGGAATTCTGGGGAGACCTCATTCTGGGAATTGTCGAGACCTTCCCCTTCCTGATCATGTTCGGCCTTATCATCTTCGCAATCGTGAAAGCGTCCCGCAGGGCGCGCAGACGCCGGGAGAAAAAGCTTGCAGAGATGCAGAACGCGCAGGGAGGCTACCCCTTTAACGGCACGCAGATGCCCGGAGGGCAGAGACGTTCTTTTTTCAGGAAAGGGACAAATGACAGACTGAACGGACTGAACGGCGTGCCCGGACAGCCCGGCCCGGAAGCGCCTGCCCAGCAGCAGCCGGCACAGGATGGAACACCTGCCCAGCAGCAGCCGGCACAGGGCGGAAC
>JAUNEM010000119.1 GCA_030525515.1 Eubacteriales bacterium
TTTTGATCTCAGTTTCCGACCTCGACTTCCGACAGCCTCTTAAGAATCCTGGTGTTTGCCTCCAGATAGTAGGCTGAATCGGCAGGTGAAAGCTCGCTCTCATCGATTTCTTCCATCTTCCCTGTGTACTGCGCGTATTTTGCCATTATCTTCGTGAACTGTGCCAGCATGGAAAGGTCCGACGAATCATAGTGGTCCATGAAATCGCAGTATTCATTCATGAATTCCTCATACGCGTCTACTTCTTCTTTAAAGGAGAGCGTCACGCCGTTTTCGTCCACCCCGGTTTTGTCTTTGGCCGTACCTTTGGCCTTGTCCTTGGAATTGCCGGAAGAACCGGATACGGCTTTCCCCTCCTCAGAATCCGGGGATTTTTCTTTCGAATCCACATCCTCAGTTTCCTGCTCCTGAACTGCCGCGTTCCCTGTGCTTTTGTCGACAGGAGTTGTCATTTTGTCGAGAGACTCCGCCATCTGATTGATGGATTCCGTGACCCGCTCGACCTCTTTTAAAGTCTCTTCCAGGGACTTGTCCAGTTCATCATCTGCACTCTTGTCAGCCAGATCCGAATCCCCGTCAGCTTCCCTCTGGGAGCTCTTGTCAGCCAGGTCCGAATCCCCGTCAGCTTCCTCGTTGGAGCTTTTGCTATCCTGATCCGAAACCAGTCCGGAGTCCCCGTCTGCTTCGTCCGAAGCCGGTTCAGAATCCTGGTCTCCTTCCCGCTCAGCGCTTTCTTCCACATGCGTCCCGCTGTCTGTGTTTGCCCCGTTATCGGTATCCTTATTATTGCCGGACATGGCTAAACCGAGGTAAACGACCCATGCCAGAGCTATGATCCCGTAACGGACTCTGGGACTCCACCTCCTGCTTCGCAGCAACAGGATAGTCAGCGGAACCGGAAAGATGATGATCCAGCCCAGAATCCAGAGCCAGAGCCTGCTTTTCTTCTTCGGAGGCGGGGGAGGAAGGGGCTGCGGAGGCGGAGGAATGCTCCTGCCCTGCCTGTTTCTTCTCTCACGCTCTTCCTGGGCGCGCTGCCTTCCCTTCTCGAATTTGTAGCCGGCGTCCTCCGCATTGTCATATACAATGTGATGAACGTCGTCCTGCATGAAGAGCTTTGTGCCGCAGTGCTCACAATATGCCTGCTTCCTGTCCACATCGACCTGAAGCTGAGCTCCGCAGTTTGGACACGTCATATTGACAAGTCTCATATTCATTTCCCCCGTATTGCTGGCGAGATGATTATTTTAAAAAATGACTGCCTCTAGTTTAATTCTTTAGTCTGAACAGGGCAAGAGCTTATTCTTCATCGAGCAGGGCAAGGCACAGGTCTATGGCGATAGCCCCATCGCCCCAGATTGCCTGATTGCGCAATTAACCCTGATTGCAGCCATAACACCACCATAACCATATAACTCCATAACGTCATAACCGCCATAACCACCATGACGCCTTCATAACGCCACCATAACCACAATGACGCCATCATACCGATCATAACGCCACCATAACGCCATCGCACCGAGGGAAGTTTTTGGGACTGGTGCCTGATTTACAATCATATCATCACAAGACAGCTCTCCCCACCCGGGTAAAGCGTAACTCCGGAAATGAGTGAAAAAAGGAGGGAATTCCCACCAGAATGGTGGCAACGGGGGAGCCCGGGCAGATGCTATAATCCACTTTAATTAAGCGGAGGTGGCGTTATGACAACTATAGATGAACTAAAAAAAGACAATATTTTTACGGAAAGCAACAATATCAGGCTGAGGAAACTGACCGGGGAGGACCGGTCCGACTTCTTCAGGGTTCTGAAAGCAATAAGCTCCATGCCTGCGCTCTATGAGCTGGACAGAGTAAACGAACTCATCTGGAAAGAGATCCTTTTTTCGGACACAGTCATTGCCTTTGCAGTAGAGAAAAAAGAGCAGGCTGTCTATGTAGGCAACTGTATGGTGAAGCACCCGGAAGCCGGAATCCTGGAGCTGGGAATCGATATTGCTCCCGAGTACCAGAATCATGGAATCGCGAAGGAGGCCATGCGCCTGCTGGTCGGGAAGATCAGACTGCTTTGTCCGGATCAGAGACTGATCTCCAGAATGTATTCCGACAATGACAGAAGCCGGCACATCATCCTCGGGCTGGGCGGGGTCAAGATCGCAGAGGAACCCGCTGAATACAAGGAGGCGGCGGCACTGGCGGAAGCCATTTCCACAGCTGGCGGAGAAAAACCGGCCGGGACAGGCGCCGGGGAGAACCCTTCAGAGCCGGATGGCGGAGAAAAACCGGCCGGGGCAGACTCCGGGGAGAACCCTGCAGAGCCGGATGGCGGAGAGAGAACGGCAGGGACAGAAGTCCGGTCAGAAAGCCCTTCAGCAGACCGTCTGAAAAACACTCATATCGATGTTTTTGAAATCCGGCCCTGATGTCACCAAATCCACCCGGAACAGACCACCAGTAAGGCCCCTGTTCTACAAACCCGGAAGGGACCACCAGTAAGGCCCCTTTTCTACAAACCCGTTACGGATCACCTGTGAAGAACCTGTTTTACCAAACCAAAACTAATCACCTGTAAGAGACCTGTATTTACAAAATACAAAAATTGTTGCCGATCTTCTCCAATAGAGTGTAGTAGGAAACGCAGGAAAATGTTACACTATTTATAATATTTATTCACTATGCCTGCGCTGCACCCGCAGTTACCTGCATATGTAATTCCCGGCGCAGAGTATAAGCAAAATTTGGAAAGGATAGGTGAAGAAGGATATGACGGTCTCGTATAGCGGATTGTGGGAATTATTGAAAGTGAACGGATTGCGCAAACAAAATCTGGTCGATGACGTGGGAATCAGCCCCGTGACCGTTTCAAAAATGGGTAAGGGCAGGCTGGTGACAGACAAGGTCATTGACCGCATCTGTGAATATCTGGACTGCAAACCGAAAGACATCATTGAGATTGAGTAATCACAGAAAGATATTTCAAAAAAGAAATTTAAAAAAAAGATAGTTCTAGAAGATCCTGATTCATTTTTTTAAGTCTTTTGAAATCCACACGTGATTTCAACAGGAGATCTGCATGCATAGAATCGCGGTCATTTCAGATACACACAATCTTCTCCGGCCGGAGGTGCTTGAAATCGCCGGCAGTTGCGAAAGCATCCTCCATGCCGGTGATATTTCCAGTCCTGAGATCCTGGACCGACTAAGAGAGATCAGGGAGGTATCGGTTGTGCGCGGCAATAACGACAGGGGAAGCTGGGCACAGGAAATACCGGATCACCTGAATATCAACCTTTTCGGGTGCAGGATCTATATGGCCCATATCAAGAGGAAGATTCCCGCGGACCATGGCGCGGACCTCGTGATCAGCGGCCACAGCCACCGCTATTCCTGCGTGCAGGATGGGGATACCATTTACCTGAATCCCGGCAGCTGCGGTCCCCGCAGATTCAATCAGGACATCACAATGGCAATTCTGACAATTGGCGAGGAGAAAAAAGCTCAGGAATCAGGCACCAGGATCTCCATCGAGCGGATCGATATTCCGCATGAGGTTTCCAATATATGAGGTTCAGACAGATATTCAGAGTAAAAAAGACAGTGCTGCCGCGTCTGACCGCGCTGGCAGCACTTTTATGCCTGTTCACCGGCCTGCTCGCCGCCCGGGTCTATGCGGCGCCTGATCAGCCTGCAGAGCCGGAATACACAGAATTTGAACAGCTGAACGGGAGCGCGGTCGGAATGATCACAGGCGCGCCCTTCGAGGAACTGATCCGGAGCAAAGTCCCGGAGGTGGGCTCGATCCTTTACTTCAATTCAGCGACAGATCTGATGACTGCCCTGAAAGCCGGAAAAGTAGAAGCATATCTCATGAACAACGCAGTCGGTGCCCTGCAGGTCAACCAGGACAGGTCACTGGCTGTTTTTCCGCACAAACTGGGCGAGACAACTTTCGGATTCGCCTTTAAAAAGAACAGCGAGGAGCGCCGGAAATGGCAGGCCGCCTATGAAAAAATCCCCGACGAAGAGATAGAGAACATGTGGGAAAAATGGACCGGGGCGGATGAAAGCGCAAAGACACTCCCCGAACAGGACTGGCCGGGAGACGCGGGCACCGTCAAGGTCGCTGCCTGCGACACCCTTCCACCCATGAGCTACCGCGGCGCGGACGGAAAAATCTGCGGTTTTGACATTGAAGTCATCCTTCGGATGGCAAAGGAACTGGACGTACACGTTACCTTCACGGGAATGGAATTCGCGTCGATCATGCCCTCGGTCGAATCAGGAAAGGCCCTGCTTGGAACAGGGTCTATTGTTGTGTCCGACGAACGAAAGGAAGTCGTCGATTTCGTGGAATACTATCCCGCCGCCTACATCTTCATGGTCCGGTCCGAGGGAATGGCAGATACCGAAGGAGGCTTCTGGGCGGGACTGAAAAGAAGCTTTCACAGGACTTTTATCAGAGAAGGCCGCTACAAGCTGGTCCTCTCCGGATTTCAGACCACCGTCGTGACCTCCCTGCTGTCAGGCCTTTTCGGACTTATCCTGGCATTCGGCCTGGTATTTGTCCGCCACCGCGACATTCCTGTCGTCAACCGCCTGATCAGCATCTACAGCAGCCTTGTCGCAGGTATCCCTGCGGTCGTCATCCTCATGGTCCTCTACTACATTGTTTTCGGAAAAACCTCCTTCTCCGCGATCATTGTCGCCATCATCGGCTTTACACTGATCTTCGCCGCCCGGGCCTTCGCCGTGATCTGGAACACCCTCATGGGGATCGACCCCGGCCAGAGAGAAGCCGCCCTGGCCCTCGGATATACGGAAGACCGGGCTTTCCGGGAACTGATCCTCCCCCAGGCCGAGCGGGGCTACAGACCCCTCCTCGTCTCACAGTTTGTCGCCCTGGTAAAGGAGACCAGCATCGCGGGCTACATCACCGTCGTGGAACTCACCCGCGCCGGCGACCTGATCCGCAGCAGGACCATGGAAGCCTTCTTCCCCCTGCTTGCGATCGCCCTGATCTACTTTGTCCTGGTCTGGTGCCTGGAAAGGGCTGCAGCCCTTCTGGAAAAACACATGGCTGACAAACGCGAACAACGAAAGATTAAGGGGGTGGACGCATGAGCCTGATAGAGATCCGAAATCTGAAAAAAGAATATGACAACGCAGTCCCGCTCAGAGGAATCAACGCGGACATCGAAGAGGGAGAAGTGATCAGCATCATCGGCCCCTCCGGGACCGGAAAATCCACCCTGCTGCGCTGCATCAACCGGCTGGAGACCCCGACCTCCGGCACCGTCACCGTGGACGGCGTCAATGTGTGCGACCCCTCCGCCGACCTTCCCAAAGTCCGCAGGAGCATGGGAATGGTCTTCCAGTCCTTCAACCTCTTTCCCCACAAAATGGTGGTGGAAAACATCATGGTCCCCCAGCAGAGCCTGCTCGGAAAGTCTCCTCAGGAAGCCTATGCGGAAGCAATGGACCAGCTTGCCCGCGTCGGACTCGCGGACAAGGCCCGCCAGTATCCCGACGAACTTTCCGGCGGCCAGAAACAGCGCGTCGCCATCGCCAGAGCCCTGGCCATGCACCCCAAGATCCTCCTCTTCGACGAGCCGACCAGCGCCCTGGACCCTACCATGGTTTCCGAGGTCCTCTCAGCCATCCGCGACCTCGCCGGCACCGGCCTGACCATGCTGATCGTGACCCACGAGATGCGCCTGGCCAGAAACGTTTCCGACCGCGTCTTCTTCATGAACGAAGGCGAGATCTACGAAGAGGGAACCCCCGAGGAAATCTTCGACCATCCCCGCCGCGAGGCCACCAGAAATTTCATCTTCCGCATCCGGAACTGGGACTACAGGCTCTCCGTCACCGAACAGGACTTCCACGGCATGATGGGATCCCTGGAGAAATTCTGCAAGGACCAGTTCCTGGGCAGACGCCAGGCCACCAACTGCCAGCTGGCCGTAGAAGAACTTGCCGCCTCCTTCCTGCTGCCCGCAATCAAGGAATCAGGACAGGGCTCCCTCAGCCTCACCCTCCATGCCGGCGAAGAAGGCACCGTCCGCCATCTCACGATCGACGGCAGCGACTTCCCCGAATGGAAAAAACTCGCAGCCAGCCTGACAGAGGCAATTCCCGCGGAGGAAGGCACAGAAAATACCTCTGGCGGAACGACACAGACGGATGAGGGTACGGAAATGATTTCCGCAGAAACATTGAAGACGGCGAAAAAGAAAAAAACGGAGAAAGAGACAGCGAAACAGGGAACAGAGAGGACGAAACCTACCGGAAGCGGGGCAGAAGGAGAGACCATAGAAGAAGCATCCACTGCGATCCTTTCAAGCCTGCTCAGACGGCTGCCTGAGGAGGGAGAAGGCGAAGGAAATGATCAGGAAAAGGACGGGATGATGTCGTTCAGGATACTTTGATTGAGAATTTTGCCGGATCATTTTTAAGTTCTTTTTTGATTAAGACCGAAGACCGGTAATATGCACATGATTATTCAAGACGACACTTTACACAGTTTTATTCTTACTGAATATACCTTGAAGCAAAGACGAGGTACCTGGTTTTATGAATACAAAAGACATATTACCGGATCTTCCCGGAAAGGAACCGATCAGAGATTTTGATTTTCCCGCTTATCTGGAGGGCTTTGATCCGTCAACCCTTACAGGGCGGCAATTAAATGAATTCGCAAGACGAAATCCATTTGAGACAGCATATGAAATCGAAACTCCGCAACCCGTTGAAGAACGTTTGAATATAATCAACCTTATTTACAAACATCAGCATGAAGACTTTATTGCTGCTGCAGAGAAATATAGATCAGAGCCTGATGTGGAAAAATATTACAAAAAAGCCAGGACTCTTTTAATCAGAATGCTGGGGCTCAAGGCTGCATGCTATATCGTACAGCAGCAATATGATCGTACGACGCCGGAAGAAAGAAAGCAGGAAAAAGACCTGTTTGAACAGCGGATGAAAATGCTGAGAGAAGAACAGTACAATGCTCAGGACGAATGGTATGACAATGAAGAATATGATCCCGACGACTATATGATGCCTGTCGAGGACCGCTCGGAAAAAGTCTATATAGTTCGTAAAGGTTTGCTGAAAAAGAACAGAAAACCGCTTACTCAGAGAGACTTTGCAAAATTCATAGAGTACCCTGTCAACAAATACGCAGCTGCGGAAAAAGAAGATGCTGCGGTGACAGAAGGGTTACTGGATAAGCTGGTAATGCGCTGCAGCGCAAATCCTTATTGGCTCTTTGATGATACCTGTCCAGGCTGGTATGGCAGATATGAGGATAATGGTGATGAACCAACGGTTTTCGCTTCCCCCGAGGTCATTCTTAAATGGATTACAGAGGGAAAGCCTCATTTGACCAGATGGCAGGACGGAATGACAGAATGGTGAACACGCGTAATTTATAACTGTCAGGAGTGCGATGCCCAAACTCCTATAAGTACAAGAATCAAAGTAATAATTGCAAGAAGATAATTAGAAGTATTTGCTAATCGTTTGGAGACAGAGCAGATGGGATTTGCAAAATATCATGAAGATGACATTCGCATATTTGATGACAGAATGTACTATCGCAATGTTTATATGTGTCAGTGCGAAGGATTTACATTTAAGCTTAGTGAATAACGGCTAGAGTGTAGGAATAAGATATGAATGCTGAGAACTATGTGTATAAAAAAGAGGTCGACTGGTCTCTCTTCAACTATGGCTTCGCCATTCCCTTGGAGTATCAGGTTGTCTTCAAACAGATAGCCGGCAGGTTTCTTGAGCGTGGGGA
>JAUNEM010000315.1 GCA_030525515.1 Eubacteriales bacterium
AGCGTAGGAATCCGAAGCGCAGGGATCCGGAGCGGGTCCTGAACTAATTCCGGATTCTGAACTTATTCAGAGAGGGCTTCCTGTGACTGCATCATTTCCCTGTTCCTGAGGATCTCTTTTTCATGCATATCCTGGACGTGGTCCAGAGCGGAATACATGGGAGTGATGTTCTTTCCGTGGATCACACGGTCCACGTAGTTGCGGGTCACGGCAAAGACGGTTCCGCTGCAGGCGAGAACGCCGATCAGGTTGGGGATCGCCATCAGGCCGTTGAAGGTGTCCGACAGATCCCATGCCAGCTGCAGGTTCATGGTGGAACCGATGAAAATAAAGATTACAAAGGCTGCGCGATAGATGATGGTCGACTTTGTACCGAAGAGGTACTCAAATCCGCGCATTCCGTACTGGCTCCAGCCCAGCACAGTCGAAAAAGCAAAGAGCAGAATGGCGAAAGCGATAAAGGCGCTGCCTGCTTTGCCGAACACTGTGGAGAAGGCCTCGGACACAAGGGCTGTACTGGCGGAATCGGAGATCATCTCGCCGGTATTGAGGTCGACGACACCGCTGGAGAGAACCGCGAACGCGGTCAGGGAGCACACGACGATGGTATCCGCGAACACTTCGAAAATACCCCACATGCCCTGCATGACGGGCTCGCGGATATTGGAGGCGGAGTGGACCATGACGGAAGAGCCGAGACCGGCTTCATTCGAGAATACACCGCGCTTCATTCCCCAGGTAACGGCAAGACGCACGCCGTATCCGGTGATACCGCCGCCGACCGCCTTCATGGCGAAAGCTCCGCGGATGATGGAAGACAGGACCGCGCCCATCTGTCCGAAATTGGTGATCACAACGATGAGTGCGCCGATGACGTAGGCGACAGCCATGAAAGGAACCAGTTTCTCGGTGACCGCGGCGATGCGCTTAATGCCGCCGATGATGACCAGGGCCGCGATAACCATCAGAATGATTCCGGAGATATAGGTCGGGATGCTGAATACCTGGTTCAGGTTGGCGCTGATGGTGTTGACCTGGCTCATGTTGCCAATGCCGAAGGAGGCCAGTGTGCAGAAAACGCTGAAGAGAACGGCGAGGACCGCGCCAATTCCCGCGCAGCCTCTCTTTGATCCGAGTCCGTCGTGCAGATAGTACATTGCGCCGCCGCACCATTCGCCGACTTCGTTTTTGCGGCGGTAATAGATACCCAGAACGTTTTCCGAGAAGTTGGTCATCATGCCGAAGAAGGAGACCAGCCACATCCAGAAGATGGCGCCGGGTCCGCCCGAGACGATGGCGGCTGCCACACCTGCGATGTTGCCGGTTCCGATCGTCGCCGCCAGAGCGGTGCACAGACTCTGGAACTGGCTGATGGACTTGTCATCCTTGCCTGTGTGGGCGGTGACATGGCGGTCTGTGAAGATCGCTCCGATCGTCTTGGAAAACCAGTGCCGTACATGCGTGATCTGGAAAAACCTGGTCAGACATGTCATCAGAATGCCTGTTCCCACGAGCAGGATCAACATGGGAAGTCCCCATACAAATCCGTTGACGGCACCGTTGACTGCGGTGATTTTCTCGGCAGCTGTGGCTGCGGCTGCATAGCTGCCCGAGGCTATGAATCCTGACATATTTACTCCCTCCTTTTGCGGATCCCTGACCTGATCGTATTCTGAATTCCTGCGCAAAAGGGCATATTGCCTTCCCTGTGGTCTGCGCTTTAAGGGGTTGCTTCTCCCCCTGCCTTCAGCGCAAAGCAGCTCTTTGATTATGCCGGATTAACGCTTCAACGCAATAAATCGCCCGGAATGTAAAAATACGTCCGGAAAGAATGACCGGACGCCTTTGTCCCCTGGAGATTTTGATGAAGTTCTTCTTCAGATTTTGAAAATCAGGTGTGGATTCTGCTTTTTGTTCAATAGTAAACAATATAGCGCTATAAAAAGTATTTGTCAACGTTCATGTATACAAGTAT
>JAUNEM010000316.1 GCA_030525515.1 Eubacteriales bacterium
CGTTCCTTTGTATAAGCTTCGCCAAGTACAACTGGCTGCTCAAAAAGATTCACTCTCCAGGAAGTATGCCTCTCAGGCTCCAATCTCCTGCCGGGCTGTCATTATGTAAAAAAATCGCTTCCCGGGATGGAGGTCTCTCAGGCTCCAATCTCCTGCCGGGCTGTCATAATTAAAACTGCCACCGGATGTTGTGATCCGGTGGCAGAATGATTTTTTTTAGCGGGGTGTTGTTATGTTGTGCCGCAGCCCTATTTATATGGCCGGTTTTATGCGGCAGGTTTCAGGATTTCTTCTTCCTCCGGCTCTTGTCCGTCTTTCAGTTTGAGCGGGTCATCCATTCCGGGCATTTGTTCGTCGGAGTTTTCCTGTTCTTCGATGATCTGTTGTTCTGTCCTGTTGTCGGTTTCCTTGTCTGTGGCTTTTGTCTGGTCAGTTTTTTGATCTTGTATATTCTGTCCCTCCTCCTGATCTTTTTTCTGGTCGGGGGTCTTCTGATCTTTGGTCTGATCAGCTTTCTGATCCGGAGTCTCCTGGTTTTTCGTCTGGTCAGTCTTTTGGTCCAGAGCTTCCTGATCTTTGGTCTGATCGGCCTTTTGGTCCGGGGCTTCTTTCTGCTCCTCTTCCGTGGTCTTCTGTAAGTAATCTGTTTTGATCACTGCGTCGCCGTAGATTGTGGAGAATTCGTTTTTCATGGAAACGGTCTCGAAGCCGAGTTTTTTGCATTTTTCGGCAAACTTTTCGGCTGTGTCGAGGTTTCCGTAATCGCGTTCTGTGTCATCGCAGAGAAGCATGTAGGCCTTTCCGCCGTTCTGCACAACATACTGGGCCATGGCAAAGTCGCCCGTGCTGTTGCCGAACGCCAGGATGGGGACAGCGCCGATTTCGTCAATGATGCTGACTACCTTGTTCATTTTCAGGTTTTTGAAGGTCATGTTTCCTTCCAGAAGGACCTGATCGTCCGGAGCATAGGTGTAGTCGCGGCCCTGAGTCTCTCCCTGGGCGGTTGCAGTAAGAGAGATAGTGGATCCGATCACCTGATAAGGAGGAATCCATTCGTCCAGGGTTCCTTCTGTCAGTTCCCTGAGGATGGAGCGTTCTGTCCCGCTGCAGATAAAGACCTTGAAGTCGTGTTTGGCCAGGTATTCAACAAGTGCTGTCATGGGTTTGTAAAAAGCTTCCCCGTAGGTCATGCCTTCAAATCCTATGGCCGGATGTTCCATAAATTCTCTCACATAGGCGCGGTACTCTTCCACCGTAAATCCTTTAAAAGACTCTGTGGTCATCTGGGCTGTGGATTTGGGTGAAGCAGGCTCCGGCTTGTGGTTGAGCAGGGCGGTTTCCAGTTCCTCCGCGAATTTCCTGTCCTCAGGATCTGCTTCTTCATAGGTGCTGTCGTGCAGAAGTCTGTACATCAGAAGGCACTTGTCAAAATAAGTGGGGAACAGTTCCCCGATCAGGGTGCCGTCGGAGTCAAAGGCAGCAATGCGCTTCTCCGGGGGAATGTAATCACGGGAAAATCTGTCTGTGACGGATTCCACGTAGGAAATGATGGACGCCATGGCCGGAGAATTCTTTTCCCAATACGGAATCGAGTTAAAAGAAATAGCATCCATGCCGGTGGACGTGGCTGGTTCGGCAGTGTATTCGGCCGCAGGATCGGCAGTTGTGGCTTCTGCTGCTGTTGCAGCTTCTGCCGCCCCGTTTTCTTTTTCGGATACTGCTTCGGCCGCAGGATCGGCAGTTGTGGCTTCTGCTGCTGTTGCAGCTTCTGCCGCTGTTGTGGCTGTTGTGGCCGTTGCATCGGTTTCCGCAGCGGTCTTATCGGCAGCGGGTGAAAGGGCCGCTCCCTGGACGACCGATGCAGTTGTCATGCAGAATACCATACCGATTACCGCAAGTTTTTTCCACATAATGTAATCCCTCCCTGTTGGATGTTTGCAGGATATTTTTTCCCTGCTGGATACTTTCCGGTTAT
>JAUNEM010000012.1 GCA_030525515.1 Eubacteriales bacterium
CCGTCCCCTGTCTCCCCCTTTTCAGGTTTATTCGTCGATCGCCGTCATGTGATAGAGGAAGGAGGTGTACTCAGGAATCTCCCGGGGGATGGGAAGGCCGGCGTGCATGAGCGCCATGCCGCTCGCGATCAAAACGTTTCCGTCTCCTTCGACCCGGTAGCGGGTGTTGGGAGAGAGTCCTTTGCACTTGATGTATTCCTGGGGACCGTTGACGGTCAGGTTGACTGTGATCACGGTCACCAGGGCTTCGCTCTTATCTTTTGAGACACTTTCCCAGGCGACCAGATTGACCTGCTCGAAGGGGTTGGCCAGGCGGTAGTAATCGCCGAAGAAGTTGATGTCATAATATTTGTGGTAGAGGTCGCTCATCTTTTTGCAGGTCTGGATTTCCTTCTTTTTGAGCTTCGTTGCGTCGAGCTCGTATCCGAAGGTGCCGCACATGGCAATGGCAGCCTTTGTCTCGAAGGGAACCATGGGGCTGGCTTCTGAGACGTGGGCACCCATTGTGCAGACCGGATAGAGGAAAGAGGAGCCGTAGTGGAGCTTGAGGTTGTCAAGCGGCTTGGTATTGTCAGAACTCCAGTACTGGACAAAATAGGTCAGCATGGCGGGATCGAAGCGTCCGCCGCCGCCCGCACAGCCCTCGAACATGATGTCCGGATGGGTCTTGATGATGCCGTCCATGACGCGGTAGAGGCCCAGGACGTAGCGGTGGGAGACCTCTCCCTGACACTCCGCGGGCAGTGTATTGGACCACAGATCTGTAATTGCCCGGTTGAGGTCCCATTTCACATAATAGATATTGGCGCTGTCCAGGATTCGGTTGATGCTCTCGATCAGGTAGTCCTGGACTTCTTTTCTGCCTACATCCAGGACCAGCTGGTTGCGGCTGCGGACGGCCCTTCGTCCGGGAATCTCCATGGCCCAGTCGGGATGTGCCCGGAAGAGATCGGAGTCCTCGGAGACCATTTCGGGCTCGAACCAGATGCCGAATTTCATGCCCAGGTCATTGATCTGGCGGACCAGCTCGGTGAGGCCGCACTTGATCTTCTTTTCATTGACATACCAGTCGCCCAGTCCGGAGTTGTCATCGTCGCGCTTGCCGAACCACCCGTCGTCCATGACGATCATTTCGACGCCCATGCCTTTGGCAGCCTTTGCAATCTCAATGAGTTTCTCGTCATCGAAGTCAAAGAATGCCGCCTCCCAGGTGTTGATCAGGACGGGGCGCCTCACATCGCGGACAAATTTGCTGGTATTCAGGTTGTTGCGGATAAAATTGTGGTAATTGTGGCTCATCCGGGTGAGGCCCTTGTGGGTATAGGTCATGAGCACAGCGGGGGTGTCAAAGTCTTCGCCGGGGCCGACCGGATAACTGAACAGGCGGTCGTTGATACCCATTACCAGGCGGGCCTGATCGTACTGGTCAAGCTCGGCCTCTGCCAGAAAGCTTCCCGAATACATAAGGGCAAAGCCATAACAGGCACCGAAATCTTCGGTCGTTGTCCTCTCTGCCAGAGCGATGAAGGGATTCTGCTGATGGGAGGAGATGCCGCGGCCGCTGCGGATCTTGTGTACATGGTGGGTCAGGGGCTGGCGCTCCACCTGCCGCTCCTGGCCGTACCTGCCCGGCAGGGAGATCAGATCCAGATTCTGCCCGTTCATATAGTCCATGTTCATAGACATGATCCGCTTGAGCTGGATGGGCTCTTTTCCGCCGTTGTGGACCCTGGCGGCGCGCATGATAATGTCCGCCTCCTCAAAGACAGAATACAGGAGAGTGACCTGGACATTGGTCACCGCATCCTCAATGGTCAGCTCCAGAGTATCGACAGTGTCGTTTTCTCTTGCAAAGGCAGTCGGCAGCCCGGTGAGAGTAAAAGGCCCCTGATACATCCTGTGTGAGACATACCTTCCGTTGAAGGAGAAGCTTCCGTCGGAATTCTGCACTTCGATCGAATTGATCCTGAAATCTCCCTGCTGCTGTGTCGTAAATTCCTGCGGCTGGGCATCCAGCGAGAAAGTGCGCTCCTGCAGAGATTCATAGGGATTGCCCGAGAATCCGCGGTCATATTGCCGGATCAGATAGACCAGGTCCTCATCGCGGATGGTTGCCCCGTAGTAGAGATGTTTTACATAGTTGAGATTGCCGATCTTCAGCTGATAGGTCGTTTTGGCAGTATGAAGAGAGAAGGTCTTTTTGCTCTCGTTATATACAATGGACATGGAGAACTCCTTTCAATTACCGGCGAACGCATTCATGCTGTTTCAGTTCAGGCCCGCCTGATATGGGGAGCGTCCCGCCGAAACAGCCATGCACAAAAGGCGCCTTGTTTTCAGCAGGGCCTGAACTGGAATCTCATGCTCCCTGATGAATGATCTTTTTCCATTTTAAGGATACTATCTGTGCATTCCTTTTCACATGTTAAAATGTTTGCAGTTTATGGATTAATAAAAGGAGCAGTCATCGATCCCGCGGACACGGAAACAGATCCGGAGCTCCCGCGAAGGATCCAGACGATATTCCGGATGGACGAGTGCTCCCCAGGTATCGTCTCCGCCGACTCCCATCTGCATACCGATCCTCACCCATGTGTGATGCGGATCAGGCAGTTCATTCGGGTGATCCGCATTGTCAAGTTCATAAGGTGTATAGGGAAGGGCGGAAATCCCCATACCAGCGCCGGATGGTGCTTCGAACAGAAGCCCCCGGCCATTTTTATCTGTCACACGCATCCACCGGGCGTTTTCCTTCCAGCCGCATTCCTGCGGACGCAGGTACCGAGCCATCTGGCCGGCAACGGTGCCTTGCCAGCAGCCCAGCCTTCCGTGCGGCCTGTCTCGATAGGTTTCCTCCGGACCCGGTCCGTACCAGGCGATCTGCTGCAGATCCGGACTGAGCGGCCAGAGCACGGAGAATTCCGGCAGTTCCCCGCATCCATAGGCATCATTCATTGACTGTTCCACATCGATACTTCCGTCCGGATGAATCAGGTAGGACAGGCAGCAGGTGACGGATTTGGCAATAGCGGGAAAGTAAGTATATGAGATCCGGATGCCTTCCGGTTCTTCTTCGACCCGGCAGGGTGTAAAAGCGCGGCCGTGGTGATGGCGATGGCTGATGAACTGGCCGCCTGCCTTCCATATGCCTGCCCTTGCCGGCAGCTGATTGGCGATGTCATTGTCGGTCATAGCGCGCCAGAAGTTGGGCAGCGGCATTTTGGTCAGCATTTCCATGCCGTCGAACCGCAGGGAGACCATGCCGCCCATAAGCTCTGAAAACAGATAATCAAAACGGCTTCCCCGCACACCGTAATTGTGCCAGCCGCGTATCAGCTGCAGCGAACCGGCGGCGGAGGATGTCTTTACTGAGGCGGCAGACCTGACAGAGCCGAGGCCTGTCAGGCGGACGGGATCAGGGATAACAAAATCACGGAAGGCGGAATCCGAATCATTTTGGGCTTCCTGCGGGATGAAAAGCTGCCCGTAGGCCACTTCGTGCCCGGCAGGCGCCCAGTCTGTGTCCGCACGCAGGGTGAGGGACAGCGTGATCACGGCTTCCCCCCGGCAGGTGCTTCCGGATGCTGAAGGCATACGTCTGGCTGCTGCCAGCGCTTCCGCAGGAAGGTCATATTCCCTTTCCTGCAGCGGTTCAACCTGCAGGGACATCGGCATGCTGAGCAGAAGTTTGTCCTCACACGTCACCGTCAGGCAGGCAGAATAGACAGCGGTGCTGCAAAACAGATTTTTGTTCCGGACAAGGATCCCGAAGCCGGTTTCCTTCCCCTGCCGGAATGTGATCTGCACAGGCTGATAACAGTATTTTACCTCCTGCATTTTCGGTGACGGACTGCGGTCATCTCCGTAGACAAGCCCGTTTCCGCTGAAAGAACCGTCGTGGGGGCGTTCGCCATGGTCGCCGCCGTATGCCTGAAATATCTTTCCGTACCGGTCGGTCATGGTCAGACTCTGGTCTATGTAGTCCCAGATGAATCCGCCCTGATACAGGGGATCTTCTTCTGTCAGACGGGTGTATTTTTCCATTGCGCCGCAGGAATTGCCCATAGCGTGCAGATATTCGCAGCTGATATACGGTTTGTCCCGGTGGGTTTTCAGCCATAGGCGGATGTCTTCCGCCTTGATATACATGGTGCTTTCCAGATCTGACACCTGACAGCGCCTGTCATGGAAGACACCTTCATATTGAACGGGCCTTCCGGGATCTGTCCTGTGAAACCAGTCAGCCATGTTCTGCAGGTTTTCCCCGCCATAGGATTCATTTCCGCAGGACCAGATCAGGATGCAAGGATGATTTTTATCCCGCTGGTACATATTATTGGCGCGGTCCAGAACCATCCCCCGGTATTCCGGCCGGTTTCCCGGAAGCGCAAAAGAGAGAGCCTCCTTTCCGTGTTCGATCGCGTCCCAGGTTCCGTGCGTTTCCAGATTGGTCTCGTCGATCACATACAGTCCGTACAGGTCACAGAGCCGGTAGAATTCGGTCCGGTTCGGGTAATGACTGGTCCGGACGGCGTTGATGTTATTCTGCTTCATTGTGACCAGATCTTTGCGTATCATTTCCTCATCGATGACCCGGCCGGCTGAAGCGCAGAATTCGTGGCGGTTGACCCCTCTGAATACAAGGCGTTTCCCATTCAGCAGCAGGACAGAGTTTTTGATCTCGACCCTGCGGAATCCGACCTTTTCCGTCACGGTTTCCACCGTATTTCCGCAGGCATCATGCATTCGTATTTCCAGACTGTACAGATAGGGATCTTCCGCGCTCCACAGACGCGGCGCGGACACAGGGATATGGATCTGCTGTCTGATCTGCCGGACATCCCGGGATCCGGCCCGGAATTCCGGCTGCCGGCCGGTATGGGATCCGGCGCGGAGTCCGGTCTCAAGGGGCTGACCGGACCCAGTGAAAGCATGGCGTTCTCCGGCAATGACATTTCGCCCGGCATCCGTCAGGGTGATTTCGGCAGATCCGAAGATATTGCTGCTGGTGACAGATGAATTGCCCGGGACATCTGCCATCTGCAGGGCACCCTTCTCCCCCATATTTTCAAAACAGATATTCAGATCGAGCTGCACAACCGCCGACCTGAAATCATCTGTCAATTCTGTACGGATCCGGAGATCATCTACATGGACCAGTGGCTTGATGTATAAAAATACATCCCGGAAGATACCGGAGAACCGGAAAAAATCCTGATCCTCACACCAGCTGCCGCTGCTCCATTTGAAGACCTGCACAGCCAGCTTGTTTTCACCGTTTACAAGAAAGGGGGTCAGTTCGAAGTCAGCCGGCGTAAAGCTGTCCTCACTGTATCCGATATAATGTCCGTTCAGCCACAGTGCGAAGGCACTTTCTACACCCTGAAAGGAGAGGAACAGACGCTGTCCGGTCATAGAAACGGGAACATGAAAATATTTTACATAACTGGCAGTCGGGTTGAACCGCTCCGGAATCTGTCCCGGACGGATTTCCTCATGCCCGTCCCAGGGATACTCATAGTTGACATACTGGGGGATGTCATACCCCTGCAGCTGAATATGTGCCGGAACAGGAATCTCTTCCCAGCTGCGGCAGTCATATTCCGGCTGTTCAAACCCCTTTATTCTTTTGTCCCATGTCTCTGCGTATGAAAAAAACCATGGTCCGTTTAAAGAGACCCGGCAGTCCCCGGGTTCCTTCTGAAAATAAATATGATCAGAATGTGCCGGCAGGCAGTTCTGCCGGAAGACCTGCGGGTCTGCGACCTGGCTGTAATGAAAGTCTGAGATCATCATGAATAAATCCTCCTGAATATTTGTAGATATCACAGCCGGCCGGGGACGACCAGATTAAAATGTTGCATGAATATGTAAAACCGTGACATTTCAAGTAAAAAAATATATAATAGGAATGTATTGTTTGCATAATTATGGATTTTTACATAGCCATTGGTTCAAGACCCGTGTGCGGGTTTCCTCGCGGAGCGTTTATTCTTCATCGCGGAATTGTACCCACGATGAAGTGAGTCTCCGTCGAAGACTTTTGCCCGCATATCCTACGACTGAAGTCACGGGTATTGCGCGATGAAGAATAAATATTCATGCGGCAGAGGTGTTTTTGATGAAAAATCAGACTGTTGGATATACAGAGACATTAAATTACAAATGTCTGGAGGACCTCCAGCAGACAGTCAGTATGGGAAGTATGAATCCGCTGAATCTGTCCTATTGCGGCAAGGAAAACTGCAGGCCGGGATGGTTTTTCGGGCCTTACGCAAGGCGGAATTATCTGATCCACGTGGTCACTTCAGGGAAAGGAATCTACCGGGTAAGCGGGCAGGAACTCCCGGTTTCTGCAGGACAGGCTTTTATGATTTATCCGGGTGTGGAGACATTTTACAGAGCAGACACAATAACGCCCTGGTCTTACATGTGGATCGGGTTTAACGGATTTGCCGCCGAAGAAACGGTGGAACGGATCGGTTTTGACAGAAATCACCTGATCATCCCTATAGAAAACACAGAAAAACTGAGCATCTGCATGGAGCGTATTTTTGATGCCAGGCAGCTGACCTACGTAAATGAGCTGAAACGAATGGCCGCCTTCTATGATTTTCTGGCATCCATGATGGAGGAGAACAGGTCAGAAAAAGAGGAGAAGAATTATTCCGATATCATCTATGTCAAAATGGCCGTGGATACGATCATGGCACTTTATCATACCAAAATTAAAATATCTGACATTGCGGACAAAATCGGTATCAACCGGAGCTATCTCACCAGTATTTTCAAGCGGGAAATGAAGATGTCTCCACAGGCTTTTCTGATTCATGTGCGTCTGGAACGGGCCGCTCAGCTGCTGAGGGAAACAGATATGCTGATCGGAAATGTTGCGTTTGCTGTCGGATACAGTGACGCCCTGTCTTTTTCCAAGGCATTCAAACAGAAATACCAGGTATCACCAAGTGAATATAAGGCCTCCACGCCGGAACTGACAGAAGTGGCCGAGCGGGGCGGGTACAGCAATCCGATTCTTTAAAAACAACTGCCGCATTCTGCATAAATATGTATGACGCGGTAGTGTTTTTTTTGTCAAAACCTCACATGCACCTATTATCTCACGACATTTTTCCATGTTAAGCCTTTAGGCAAAAATATATGATATTTACAGGTTATAGACTATTTTTGCCACAGGAGGAGAAAAATTATGAAATGGAAAAAAGTGTGCGCTGCGGCATTGTGCCTGGCAATGGCAGGATCGCTTGCAGCCTGCGGCGGTTCTTCCGGTTCCGCGGCAAATTCAGGGTCATCTGACGGTGCGCTCACCATCAACATCTGGGACGCAAACCAGCAGGCAGGTATTCAGGAGATCTGTAATGACTGGACAGCGCTCGGCAATCCCAAGGTAAACGTTGAAGTCATTGACTGGGACAACTACTGGACACTGCTTGAGGCGGGCGCTTCCGGCGGCGATCTTCCGGATGTTTTCTGGATGCATTCCAACTACGCACAGATCTATATGGATAATGATATCCTGCTGGATCTGACAGATTACATTGAAAAAGACGGCGTCGATATGAGTATGTACTATGAAGACATTGCAAACATGTTTACCCGCAGTGACGGTAAGATCTTCGCGCTTCCGAAAGACCATGACACCATCGCTCTTCTGTACAACAAAAAGCTCTTCGATGAAGCCGGCGTTGAGTATCCGACCAATGACTGGACCTATGAAGATATGTACACTGCCGCAAAGGCCATTACAGAGGGCACGGCAGACGACACCTACGGCTACGCGCTGAACACATCCAATGATCAGGACGGCTGGTTTAACTACATCTACTCATATGGCGGAAATATCATCAATGAGGATAAGACCGATACGGGAATCGATTCCGCCGAATCCAAAGCCGGCATGGAGATGTGCCGCAAAATGCTCACTGTCGCGACACCGCAGTCCGTCGTTGCCGAGTCCGGTACGGATTCTCTGTTTGTCTCCGGCAAGGTCGGAATGATCACACAGGGTTCCTGGATGATCAATACATTCTACACTGCTGAAAACAGTGCCGATTATGCATGGGCTGAGATTCCTTACTGTGACAGAAACGGTGACGGCAAGTGCCAGAAAGAGGAACGTCAGTCCTGCTACAACGGCCTTGGCTGGGCAGCAGATGCCGCTACTAACAGACCGGATGAATGCGCAAGCCTGATCGAGTACCTCTGCTCCAAAGACGCACAGCTCAAGCAGGCGGAACTCGGCATCACAATGGCAGGTATCCCGGGAATCTCTGAAGAGTTCGCAAACGCTTTCGAAGGCATGGATGTCTCCGCCTTCACTGATATTGAGACTGACGGCACCCTGTATCTTCGTCCGGGCACACGCAACTCCGGCAAGTGGCAGGATCCGATGAAACAGGCCGGCGGCTTCCTGGATGCATTCCAGAACCCGACAGATGAAGCTGCCATGTCGACCGCATGTGATAACGTCGCGAAGATGATCCGCAACGCGATCGCAGAAGACCAGTAAAACGCTGCCTTTTCCGGGATAGAAAAGACGGCAGCCAAGCATAAGAGGGCGGACTGCCATACTGACAGAACGCCCTCGGTCCCTCTTTCCGGTACCGGAGAGCAGCCTGGCCCGGATACGGGCAGCAGCTTCTTACATAAGGAGGCAGTAAATGAATGAAAAAAGAAAGATGACGGCCAAGGAGAAGAACGAAGCCAGATGGGCCTATGCCTTTGTGGCGCCGACTATTCTCGGCCTGATCATTCTGAATTTTTACCCAGCCATTAATACTCTGTATCAGTCTTTCTGCAAGACCGGAGATTTTGGCAAAGGGAATATCTTCGTGGGTCCGGCAAACTATAAGACGGCTTTTGCGGATCCGGAGATCTGGCAGTCTCTGATCAACACAATCAAATATGCCATTATCGAGGTGCCGCTGGGTGTTGTGATCGCGCTTGTGCTGGCTGTGTTCCTCAACCGCAAACTGAAAGGTACCTCTGTATTCCGGACTATCTTTTTCCTTCCCATGGTCTGTGCTCCGGCAGCTGTTGCCATGGTATGGAAATGGCTCTACAACCAGCAGTTTGGTCTGTTCAACAATCTCTTCCATTCCAATATCGCGTGGATCTCCGACCCTAAGATCGCATGGATTTCCGTCGGCGTGATCGGTGTCTGGTCAATTATCGGTTACAACATGGTCCTGTTTATTTCCGGCCTGCAGGAAATACCCGGCGATTATTACGAAGCGGCAGAGATCGACGGCGCGACCGGCATCCGCCAGTTTTTTGACATCACGGTTCCGCTGCTGAGCCCTACGACCTTCTTTATCGTACAGACCCGTGTCATCGGCGCGCTCACGATCTTCGACCTGATGTTCATGGTCATGGATAAGACCAACAACGCTCTTCCCAAGGTTCAATCAGCAGTCTATGTTTTCTACAAATACTCATTTGATCAGGGAAATAAAGGCTACGGCGCGGCAATCGTCATGATTCTGGTCATCTTCATCATGCTGGTGACCGCTGTCATGCAGCGCGCGGAAAAGAAATTCGTATTCTACAATTAAGAAAGGAGGGGAATGATTTATGGAAAGCGCACGTACAAGAGCACGCGTCACGACTACAGTCATTTACATACTCCTGGTCATTATGGCTGTCATTATGCTCGTCCCCTTCGTCTGGATGATTTTGACGGCACTGAAGACGAATCAGGAAGCCATCTCCGTCAGTCCGTTTTACATTTTCCCGCATAACGGATGGCACTGGGAGACATTCGGAGAAGTATGGAAGAGTTATAACTTCGTACTCCTTTACAAGAACACGCTGCTGATGATCTTCTTCCGCGTTGTGTTTGCCTGCCTCACGGCTACCATGGCCGGCTACGCATTCGGCCGCCTGAACTTCCCGGGAAAGAATTTCCTGTTCTCACTGGTACTGATCCAGATGATGATCCCGTCGACGATCTTCATCATCCCCCAGTACCTGATGGTATCCAAACTCGGCTGGCTCAACACCTGTGCCGGCCTGGTGTTCCCGGGTATGGTCACCGCATTCGGTACCTATCTTCTGAAAACAGGGTATCAGGGTCTGCCCAAGGATCTGGAGGAGGCGGCAGGAATTGACGGCTGCAATATCGGACAGCGCTTTTTGCGCATTATGATGCCGCTGACAAGATCCTCCATGGTATCTCTTGGTATCTTCACTGCACTGTTCGCATTCAAGGATCTGATGTGGCCTATGATCGTCTGCTCAAGCGTGCAGACGACCACGCTGGCAGCGGGTCTCGCAAAAGCACAGGGACAGTACAGCAGCAACTATCCGCAGATGATGGCGGCAGCGGTGCTGGCGGTTGTTCCTATGATCATCATCTATGTGATCTTCCAGAAGCAGTTCGTCGAAGGTATCGCTACATCCGGCGGAAAACTGTGATCCCGGTTTCCAGGCATGGACTTCTCAGAGGAAGCACAGCACAAACTATAGAAGATTCAAGACTCGCTGGCGAGTCTTGCGCGATGAAGAATAAAATGATAACCCCGGGGGCTGCTGCGTCTGCAGCAGCCTCCCACCGTATTCAGGGAAATGAGCGCAGATGAAGAAAAGACAATCCCGTCCGGCGGCATGGACTTCGGCTGAAATACAGAAGATCGCGGGAATTCCCGGCGTCAGGAAGAAAACCGCCTATATCTGGGAATACTACAAGCTGTGGATCATCGGCATCATTGCGGCCGTCTGGTTTGTCACATTTGCGGTGCATCAGTATACAACGACCCTGCGTGAATACTGGTGCTATATCATTTTCAATAATACCTATGCGGACGCGGGCGATCATTCCCGGATCTGGGATGATTTCGTGAAATACGCGGGATTTGACCTCAGGGAGAAGGCAGTTGTATTCAAGGCCGACTCTTATTTTGATTATCTGAAGGGCGTGACCGGCAACAGCTATTTTGAAGCCTTTGTCGCTTACGCAGACAGCGGCACTCTGGACGGGATCACGATGGGGACGGAATCTCTCGCCGAACTCGGTAAAACCGGGCGGCTGATGGACCTGAACAGAGAAGAATGCGCGTCGATCCGGGAGAAATACGGGGACCGGTTGATTTACTGTATACCAAACGATCCCGAATACGGATCAGATCCGGTGCCGGTCGGAATAGATGTCACCGACAGCAGGCTGGTCACACAATATCACGTGTATGAGGAGAACTGCGCGCTTGGAATCGGTGCGGGATCCGGAAATCTGCAGTCCATGGAGCAGTTTCTGGATTTTATCTTTGGCGGACAGGAGTGAAGGGCATGCTTTTTTACATCACATTGCTTCTGGTGTTCTGGGCCTTGATTTACACCATCGCCCGGTTTTTCCAGTATTCCCGGATCGTAAAAAACTATAAGGAACAGACAACGGCAGAAATTGTCAGGGTCAACCGGCATTCCCCTTCGGACAGGCGGGAAAAGCCCGCGCTCGACGTAGTACTGGAGTATGAGATCGACGGGAAACGGGGCAGCTCTGAAGTGATCGTGCCCGCTGATCAGGCTGCCGATTATGAAACAGGCAAAACGGTAGAGATCCGCTATTACGTTTCCGGAAACGGCGCCGTTCATATTGCGTCGGCAGGTGACGGGCCAAGGAAGCTTATGTACGGCTACCTGGCGGCCATCGTGATCGAACTGGTGGTATACTGGCTGATCTGGCGGATCCTTCTGTAGCAGATCCCGCAGGATCGGGCTCACTATGTTGCTATTCCCCCTTCTTTTTTCGGTGCAATGCCCGGGGCTGAAGTCCCGGGTATTGTGCTATGACACGGTCAGCGAAATGTTGTTCCCGCCTGACGGCGGACGCGGGCCGGTCGGGGGCAGGGGGCCGCGGGGCCGGCCTCTGCCCTATTAAAGAATAGCAGCGGGCGAGTCTTGAATCATACATGTCCGCGGGCACCCGTCCATAACACAGGAATATAGAAAGACAAGATTTTTCACTCCGGGGCTTTGTGCCGGGAGGCGGCCCAAAGCTCCACGGATCCTTCACCGTTTTCGCCTGTGCGAAAACGCCTCAGGGTGCCGCTCCGGCGAGCGGCATAGACGGAAAGAGAGAGAGAGCATGAGTATTAATTATCAGGAGCGAACCGGAATCATTACAATTGAGACATTACATACAATGTACCAGATGCGCGTGGATGAGAATGGCTTCCTGCAGCATCTGTATTACGGTAAACGATTTTCTGCTGACGACATGACTTATCTTTATCCGGGGTATGACCGACCCTGTTCGGGCAATCCGGACGAAGCATATCCAAGCAGAATGGTATCGTTTAATGTTTTTCCGCAGGAATACACAGGCTATGGCATCGGAGACTTCCGAATCAACTCCCTGGCTGTCAGAAATGCAGACGGAAGCTATGGCGCGGATTTCAGATATGTCTCCCATGAAACAGGAAAGGGGAAATACGGATTGTCCGGTCTTCCCGCTTCCTATGGGACGGAAGAGGAGGCGGAGACGCTGGTTGTCCGGATCCAGGATCCGGTCACAAAACTGAAGGCAGAGCTCCTCTACGGTATATTTGCCGAAAAAGATATTATCACAAGGGCTGTCAGAATCAAAAATGAGGGGCAGCAGTCCGTCATCCTTGACAGAGCGCTTTCCATGTCTCTGGACATCCCGTTCGGAAAATGGGACTTGATTCATTTTCACGGAAGGCATGCGCTGGAGCGCCAGACAGAGCGTGAGCAGCTGACCCATCTCGTCAAAAAAGTGGAGTCAAAACGGGGGACTTCCAGTCATCAGGAAAATCCGTTTATCATCCTGTGCGACCGGAATGCCGGCGAAGATCACGGCGCATGCTACGGATTTATGCTGGTCTATTCGGGCGGATTTACGGCCGAGGCGGAACTGGACCAGTTCGACAGCGCAAGGATCGTAATGGGAATCCAGGATGATCAGTTTGCCTGGAGTCTGGAGCCCGGCGGGACTTTTGAGACTCCGGAAGTGATCCTGACATTTACGGACGAGGGCTTTACTGGACTCTCACATCGCTTCCACAAAATCATCCGCCACAATATCTGCAGGGGAAAATACCAGTTTGCCCAAAGACCGGTGCTTCTCAACAACTGGGAGGCAACCTATCTGGATTTTACAGATGAGAAGCTCCTGGCACTTGCGGATGAAGCTGCGGCGCTGGGCATTGACATGCTGGTCCTGGATGACGGCTGGTTCGGCGAGCGAAATACAGACGACAGAAGCCTCGGAGACTGGTTTGTCAATGAGAAGAAGATCAGATGCGGACTGAAAAGCCTGGTGGAGCAGATCAATGCAAAGGGCCTGAAATTCGGCATCTGGATGGAGCCGGAGATGATCAACGAAAACTCGGAGCTGTACCGGCTTCATCCGGACTGGGCTTTTGCCATGCCCGGGCGGATTCCGACCCGCACCAGGTCGCAGCTGGTTCTGGATCTGTCGCGCAGTGAAGTTGTCGATTATCTTTATGACAGAATCGAGCCCCTCCTGCGTGAAAACAACATTGAGTACCTGAAATGGGATATGAACCGGTCTCTCTCGGATGTGTACTCGGCAACGCTGCCGCCTGAGCGGCAGGGAGAGGTCCTGCACAGATATGTGCTCGGCATTTACGATCTGATGGACCGCATCACCACGAACTTTCCGGATCTTCTGCTGGAAGGCTGCTCCGGCGGCGGCGGGCGTTTTGATGCGGGTATTCTGTACTACTCGCCGCAGATCTGGTGCTCGGATGACACCGATCCGATCGAGCGGCTGAATATCCAGTACGGTACATCCTTCGGCTATCCGGTCAGCACAGTCGGTGCCCATGTATCCGCCTCTCCCAATCATCAGACAGGGAGGACAACACCGATTCACACACGCGCTGTGGTAGCCATGTCCGGAACCTTCGGGTACGAACTGGATCCCGGGAAACTGACCGCACAGGAAAAAGATCAGATCAGGGAGCAGCTCCGTCTCTTCCGAAAACACTATGATCTGATCCAGGGAGGACTCCTGTACCGGCTCACCGCCATTCAGGAAGACACCTACGAGGCCTGGCAGTTTGCCGCGGAAGATAAGAGCGAGGCACTTTTGAATGTCGTCGTGACCGCGCCGCGGGCAAACCGGCCGCTGATTAATATTCGCCTGAAGGGGCTGGAGCCGGACGGGATCTACGAACTGACAGATGAGTCTGACGGATATTACATGGCTGTTCCTTCTGAACCTCCGGTCAAGGAATGGAAGAAGCTGTTTACCGGAGGAGCACTGATGTTCGGCGGATACACACTGCCCAATGTATGGGGAGATTATCCGGCTTTTCAGCTGCATTTTCGCAGGATCGATGGTTAGATCCGCCACGGAATTAGAGCGCAGGAGAGATTTTTATGAACACATTTCTGCAGGGATTTCTGGATAATGACAGCTATTTTGGCAGATTCATGACAAAACTGGGCATTATTATTGCTGCAAATATAATGTTTATCATTTTCAGTCAGCCTTTGGTTACCATGGGTGCTTCTCTGGCGGCGCTTTACCATGTGATGCTGAAAACCCTGAGAAGCGGCGGTGTGGTCAATCCCTTCCGAGAATTCTGGATCGGGTTTAAGACGAATTTGAAACAGGCCACTCTCGTATGGCTGATTTTTGCCGCAGTGCTTGCATTCCTGTCCGTGGATCTTCAGATCATCGGGCAGGCAGGCGGCGCGCTCAGTCTGTTCCGTTACGGGATCTGTGCCATCGGCCTTGTGGTCATCTGTCTGTTCTTTTTCCTAATGCCTGTGATGGCGGCTTTTCAGGCCGGGCTGAAAAGCCTGGTCGGGCACGCATTCTATTTTTTGCTGAAGAAACCGTGGAAATCCGCCGTCATTCTGTTTTTTGATGTGTTTCCGTTGATCCTGACTTATACGGATCTGAAGAATCTTCCGCTGTACGCTTTTATCTGGGTACTCTGCGGTTTCGGCCTGCAGGCCATGCTCGCTTCCACTCTTCTGCTGCCGGAGTTCGAACCTTTTCTGCCGGGAGTGGACGGAGGCGGCGCCTTTGTCCCTGCTCCCGGAGATGACGAAGAAAGCATGCTGCAGGATCTGAAGGACCTGGACGGGCTGTAAATCATCGGACGTATTCTCCTTATTGGAAAACGCCCCGGTCACCGGTCACGGTGCGACCGGTGACAAAGATAACACATTTGCCCATAAGAAGGCGACATTAGTACCTGTGTCGGAATAAAGCGCTTTGCTATCATTATTTTATTAAAATACCTTGACGCTGTTTCACTCCACGAAATGGACAGCGGACAAGTAAAGAAAAGGAGAAGGACCGTGCGGCTCACGGTGCGGCAGTGTGGAGACCTGTCGTAATGCATTTACTCTTTTACCGGGTATCTGTGAGGCATTCGTTAGCGGAGGCTGGGATGTCAGAGCCGGAAAAAATGTCAGAAGTGTTGATCAAAAACATGAAGAAGGTGTACGACAACAAGGTGACGGCAGTGCATGATTTTAACCTCCATATCCAGGATAAGGAGTTTATCGTGCTGGTTGGTCCATCCGGCTGCGGAAAGTCGACCTCCCTGCGTATGGTGGCGGGGCTGGAGGATATTTCCGGCGGCGAGCTTTACATCGACGGAAAGCTGGTCAATGATATCGCGGCAAAAGACCGTGATATCGCGATGGTATTCCAGAATTATGCGCTGTATCCGCATATGTCAGTTGCTGAGAATATGGCATTTGCGCTGAAACTCAAGAAGACTCCCAAGGATGAGATCGACAGGAAGGTACGTGAAGTCGCGGAGATCCTGGATATCACACAGTATCTGGAGCGCAAGCCCAAGGCTCTCTCCGGCGGACAGCGTCAGCGTGTCGCGATCGGCCGCGCCATGGTCCGTGACCCCAAGGTCTTCCTGATGGATGAGCCGCTGTCCAACCTGGACGCAAAGCTGCGTAACCAGATGCGCGCAGAGATCATCAAGCTCCGCAAGCGTATCAACACGACCTTCATGTATGTCACGCATGACCAGACAGAGGCGATGACGCTCGGAGACAGGATCGTCATCATGAAAGACGGTTACGTCAACCAGATCGGTACACCGCAGGATCTGTTTGATCGTCCGGTCAACCTTTTTGTTGCAGGCTTCATCGGAATGCCGGTCATGAACTTCTTCGATAACTGCAAGCTGGAGCTGAAGGACGGCAAGTATTACGCGAATATCAAGGGCGTACCCTTCCTGCTCAGCGATTTCCAGCAGAAAGCTCTCAAAGAGAACAACCAGCAGCCTTGTGAGATTATCTGCGGCGTCCGTCCCCAGCATATCCGAATCGATGAGGGTGATCTGAAAGGCGAGATCGAGGTGTCCGAGATGCTCGGATCCGAAGTGGACCTGCACGTAAACTGTGAAGGCGATGACGTCGTCATGGTTCTGCAGACGGCAGATCTGGACATGGATGTATCAGCCGGAAAGACCGTCAACTTCACCACGCAGCCGAGACTGATCCAGCTGTTCGACAAGGAGTCAGGCAATAACCTGCTCTGGTACGATGCGGAATCTGTCGCGGCAAATTCCCCGAAAAGCAGGACTTACGCGTTCTGATTTTCTGAATGCCCTGAATGAGTGTTTAACCATGTGAGCTGCCGCACTAAGCATATGATTTGCGCAATTGCTTAGTGCGGCAGTTTTTTTCAGGAAGCGGATCAACTATGGAAAACGATTACAGAAACGCCTGGAAGAAGGGACAGAGATACACCCGGCAGCGGATCACAAGGGGGCTTTACCCCAATCTTCCGGTGCTGGATGAGATTCTCCCCGGTAACCGGCAGATGATCAGAAAGAATCTGGGGCTTGTCCAGATTCCCCTCGAATGGGTCGTCGGGACTGTGACTTCCGCAAGGGCTGTTTCCTTTGCCGGCAATTATAAAGGGATCGATGTATTGGTGACACATGCACCTGCCTTTGGCCTGGGAGATCTCGATACGCTTCCGCACAGAGGATTTCGATGTTTTTTGAAATTCCTGGAAAAATACAGGCCCCGTTACATGCTGCACGGACATGTGCACCGCAATTACGGATTCAAAATACCCGTTACACAAAAATATCTGGGCACAACGATTATCAATGCCTGCGGGGCATATCTGCTCGACCTGTAGGCAGCATCGCAGCACCGCAGGGCGCCCGATGAAAGCCTCATAACCCGGCAGTCTGGAATCGGCGAAAAAGGCTGATCATACATGTTTGTGAACAGGAGGTCATAGCCACAAGTATGAGTGACAGAAGAATCGATGATCTGATCAACTATGGAATCAAAAGAAAGCTCCTGGAGGAGGCTGACAGAATCTGGGCCTATAACCAGATCCTCATGATCCTGCAGGCAGACAGCGATGAGGAACTTGCTAAATCTGCGGACGAACAGAAACAGGGAGAGAAAGGTCTGGAAGAGAACGGTCCGGAACCCGGTGAGTTCATGATGGGGGCGGACCAACATGGGGACGGGACGGCATCTGATCCAAAAGATCGGGATACAGAAGAGCTCGCCGTGATTCTTGACCGTCTCTGTGCAGCGGCCATGAAAACCGGAGCTCTCGCGGATGACGGTGTTGTCAGCCGTGATCTTTTCGATACAAAGCTGATGGGTGTCCTGACTCCGCGCCCTTCACAGGTGCGGTCGGCTTTTATGGAAAAGATGGCTGTATCGCCGGAGACCGCCACGGACTGGTTCTATGATTTTTCACGGGATACCAACTATATCCGGCGCGACCGGATCAGGCGGGATGTCAAATGGGTCACCGGAACAGAATACGGCGATCTGGATATCACGATCAATCTCTCCAAGCCGGAGAAGGATCCCAAAGCAATCGCAGCTGCGAGAAATCTCCCCCAGTCCTCCTACCCCAAATGCCAGCTCTGTGCAGAAAATGAGGGGTATGCCGGCAGGCTTAATCATCCCGCGCGGGAAAACCACAGGATCATTCCGATCACGATCAATCAAAGTCCCTGGTATTTTCAGTATTCTCCGTATGTTTATTACAACGAACACTGTATCGTGTTCAACAGCGAACATGTTCCCATGAAAATTGACGCGGCAGCCTTCCGAAAGCTTCTGGATTTTGTAAAACTGTTTCCGCATTATTTCGTGGGCTCCAATGCAGATCTGCCGATCGTGGGCGGGTCGATCCTCTCCCACGACCATTTCCAGGGGGGACATTATACGTTTGCCATGGAGAGAGCGCAGACAGAGACGGCCCTCATCTGCAGAAGGTTTCCGGAAGTCCAGGCAGGTATAGTGAAGTGGCCGCTCTCCGTCATCCGGCTTCGGTCGGAAAACGATGAAGCCCTGGTTGCCATGGCCGACCGGATCCTCACGGCATGGCGGGGATATTCCGATCCGGACGTGTTTATCTATGCGGAAACCGACGGGGAACCCCACAACACGATTACACCGATCGCGCGCCGCAGAGGAGATGCCTTTGAACTGGATCTTGTCCTGCGCAATAACATTACGACAGAGGAACATCCGTTGGGCGTTTTTCATCCGCATGCGGAACTGCATCATATTAAAAAAGAGAACATCGGCCTGATTGAGGTGATGGGGCTGGCTGTGCTTCCGGCGCGCCTGAAGGAGGAGATGGAACTGCTTGCTGATGCCCTGGTAGAAGGAGCCGATGTGCGCGCGGATGACAGGATCGCGGAACATGCGGACTGGGCGGAATCCTTGCAGAAGCGGTACGTTTTTGACAGAGATAACGTGAATGATCTATTAAAAGAGGAAATCGGGAACGTATTTATGCAGGTGCTGGAGCATGCCGGCGTCTACAAGCGCACAGCAGAGGGAAAAGAGGCATTTCTGAAGTTCTGCAGTTCTGTGGGTCTTCGCCCGGAGGAACAGTCCTCTGCCGCAGAATCGAAACAATCTACTTAATTTGGGATATCGGGAGAACAATATGACAGCGAATAATCTGAGAGAACAGTTGGAAAATGGCATTCTGGATGCGCGTCTGAAAGAAATCTATCTGACGGAGAATCCGGCAGCGGAACGCGCGCGGGCAGAGACAGTTCTGAACATGTATGATTCCTGGTTTGGAGCAGGTTCAGGCAGCCGCCAGACAGTTGAACCCGGATCGGCCAAAACGCAGGCTGGCGGAAAAGAGGAAGATACGGGCGAATCATCCTGTATCTCCGGCGAACTTGCTCTGTACAGTGCCCCCGGCCGCACGGAGCTGGGCGGCAACCACACGGACCATCAGAGGGGCTGTGTTCTTGCGGCCAGTGTCAGCCTGGACCTGATGGCCGCTGCAGCGCCGAACGGAACCAGCACCGTCGTATTGAAGTCGGACGGGTACGATGTTCTGCAGATCGATATCGCGGATGAAAGCATTCATCCGGAAGAAATCAACCAGACCGCTTCTCTGATCCGCGGCATTGCCGCGGCAATCCGGCAGCGCGGCTATCAGCCCCGGGGCTTCAATGCCTGCGTCATCTCTGACGTCCCCGGCGGCTCCGGCCTGTCCTCGTCGGCGGCCTTTGAGACACTGATCGGTGTGATCTTCAATCACATGTTCTGTGCGGATGCACTGGATTCTGTGGAGATCGCAAAAATCGGCCAGTATGCGGAAAATGTATATTTCGGAAAGCCCTGCGGACTGATGGACCAGATGGCCTGCTCCGTCGGCGGCGCAATTGCCATTGACTTTGCGCAGAAAGAGCAGCCGGTGATCACGAAAATACCTTTTTCCTTTGCGGACAGCGGTTATCAGCTCTGCATCATCGATTCCGGAGCCGATCACGCGGATCTGACAGAGGACTACGCCGCGGTTCCGGCGGAGATGAAGTCAGTCGCGCATTACTTCGGCAAAGAGGTGCTGCGGGAAGTGCCGGAAGATCAGTTCAGGGAAGAGATCGCGTCTCTGCGGAAGGCCTGCGGAGACAGGGCGGTTTTGCGGGCATCCCATTTTTACAAAGAAAATGACAGGGTCAAAAGCGAGACGGAAGCTCTGCTTGCCGGGGACTTCCGGGCCTATTTGAAAACAGCCGGGGAGTCAGGCCGGTCTTCCTTCATGTATCTGCAGAATGTCTACAGCAGCCGGTTCCCTGACCAGCAGGCGGTCGCGGTCGCGCTGATGGCGGCAGAACATCTGCTCGCAGGAAAAGGAATGTGCCGTGTGCATGGCGGAGGCTTCGCGGGAACCATTCAGGCATTTGTCCCGACTGAAGACGCAGAGGCCTTCCGCAGGGACATGGACTCAGTACTCGGGGAAGGAAGCTGCAGGATTTTGCAGATCCGTCCGTACGGCGGTATCGTGATTGCATGATGATCGGGAATGATTGGGTGAACATAGGAAGGGACGGTTCTTTTGTAACTGTCCTCTTGTCGCAAAACGGGGCATACCGGAAATGAGAAACGATAGGGACGGTCCTTTCGTATCTGTCTTTTGTCACAAAACGGGGGACAGATACAAAAGGATCGTCCCCAATTCCGGTTACTGTCCACGCCCTCTCGAGGGCGTGGCAGTAACTTGCCTTCGTCCATGCTGAATTCGCTCCGCGAATGGGACAAACGCCGTTTAACTCGGTTTTTTGCGTTGGAAATCACGCAATAACACCCGCATTTCAGGTGGTCCTGAACTGTAACCAATCCTGCCCTATTCTGGTCAAAAACACGATTTCAAACATTGACAGTCTGAAATTGAGTATCTCCTGACTTTTTTGATCTGCTTTCCATGGAGGCAGCCTGCCTTCCATGGCCGCAATCGAAGATTCAGGCGGAGAGGAGCTGTTTTTTGTGCAGCTGGGACAAGTGAAAAAGGCAAAACAGGGACATGTTTGGTTGAAGTCACAGTTTCATTGGTATATAATGATGAAATATGCAGGAGCGAGTCTTGAACATGTCCGGTCCGGACGTCTGGCGGCTTGCCTGTATGCAGCAATGCGGGAGTGCCGGCGGCGCGCGGCTTTCATCCTACGTCGTTTGCGGCACATACCCAAAGAACTGAAGCACCAAATGCAGTACCCCAAAAGGCTGTTGTGTGGAGCGTCACAGCAGCTCTGACAGAAAAAGAATTACCAGTTCTGTGTAAAAAACCGGTCTTTAGCAGACTATCACAGTTCATTGCAGACAAACCGTTACCAGTCACACCCGCACCGGCACCGATTAACAACCACTTAATCCCACTGTCTTTTTTCTTTTCTTCGAATTGTCGCGGCGACCGATGTGATTCTGCGCATGGTTTGCCTGAGCGGCAAATTTTTTTATCTTTCAAACAAGAACGCTTCGGAACGGAGTCCTTGTCCTATGAATCCCAAAACAATCAGCTACATCATCAAGCGACTGATCCTGGCTGTATTTACAGTCTGGGTCGTATTTACTCTGACTTTTTTTATCATGCACGCTGTACCGGGCGGACCCTTTGTCGGAGAGAAAGCCATCTCCAAGGCCGCGCAGGAGGCTCTGGAGGCCAAGTACGGTCTCGATAAGCCTCTGAGCACGCAGTACTTCACCTATCTCAACGATGTCCTGCACTTCCGCTTCGGCCCTTCCCTCAAGCAGAGGGGACGGATGGTCATCGATATCATGGGAGACGGGCTGAAGACAAGCGCCAAGCTGGGCGTCGTGGCAGCTCTCCTGGCCCTGGTCTTCGGTGTCGTTCTGGGGGCAGGCGCCGCCCTGAACAGGAACTCCATTCCGGACCGTATTATCATGGTCCTGACGACGGCCTTTGTCTCGATGCCATCCTTCATTATGGGATCTCTTCTGCTGGTTGTTTTCGCCATCAGACTGCACGTCCTGCCCGCGAACGGAGCCGCGGCGGGAGGCCTGATCCTTCCGGTCATCACTCTGATGCTCTATCCGATGGCTTATATCACACGACTGACCCGCTCCTCCATGCTGGATGTTCTGGGGCAGGACTATATCCGCACCGCGAAGGCCAAAGGCGTGCCCGCGGGTAAGATCATTTTCGGCCATGCCCTCAAAAACTCCCTGATCCCCGTCATCACTTATTTCGGCCCTATGCTGGCGTATATTGTCACCGGTTCCCTGGTCGTTGAACAGATCTTTGCCGTGCCGGGCATCGGCAGAGCATTTGTCAGCAGTATCATCAACCGCGACTACATGATGATCATGGGAACGACCATTGTACTGGCGACGCTTATCGTGGTCATGAACCTGATCAGTGACATCCTGTACAAGGTTGTGGATCCGCGCATTACGTTGGAATAAACGAAGAGGATATTTGGAGGAGAAATGGACAGCAATTTGAAGAAACTGAGCATGCAGGTAAATGTGGAGGACCTGCTGCCCGCAAGCGAAAAAGAAAAAGAATATATGGTCAAAATGCGGCCTTCCACGACCGCGTTTCAGGACGGTGTGCGGCGCCTGAAGAAGAACAAAGTCGCGATGGTGAGCTTTGGGATCATCATCCTGATCACTCTGGCGTCGATCCTCATTCCCATGTTCTGGCCCTATAAGTATGAGGCAATGTTGGGGATCACACCCGGCAGGCCGGTGGACTCATCCTACAACAATCTCAAGCCCTTCGAATATTCGAAGACGGAACTCAAGCAGATTGAGGAGGGGGAGAAGATCTTTCCCCACGTATTCGGAACAGACGCCTCGGGACGCGATTATTTTATCCGCGTCGTCTACGGCACACGTATTTCCCTCGCGGTCGGCTTTTTTGCCAGTATTATCGTGCTTGTCATCGGCCTGGTCGTCGGGTCGGTCGCGGGCTATGCCGGAGGAATGGTGGATATCATCATCATGAGGATCGTCGATGTCATCTATTCGCTGCCGGATATGCTGATGGTCATCCTTCTGGCGTCGGTCCTGCGCGAGCCTCTGGGCAAAGCCCTTGAGGGTACGGTCCTGGAGAAAATCGGCTCCAATATCATATCGCTGTTTATTATTTTCGCCCTTTTGTACTGGGTATCCATGTCCCGTCTGATCCGCGGCCAGATTCTGTCCCTGCGTGAGCAGGAATATGTTCTGGCGGCCCAGGCAAGCGGAGCAAAGGGAGGATGGGTCATCCGCAAGCACCTGATTCCCAATTCCATCTCTGTCATTGTTATTTCGACAGCCCTGCAGATTCCCAACGCAATCTTTACCGAGAGCTATCTGTCCTTCCTGGGACTGGGCGTCAACGCGCCCATGCCTTCGCTGGGTTCGTTGGCATCTGACGCCCTGAACGGACTGAAGTCCTATCCCTACCGTCTGGTCATTCCGGCTCTGGTGATCTCCCTGATCGTGCTCTCCCTCAACCTCTTCGGCGACGGACTGCGCGACGCGTTTGATCCCAAGCTCAACGGTTGATTCCGCCTGCGGAAAGTACGCGGAAAACCAGGGTCAACGGCTGATTCCGCCAGCGGAAAGTACGCGGAAAACAAGTTCGTTTTTCAGTAAAAAACAGAAAAATATAAAGAGGAAGAACAATGGCACTACTGGAAGTAAGAGACCTGCACACATCCTTTTTCACCGATGCCGGTGAGGTGCGTGCAGTCAACGGGATTTCTTTTAACCTGGACCGGGGCAAGGTCCTGGGAATTGTCGGCGAGTCAGGGTCGGGTAAATCGGTCACGGCTTATTCGATCATGCAGATACTCGCCTCGACCGGAAAAATTGTCTCCGGATCCATTAAATACGACGGGCAGGAGCTGGTCGGAGCGGATGAAAAGACGATGAAAAACATCCGCGGCAACAAAATTTCGATCATTTTCCAGGATCCCATGACCAGCCTGAACCCGACCTACACGATCGGCAAACAGCTGATGGAAGCGATCCTGCTCCACACAAACCGCAACAAGCAGGAAGCCTGGGACCGGGCTGTGGAAATGCTCCGGCTGGTCAATGTCAATTCGCCGGAAAAGAGAATGAAACAATATCCGTTCGAGTTCTCCGGCGGTATGCGGCAGAGGGTCATGATCGCCATGGCTCTGGCCTGTGAGCCGGATATCCTGATCGCGGATGAGCCCACAACGGCTCTGGATGTTACGATTCAGGCGGGCATTCTGGAGCTGATGAAGGACATACAGAAAGAAATGGGAATGGCGATCATCATGATCACCCATGACCTGGGTGTCGTGGCCCAGCTCTGCGATGAAGTCGTCGTCATGTACGCCGGATCTATCTGTGAACAGGGGACAGCGGATGAGATCTTTTATAATCCCTGTCACGAATATACCAAGGGTCTTCTGCGGTCGATCCCGACGGCGGGAAACGATGGACAGAAGCTTGAACCCATCAGCGGTACGCCAATCGACCTGCTGAATATGCCCAAAGGCTGCGCATTCGCGCCCCGGTGTGATGCGGCTATGAAAATCTGTATCCGTGAGTCCTGCCAGCGCTTTACGATCAATGATCAGCACATGGCGGCATGCTGGATGAATGTCAAAAAGGCAGCAGAACAGAAATGAGCGGCATGAAGGAGAAATCAATGAGTAATCAGAGCAACAACGGCGAGCCGCTCATCCGGGTCAGCCATTTAAAACAGTATTTTCCGATCAACACCGGCTTTTTCCAGACAAAGCCACTCAAAGCGGTGGACGATATTTCCTTTGATATTATGGAGGGAGAAACTCTGGGACTGGTAGGAGAGTCCGGCTGCGGCAAGACGACCGCCGGCCGTACCATCCTGCACCTGTACAAGCCCACCGGCGGAGAAGTGATTTACCGCGGACAGCCTGTAAGGACCAAAAAGGATATTGAGGACTTCCGCAAAAAGGCTACTATGGTCTTTCAGGATCCCTATTCATCCCTGGATCCCCGCATGACGGTCGCGGACATCATCGGTGAGCCTCTGGATGTCCAGAATCTCTATAAGACCAAAGAGGAGCGCAGGGAGAGGATCCTTGAGCTGATGGATCATGTGGGACTGAATTCCGAGCACGCGGCCCGCTATGCGCATGAATTTTCCGGCGGCCAGCGTCAGCGTGTCGGGATTGCCCGCGCCCTTGCGGTCAATCCGGATTTCATCGTCTGCGACGAGCCGGTCTCCGCGCTGGACGTCTCGATCCAGGCGCAGGTCATCAATATGTTCGACCAGCTTCAGGATGAACTGGGACTGACCTACTTGTTTATCGCCCATGACCTCCTGGTCGTGCGCCATATTTCCGACAGGATCGCGGTCATGTATCTGGGACATGTGGTCGAGCTCGCGGGCGCCAGTGAAATCTATGAGCGCCCCCTGCATCCCTACACACGGGCCCTGATTTCCGCCGTACCTGTTCCGGATCCGGTCCGGGCGAGGGCAAACCAGAGAATCCCCATGACCGGCGAGATCCCCAGTCCTTTGAACGCGCCTTCCGGATGCCCTTTCCACACCCGCTGCCCTTACGCCAAGGATTCCTGCAAAGAGGGCATTCCCGAGCTGCGTGAGATTGAAAAAGGACGCTTCGTCGCCTGCCACAGAATTGAAGAGATCGGGTGAACACGTGCAAATCCTTCTTCTGGAAAATTTTTCTCCGGACAGACTTCAGCTTTTCCGGACAGGTTTTTATCATTTTTCGGACAGGCTTTTCTTTTCCAGCCGGATCTTGATCTTTTTCCGGAAACAGATCAAAACCTGTGTAAACAGATTGCTTCCTGTTTTTTTTCATTAGAAGGTTTCTGCAATAGATGACAGCGGATTCCTCCCGGAGTTCATCGGACACGGAGAGAAGACACATTCTCTGACTTTGTTTCGTGTCTGCCCTCCCGGGGTGACGGGACACGGGGAGAAGACGCTGCCGGTAACTTTTCCACTGAATGATGGGAGGATAGAAATGAAAAGATTACTTGCACTTGCGTTGTGCGCCATGATGGCATTCGGCCTGTGCGCATGCGGTGACTCGGCTGCGAGCGGCGGCGGAGCGGCCGGTGATGCCGGGGCAGCCGCGACCGGAGATGCATCTGAAGCAGCTGAAGCAGCTGCTCCGGCAGTAGACGAATCTCTGATTGCCCCGGATGGCATCAATGTCTGCATCGCTTCCGAGCCTGACAACATTGACCCTGCGCTCAACAGCGCTGTTGACGGCGCTACTCTGATTCTTCACACTTTTGCAGGCCTTGCAAAGTGGGAGCAGGCAGAGGACGGTTCCTTTGTCATTGCCCCCGACTGTGCCGAAGAGCTGGTAGAGGGTGAGGTCAATGAGAAAGACGGCACCGTCAAATACACCTATACGCTCAAAGACGGCCTCAAATGGTCCGACGGCCAGCCTCTTACCGCGGGAGATTTCGAGTTCGCGTGGAAGAGAGCCGCAGATCCCGCAACAGGCTCCGACTATGGTTATATGTTCGACCAGGTTGCCGGCTATGACGAAATGTGCGAGCAGAAAGAAACCGGAGAGAAAGAGGAAGACGGCACTCCTGTGATGGAATATGTCAATCCTGATCCCGAACTCCTTCAGATCAAGGCTGTGGATGACAAGACCCTTGAAGTGACAACCAAGCAGCTGGTTTCCTATTGGAATGAGCTTCTCGCGTTCCCGACCTATATGCCTGTCCGCAAGGATATCGTCACAAATGAAGGCTGGGCGACCGATCCCTCCACTTACATCGGCAACGGCCCTTACACCATGACCGCATGGCAGCACAACAGTGTCATCACCATGGTGAAGAACCCCGAGTACCATGACGCGGACGCTGTTACCATGCCCGCCATCAACTTCTTTATGTCTGATGACGCCAACAACATGCTCACCAACTTTGAGAACGGCGACTGGAAGCTGATCGACGATGTTCCGACCAACGAGATTCCCGCTCTGAAAGAAAACTATCCCGATGAATTTGTCGTGACCGGACAGCTGGGCACTTACTATGTCGGCTGGAATGTCAACGAGGATATCCTGCCTGAAGATTCCGGACTGGAAGGCAAAGAGGCAGAGGAAGCCCGTGCCGAGATCCGCAGGGCGATCGCGCTTCTGTTCGACCGCAATTATATTGTCGAAGAGATCTCCCAGGGCGGCGAAGCTCCCGCATCCTCCTTCGTATCCAGCGGACTGACAGACGCGGACGGCAAGACAGATTTCTGCACCAATGCCGGCCACAACGACGGCTTTGACGGCTATTATGATGTCTCCGAGAATGCTCTGGAGAGCAACTACGATGCAGCCATCGAGGTCCTCAAGAAATATTACGATTTTGATGAGGAAACAAAGCAGGTCAAGAATTTCCCGACACTGACTTATCTGTACAACACCAGCGATGCCCATAAGGCGATCGGTGAGTACCTGCAGAGTGCCCTCGCTTCTGTCGGTATCACTGTGAATCTGGAGAACCAGGAGTGGAATACTTTCCTCAACACCAGAAAGGCCGGCGACTATTCCATCGCCCGCAACGGCTGGCTCTGCGACTACAATGATCCGATCTCCATGCTTGACATGTGGATCACCGATTCCGGCAACAACGACTGCCAGCTCGGCAAAGGCAAGCACAAGGATACCAAGGCTTACAGCCTCGACCTGACCGACCTCGGCTATGATACCAAGGTTGAGGATGGAACATGGGCTGAGACCTACGATGTCCTCGTTGCGGATATCAAGTCCTGCGCGGATGTCGAAAAGCGCTATGAGCTGATGCACAGAGCGGAAGACCTGCTCATGAGCACAGGCGTGATCTGCCCTCTGTACTACTACACAGATACCTATATGCTTGATTCCAGCGTCAAGGGCTTCTTCAGCACTCCTTTGGGATTCAAGTACTTTATGTACTGCACAGTAGAGGAATAATGCCGCTTTTTTACCGGGCCGGGGAGCTATTGATCATGCCCTAATGATCACGTCCTAATGATCCCACTCGCGGCAGGGTGCGGCAGCAATGCCGAACAAGACTCTGTACATGCCGCTTTAT
>JAUNEM010000317.1 GCA_030525515.1 Eubacteriales bacterium
TGGACATGGATCAGGAAACGATCCGTCCTATTTGGGAAGCGGTGAGAGAAGCTGCCCCGGATTATAATCAGGACGAGATTCTCCGGAAGCTGCTCCCGGAAAGAAATCATGCCTGATGAGAAGATAAGGAAGCTGCTGCGGACAGCCGGATGCAACCGGTGTCTGCAGCGGCTTTTTTATTGATGCCCTGGACGAGGTTTTGGGGAACGGAGTACTAAGAAAATTGTTAGTTACAGTCACGCCTGTACCAGTAATAACTGCTGTCTGATCAAGCAGGTAATAACGAAAAAGCATAGACAATTGTGGCGCTTTTTTATCATTATAGTATAATATTGGCAAGGGTATAAAAAGGATGCGATCGCCTTATAAACCCGGGGAGTTTTAACGAGATATGAACGGCAGCAGTTCATTCATAGAGATATGGGTTTTTAAATTGACTTTAGAGCAGGAGAGTAGGAGGGAAGGAGAAAAAAGAGAAAAAGAGAGAAGGAAATCAGGGATGCAGATTATAAGATGCTTGCGGTATACAGTGATGGACTAAAGGAAAGATTACCGGAGAGTGCTTTGGCAATTACAACAATTACAAATGGAAGTAACTCTTGAACTCTGTTTTTTATGGGGAGGTGCAGGAAATGAAAAAAAACCGTAACCGGCTTTTGGCTCTCATTGCATTTTTTGTATTCATCGGGAGCAGTTTAAGGGTCAGCGCCGCGCCTCTGTACGGAGGAGAGGCTGCTGCTCTTCGAGGAGGGAGAGCTTCGCTCAATGCTGCCTCATCGGATGCGGAAACCCCTGCCTCGCAGGGCATTGAAGGCTTCTGGAAACTGACGGAAGTCCGTGGCGGAAGTTCGCCTACAGCAAAGGAAACCGTGCAGAATTATGAAAAAGCCGGCATGCTCGTGTGTATTGAGATTCGCGGGGACGGTACGCTTTTGTTCGACAATTTCGGCCGACAGACGGAAGGAACCTGGGATCAGGATGCCGTAGTACTCGGCAGCAGCAATCTTTCCTACACCCTCCAGGATGATGTCCTTTCTCTGGACAATGGTCCGGGAGGAGAGATGGTCTTCGAGCGTACCACGGAGGAAGTGATCGACTCCCTCAAGGGATATAAGAAAGGCGTGCTGGACGAGAAAGTCACCTATTCCGAAGAGGAAGAAACAATCATGGACACAGACTATGCATCTGTGACCATCACCGGTTATAAAGCTGACAAGACCGGCTTCACAGTGAACTTCCGCTGCCGGAACAAGACAGATTCCCAGCTCATGATCGACGCGGATAAGGCGATTTTCAACAAATATGAGATCAATCCGACCTGGGCAATCTCGCTCAAGCCCGGTGAGACTGTGGAAAAGCAGCTGAACATCAAACCCGTCAAATTCGAAAATTGCGGTATTTCCTCCATTGATGAACTGATCCTGAGACTTAAGACGATTGACAGCGGGAACTATAAGAACATTGGGGAAGAGACGGCGTTTGTCTATCCGACCGGAAAAAAGGCGGAAGACATCAAAGTTCCTGAAAGGACTCCTGTGGAGGGCGAGCAGGTCGTCATGGACAATGATGACTGCACCTTCATCATCCAGGGAGTTAATCCCGGGACCGCAGGATATGCCCTCAACTACTATTATGAAAACAAATCAGACCGGACTCTGACTCTGCTGAACAAAAACGGCATGGTCAATGATCAGGAGGTGTCCTGCATTATGGCTGAGGAACTCCTGCCCGGCACACGGATCTACGGCAGCGGCTATTTTACAAAAACAGACCTGGAGAAAGCCGGACTCACCATGGAAGATATCAAAAAGATATCGGCCACAGTCTATGTGCTTGAAAAAAATGAAAAGGGCGCGGTCAATACTATTGCCGAGGAGGATTTCACATACGAGCCGTAACTGCTCATAGCAGCATAAACGCTGGTTACGAAGACTGATTAAAAGTTTTATTGAAAGACCTAAAAAAAGACTGA
>JAUNEM010000120.1 GCA_030525515.1 Eubacteriales bacterium
GTAAGCGATATTTAAGGAAAAAAGAAAATGAATCATCCATACAGACCTGCCGGCGGACGCCGGATTTTTTTCACGATTCTTTGCCGAAAATTGTCGACAGTAATCCTTTGTATTGTGCTGTCTTCCCTCGTGATCACAGGCTGCTCTAAGAAAAGCAGTAATAAGGAAAAAACGGGAACTGTTTCTGAGTCCGGCCAGGAGCAGAAGAAAGCTTCCGGCAGCACCGGTAAAAAAGAAAACCAGAGTACCGGGGACAACACTGCTTCGGATATGAACCTGGAAGCAGTGTTCTTTGACGTTGGAAAAGGAGACTGTATTCTTTTCACCTCCGGCGATTCCCATGTTCTGATCGACGCCGGTTATGAAGAAACATCCGATGATATCATCAAAAAGCTCAAAGAAAAAAATGTCGATTCTCTGGATGCCATGATCATCACCCACTACGACAAGGATCATGTGGGAGGAGCGGCGGAAATCGCTTCGGCGATCCCTGTGTCGATGTTTTATCTGCCGGATTACAACGGAGACATTGACAAGTGCGGGGATCTGGTCACACTGATCGATTCGGAGAACATGCCCTGTGAACGCGTGTCATCAGCCCGGGAGTTTACGGCCGGCTCTTCCGATTTTAAGATCAACCCCGCCCTGGTCGCATATAACCCTAAAGAAAAGAATGACAATGATGCCTCTCTGATCGTGGAAGTCTCCTGCGGTGAGGATCAGTGGCTTCTCCCCGGAGATATAGAGAAGGATGCGATCGACCTGTGGCTCCGGGACCGCGAGCAGGAATACAACGTCCTCAAATATCCTCACCACGGCAAAAAGGAGAAAAATTATTCTGCATTTATTGACAATGTCTCACCCGAGATTGCCGTGATCACTGACAGCGACGAAGATCATGCATCTAAAAAGGTGCTCAAAAAGCTGG
This sequence comes from Eubacteriales bacterium, assembly GCA_030525515.1. GTDB lineage: Bacteria > Bacillota > Clostridia > Lachnospirales > Lachnospiraceae > CAG-791. Next base: position 929 of record JAUNEM010000120.1, read on the forward strand.
ATGAAGATCAGGTAGAAACCTACAGGAGCTCTGTGGACGGCACTATTACAATCAAAGGAAACGGTACGGGTCAGTTTGATATCTCAACAGAAAAATGATCCGGACTGTAACCTCGCGGCGGGCTAAGGCGTTTTTTATATTGAGAGCGCAATGATCAGTTTCATACCAGCTATATTACTCAATGACTGTGCAGCTGCGCTTATAAGGAAATGAGGCCTTATGGAAGATACGAAGATTATCGATCTCTTCTGGGAAAGGGATGAGAAGGCGATTCAGGAGACAGTGGCTGCGTACGGCAGATACTGCCGTACGATCGCTTTTAATATACTGGGAGTTGAAGAAGATGTGCAGGAATGCCTGAATGACACCTGGCTTGGCGCCTGGAACAGTATTCCGCCTGCAAGACCCTCCTGCCTGAGCGCTTTTCTGGGTAAGATCACCAGAAATCTGGCGATTTCCAGATACCGGGCAAGCCATGCCCGGAAAAGGACCGGAGACAGGCTTTCGGAATCCCTGGACGAGCTGGGAGAGTGCATTCCGGTTTCTTCAGATAACGTGTCGCAGACTGTAGACCGCCACGCTCTTGAAGACGCGATCAATCAGTATCTTGATACTGTCTCCGACAAACAGAGAAATCTTTTTGTCAGGCGTTATTTTTATATGGATTCTGTGGCGGAGATCGCGCAGATGTACGGCCTGGGGCAGAGCGATGTCAAGGTGACACTTATGAGGATGAGACGTTCCCTTCAAAAAGTTCTGGAAAAGGAGGGATTGATGTGATGGATAAATATGATCTGCTGGAAGCAATGAGCGGAATACGTGATCAATATATTGAGGACGCTTCGGCCGGGCAGGAAAACAAGCTTCAGGAAACAGAAGACGGCAGGCATTTGAAAGAGGCGGAAGCGGCTGCTTCCGCGCGCTCCTCCGCCGGGGAGGGGCAGACAGGCGGCAGGGTTTCCCGCCGCAGAAAGTTCGTCAGATTCACGCGCTGGAGCACTGTCATCGCGGCACTATTATGCGTCAGTGTTCTGATCCCCAACCTGATTCCCGGTGTATCTTCTGCTTTCAGAGGAGTGCCGGTCCTGGAAGATTATTTCAATCTGGTAACTTTTCGCAAATCCGGATATGAAGACCCCCGGCCTCAGGCTGACGGCGGGGAGTCCGGGCTTGTGACAATGGGAGCCGGGGAGCCTGAAGCTATAGCTTCCGGGGAAGCAGGAATAGTCTCTGAAGATGAAGCCTATGAAAATGCATATGCAGATTCAGCTCAGGAAAACAGCGCCGCGGAAGGAGATGCCGGCGCCTCGGAAGGAAATGCCATAGCCGCGGAAGAGGATGCCGGCGCCGCGGGAGAGGATCACTTTGACGGCGGTGACCTTGAGGAAAATGCTCCGAAGGAAAAGGCCCTGCAGGAAAAGGCAGCGGCGGAAGAGTATGCTGCTTCCGGAAATGAAGGAGATTTTTCTCTTCAGGATGTCCTTTCAGACGCACAGATCAGTGCCGATATCCGCTCCCTGACGGAAAACAGTATCAACAGGTTCGAGAATACAGTTCTGAAAGAGACCGGATACGGGTCCATGGACCACATCTATGAGCCTGTGACAGACACAGCCGATTGGTTCTGCATCGCTGTCACCGCATATACTTTTGAAGCGGAAGGGTATCAGCACGTCAGGCATTTCGTCATTGACAAGTCCACCGGAGAGCAGCTGACTCTGCGCAGAATATTCGGAGAGGAGACCGACTACGTCACTCCGATCAGCGCCAATATCATCGAACAGATGCGGGCGCAAATGGCTGAGGATGAATTTGCCGAGTACCGGCTGGATTCAAAAGATAATCCCAGCAATGATTTCAGAAAGATCAGTCCCGATCAGGATTTTTATCTGGATGAAAACGGGGATCTGGTAATCTGTTTTGATGAAGGAGAAGTCGCTCCTCTGTATATGGGAGTCAGGGAGTTTACCATCCCGCGGGAGGTCACGGGTTCTATCCGTTAAGCCTGTGTACAAAGGAGTTTCAGGATCTTGTTCTGAACACGGATCTCCTGATGTTTGTAAGAAATACAAATTGGAAAACGACAGCGGAAAAACATTGAGGCTGAACCGGCCCTTTGTTTTTCCGCCTTTTTCTTGTATCGCATTTATGCTTTATTTAAGTTACTTTCTTAGTCCGCACTTAAAAAAAACAAGAAGCAGGAGATAAGTAAAAAATAGTTCAACGGAAGGCGTTGACCGATCTGGTAAATTTTATCCGGCATCATTATCCACATACATTTCCTTATCAGTGCCAGTGCATTTTATAAAGACTGTATAAAATCAAAAAAAAATCAGGAATACTGTTGTTTTGTGAAATTTCCTAAACATAAGATTATATTGACATTAAAAATGTATAAATTATATAATAAAAAATGTAATTCATATGTGGGGAAAGGATACACAGTCTGTTTGCGGAACTGCTGACCGGAACGGATCTGGACATCCTTGAAGCACATGGAAATAAAAAGAAGGGAGTTTAAAAATGGTTGGGATTATCCTTGCAAGTCATGGTGACTTTGCAACAGGGATTTATTCGTCGGCATGCATGGTTTTCGGCGAGCCGGATAATATGATTCCTGTTACGTTCCACAACGGCGAGACGCCGGATGATCTCCGCGCAAACCTGGTTGCTGCTGTAGAGCAGCTCGAGGATCCTGAGAATGTATTGTTCTTGTGCGACCTATTTGCGGGCACACCTTACAATCAGATCTTCCTGCTGAATGCAGCTCACCCCGGCTGGGCGGCTGTAACTGGTATGAATCTTCCCATGATAGCTGAGGCTCTCGGGGCAAGAGATGAGTTCGAGACGGCGGGCGAAATCGCCACTGCAATCGTAGGTGCCGCAAGAGAGGGCATCGTCACCCATCCCGAGTCACTCATGCCGGCAGATGCCGCACCGGCTGCTTCTGCGCCTGCACCTGCTGCATCCGCGGAACCCACCGGCGCGATTCCTCCTGGAACAGTGCTCGGCGACGGCAAGATGAAGTATGTTCTTGCCAGAATCGATTCACGTCTTCTCCATGGTCAGGTCGCTACTGCCTGGTCCAAGACCACACAGCCTACACGTATTATCGTCTGCTCCGACGGAGTCGCTCACGACGATCTGCGTAAGACCCTGATCGAGCAGGCTGCACCGCCCGGAGTCAAGGCAAACGTCGTTCCGATCAGCAAGATCATCGAGGTTGCCAAAGATCCCCGTTTCGGCGCCACCAAGGCCCTGCTTCTGTTTGAAACACCTCAGGACGCGCTCCGCGCGATCAAGGGCGGTGTTGATATTAAGGAGCTCAACGTAGGTTCCATGGCTCATTCACTCGGAAAAGTTGCTGTCAACAAAGTCCTTTCACTCGGCAAAGAAGACGTTGAGACCTTTGACGAGCTCAAGAAACTCGGCATCAAGTTTGATGTTCGTAAGGTTCCTACTGACTCCAGAGAGGATATGGACGCGATCGTCGAGAAGGCTCGCGCCGAGCTTGGTTAACATGTAAAAGCTGCAGCGCAGTTTTTTTACATAATTTTTCCGGAGATTTTCATTTCCGGAAGGTGTGTAAAATGTATTGGAGGTACATATGAACGCTATATCCATAGTGTTAGTCATTATAGTTGCTTTTCTTGCAGGCATGGAAGGCATTCTGGATGAATTCCAGTTCCATCAGCCTCTCGTCGCCTGCACACTGATCGGTATCGTCTGCGGACAGCCTGTAGCAGGTATCGTCCTGGGCGGCTCCCTTCAGATGATCGCCATGGGCTGGGCAAATATCGGCGCAGCCGTCGCTCCCGATGCAGCTCTTGCATCTGTTGCTTCCGCTATCATCCTGATGAAGGGCGGACAGGGCGCTGAAGGCGCTCAGACTGCTATCGCGGTTGCAATCCCGCTGGCAGTTGCCGGTCTGTTCCTCACCATGATCGCCCGTACACTGGCAGTCCCGATCGTGCACGCCATGGATGCTGCCGCTGAAAATGCTGATTTCAAGAAAATCGAGATGCTTCAGTGGGGCGCGATCTTCATGCAGGGTCTTCGTATTGCTGTCCCTGCAGCGGCGCTCTGCGTCGTTTCCGATCAGGTCGTATCAAACCTGCTCAACAGTATGCCCGCATGGCTGACCGAAGGTATGTCCATCGGCGGCGGCATGGTCGTGGCAGTCGGTTATGCACTGGTCATCAACATGATGGCAACAGCTGAAGTGTGGCCTTTCTTCTTCATCGGCTTCGCTCTGGCAGCCATCTCGGATCTGACCCTCATCGGTCTTGGTATTATCGCAGTCGCGATCGCATTCATCTACCTGAATCTGTCTGAAAAAGGCGGAAGCGGTGCCGGCGCAGGCGCAGCAGCAGGCGGAAGCGGCGATCCTCTGGGCGATATCCTGAATGATTATTGAGAAGGAGGAAGTGCGCAATGGCTGAAAATGAAAAGAAAGTCGCTTTGACAAAACAGGACAGAATATCTGTCTGCTTCCGTTCCACTTTCCTGCAGGGTTCCTGGAACTATGAGCGTATGCAGAACGGCGGTTACTGCTACGCTATGATTCCCGCGATCAAAAGACTCTATACCACAAAAGAAGAGCAGGCGGACGCTCTCAAGCGCCATCTGGAATTCTTCAATACCCAGCCTTATGTCGCTGCTCCTATTCTGGGCGTCACTCTGGCCCTGGAAGAGGACCGCGCAAACGGCGCTCCGGTCGATGATGCCGCTATCCAGGGTGTCAAGGTCGGTATGATGGGACCTCTTGCCGGTGTCGGCGATCCTATCTTCTGGTTCACAGTACGTCCCATCCTCGGTGCGCTGGCTGCTTCCTTCGCAATGAGCGGAAACATCCTCGGCCCCATCCTTTTCTTCGTCCTCTGGAACGTGATCCGTTACGCTTTCCTGTGGTACACTCAGGAATTCGGCTATCAGGCAGGTACCGCGATCACCAAGGACCTTTCCGGCGGTCTTCTGCAGAAGGTTACACAGGGCGCTTCCATCCTGGGTATGTTCGTCCTGGGCTCCCTGGTTCAGCGCTGGGTTTCCGTGAACTTCCCGATCAAGGTCTCTGAAGTCGCTCTTTCCGAAGGCGCTTACATCGAGTGGGACAAACTGCCTCAGGGCGGTGAAGGCATCAAGCAGGCTATCGCACAGTGGTCTTCAGGCATGTCCATGGATCCCACCAAGGTAACCACTCTTCAGGACAACCTGAACTCTCTGGTTCCCGGACTTGCGGCTCTGCTGCTCACCTTCCTCTGCATGTATCTGCTGAAGAAGAAAGTATCCCCGATCGTCATCATCCTCGGCCTTTTCGTCGTAGGTATCGTTTTCCACCTGATCGGACTTATGTAATTCATCACTGACCGCAGAAAAATGATCTGCGCCAACTGAATGAAGATGTAAGGCAGCCGCCGGCAGTTTTGTCTGCCGGCGGCTTTTTCATGTTATTATTTGAAAAAAGGTACGGTGCATGATAACATATTTGAGGCAGAGCGCAGGAAGAACATTTTTTCACACGTGAACATTTTTTCGCAATTTTAGAAATTACTGTTTTTACACGCGTGTACTTTTTTTGCGGTCCGGAAGTTACTGTTTTCACACGCGAATGCATGCATGATCGCGGCGCGCAATTCGAGGAGATCATTATGGCTGAATCGATGAACACAAATGTGGAGTTTGTCTGTAAGGCGACATCCTTTCAGGGAATCCAGCAATATGGGAAAATCATGGCAGGAGACAAGGCTTTTGAGTTTTATGACGACAGAAATGTCGAAAATTATATACAGATTCCCTGGGAAGAAATAAACTATATCGTCGCGGATGTCGTCATGGGCGGAAAATGGCTCCCCCGCTTTGAGGTACAGACAAAACGGAACGGAACATTCCGTTTTTCAGCCGGAAAGGAAACCAAGCCCCTGCTGCGAGCCTGCCGGGAGCATGTGCCTGCCGACCATCTTGTCCGTGCCCTGACTTTTGGACAGAAGATTTCCCGCGGAATCAAATCCCGATTCGGGAAAAAATAAAAAAGGAAGGCTCTGATGTGATTGTTCTTCCTATCATTCGGGCCGGGTTCCGGAAAAACCGGGCCGGAAAACCGCGCCGGGAAAAGCATGCCGGGAAAACCGGGCCGGTCTGGTGCGGAAATCAGGGGGATCTGCACACATTACCGATTCATTGATATACCGGCTCATTCCCCATAGGTTATTACTGATCATTTGAGAAAGGAAATAAAAATATGCACATCGTTTGTTTGGATCTGGAAGGCGTTTTAGTACCGGAAATCTGGATTGCTTTTTCGGAGGTGACAGGGATTCCCGAACTCAGGAGAACGACAAGGGACGAACCTGATTATGAAAAGCTGATGGCTTTCCGGCGCGGGATTCTGCATGAACACGGACTGGGGCTGCCTCAGATCCAGGAGACCATTGCCAAGATCGACCCGCTTCCCGGAGCTTTGGAATTTCTCAATGAACTGAGGGAGATGACCCAGGCTGTCATTATCAGTGACACTTTTACAGAGTTTGCCAAGCCTCTTATGAAAAAACTCGGATGGCCGACTCTCTTCTGTAATTCACTGATCGTGGCACCCGATGGTGAGATCATCGGCCATAAGATGCGTGTCGCCAATTCCAAATTGTCGACGGTCCGCGCTTTTCAGTCGATCGGATTTGAGACCATCGGCATCGGGGACAGTTACAATGACCCGGCAATGATCAGGGCCGGAAAAGACGGTTTCCTGTTCAGAAGCACAGAACAAATCCGCAAAGACAATCCGGATCTTCCCTCATTTGAAGAGTTTGATGATCTTCTTGCAGCGATCAAAAAAGCCATCGGCGAATCATGAT
>JAUNEM010000121.1 GCA_030525515.1 Eubacteriales bacterium
TAATACAAGTATTTTCATGGCACCCTCTTTCAAAAAACAAAAAAAACGACTAATTGTTATCAGTTATTGCGTTATAAAAAGAATAAAACACCCCTGGAGAAAAGACAAGTGAGAGAAATGCAGCAGTGAGAGTCCATGGATGATGAAGTTTACATCTCAGACCGCGTCCCGGCATCGGGCAGGACTTGTAACCATGAATCTGCCCCGGCCGGAACCTCATCCGAGAGCCACATCCAGAATCATCATCAGCACAAAGCCGACAGAAAAGGCGATGGTAGCGGCATTTGAGTGCTTTCCTTCGGACATCTCAGGAATCAGTTCCTCAACCACAACATAGAACATGGCTCCCGCCGCAAAAGCCAGCAGATAGGGCAGAACGGGCACTACGGCACTCGCTGCCAGGATCGTCAAAAAGGCGGCAGCCGGTTCAACTGCGCCTGACAGGACCCCGTACCAGAATGTCTGACTTTTGGGCATGCCTTCCGCCAGAAGGGGCATGGATACAATGGCTCCCTCCGGGAAATTCTGAATGGCAATTCCCAATGCAAGGACCAGGGCCGCCGTCTGCGAAACACCGGCCTGCCCGGCGAGCCACCCCGCGTACACAACACCGACCGCCATCCCTTCCGGAATATTATGTAGTGTCACCGCGAGGATCAGCTTGGTTGTCCTCTTCAATCCGCTGCTGGGACCTTCGACCTGATGATCCATGTGCATATGAGGTGTGATCTCATCAAGAAGGAGCAGGAAGCCGATTCCGATCATAAAACCCACGGCTGCAGGTATGAAAGACAGTTTTCCCATAGCCTCGCTGCTCTCAAGAGAGGGCTGCAGCAGACTCCAGAAGGATGCGGCGACCATAACACCCGCCGCGAATCCGGTAAGGATCTTCTGCAGATTGTCCGAAATCTGTTTTGAGAAAAAAAAGACCATTGCCGCTCCAAGGCTTGTCCCTGCGAAGGGGATCAGCAATCCCATCATTACTTCAGCGGTCATTTTCCTGTCCTCCTGACTATTGATTATGAGTGTTTGTGAACCGGCTTTTCGTCAATTGTTGGTCCATATCTTCGTTCATCAGCCTGTTCATTGATCCGTTCCTTTGTCCGTTCATCGGTCCCTTGCTTTGCACGTTCACCGGTCCGTTCCTTGTTTCGCTCCTTCTCCCGTTCATTGGCCTGTTCTTTTGTCCGTTCCTTTGTCCGCTCCTTTGCCTGTTCATTGGTCCGTTTCCTGATTCGCTCCCGGATCTGCAGGCTTTACCGGAACATCACGGCATGAAAAAGCTGATCACCGGCAGGATAATGTAGAGAATGATGGCCTGATGTGGGAAAAACCAGGAAAGAAGCATGAGCGCGGCGCTGATTGCCAGCAGAATGCCTGTCCTGGAAAAGATCATAATCAGGAACAGACCGGGAGTTTCCCGGAACCGCTTCCGTAACGCCGCAAAATACAGAAGCCTCTGAAAAAAAGTGGTCAGAATATAAACCGCGCCAAAATGTACGGCGGAATATCGGTCATTCTGGTGGAGTGTCCACTTCGTCGCCACCGGAATCAGGGCAAGCGATGCCAGAAAGAGGAAATTCGAGACAATGACCAGGTGATCCGCCTGGTTGATCGCTTCGAAAATCCGCTTATTGTCATACCAGAAATCAGCCACAATGAAAAAACTGACCAGAAAAATCAGGACAGACCAGGCAAATTCCCAATAGGATTTCTCCGATGTCGGAAACGGAATCTCCAGCATCATCACAGTGATAAAAATGGCGATGACACCATCGTTGAGGGTGGAAAGATGATTGATCATACTTGTCTTGAGACGCTCTTCCCCCTGAGCGCGCTTTTCAAGCATGTGATTATATTTTCTTGCGCTTTCATCACCCAGGAATCTGCTGACAAAAGCGGATTTTATTTTTTGTTTCATAGGTCTCCTTCCGCGGATATCCGGCTGCCCGGATCCGTCTCCCGTCTGAACAGGTAAATATCGATTCTTAATCTCACCCTATCACACTTCCCTTCATTTTTCCACCAATGGGGAAGACTCCCTTCATATGCCAAATATGAAATAGTAGATGAAATGTATACTTAAAATGATATAATTATGATTGTGTTATTGTTTGTCTAAGGGAATGGTGGAATTATAAGTGAAAAGCAGACACACACTGACTGTTCCTTGATAATCATCATTTTTTAAAGGGGAAAACATGAAAGTCTTTATCAGCTACAGCAGCAAAGAAAGTGAAAAGGCTCTTCATATCAGAAATGTCCTCACCTCGAATGGTTTTGAATGCTGGATGGCACCGGAGTCTATTCCTGCCGGGAGTAATTATGCCAAAGAGATCCCGAACGCAATCGCCTCCTGCGGCGCGTTCGTACTGGTATTGTCAAAATACTCCCAGGAGTCAATCTATGTCTCAAAAGAGGTAAATGAAGCCCTCAGCAAAGGGAAAACAATCATCCCTTTTCATATTGACAGTTCTGACATGAACAGCGAGTTTAACTTCTTCCTGAATAATGTCCAGCGGATCGATGCTTACGACAGAATGTCAAAAGCATATGAGGTCCTGGTAAAAACTCTCTGCGCAATGGAACGTCCGCCCCGGACTCCTCCTGAGCCTATAATCATTGATCCGAATCAGCCCCGGGTCGTCATCGATAGGAAGGAGGACATGGAGGACGATAATTCATCCGGGGATCAGAATAACGGAAAGCGCGTTACTCCCCCTAATCCGGCTTCAAAAAAACTTGTCTTCATCGTTCCTGTTCTTTTGGTCCTGACTGTTCTTTTCGCGATAATAAAACCCGGTTCAAAGCCTGCCCCGGCTCCTGCTCCGTCTCCTGCCATTGGCGATAACACTCAGGAGGATGTTGCAGTAGCTGATACAATAGATGTTCCGGATCCGGTCCTCAAAAAAGTCATTCAGACCACTCTGGGCATCGGTGATGGTGAGATCTCCCCTTCTTCCGCTTTGAATCTGGATAAGCTTGATTATGATGCGAGAGAATTCAACAGTGATGAAAAAATAAAAGATCTCACCGGTCTTTCACAATTCAGCAATCTGACATATATAAAGCTCCCATATAATCAGATTGAGAATCTGACTCCCCTACAGGACATGGAACAACTGACTTATCTGGATCTCGGGGGAAATCGTATTTCCGATATAAGTCCCTTAAATCATCTTGTTAACCTGGGAGAGCTTCTTCTCTACAAAAACAAGATCAGCGATATCACGCCTATAAAGGACTTGACACAGCTGGAAACACTTGGGCTTTTAAATAATCAGGTTGAGGACATTAGCTGTCTGAGCAGTTTTGATAAGCTTTCCTGGCTAAACATCAGTGGTAATAAAATCGCGGACATCAGTGCCCTGTCCGGATTAATCAAGCTGCAGAGTCTCTATGTTTCCAATAATCTGGTCAGTGATATCTCACCCCTTGAGAAACTGAATCAGTTGAATGTACTAAACCTCAGTGAAAACAAAATTACAGATATCAGTGCCTTGTCCGGGTTGATCAAGCTGCGGGAACTTTATGTCCGTGATAATTCGGTCAGTGACATCTCAGCCCTTGAAAATCTAAAAAATCTGAAAAATCTGAGCATCTGTAAGAATAATATTAAGGATATCCTTCCTCTGAGTCAGTTAACTGCCCTTCAGGAGCTGCGTCTGCATGAAAATCTAATCACGGAGATTACACCACTGAAGGAGCTTACAAATCTGACCTATTTATCCATAAACGGAAATGCAGTAGCTGATATTTCATCATTAGCAAAAATGGAGAAGCTGACCACTCTCTATCTGCAGGACAATCAGATTTCAGATCTTTCTGCTCTGAAAGAACTTAAAGCTGTTACTCTCCTGAACGCAGCCAATAATTTAATCACTGACATCAGTCCGCTCGCAAAGATGGAGAAGCTTTCTACCCTCGTCCTGTCAGGCAACGCGATTTCAGACTTATCTCCAATCAAAAACTTCACAAAACTGACGAAAATAAATGTAAAAGATAATCCGATCAAAGACTACTCTCCGCTGGATAATCTTCCGGATACAGTCAAAATAGAAAGATGATGAGCAAATGAAGAAAAAGACATGGCTCCGAATATTGGCAGGCATAGGTATCTATCTTCTGTTATTGTGTGGTTTCTGGATTGCCGAGTCGAGAGCGGCAGGTTCTCCGACACCTTCCATGACAGATTCCCTGTCACAAACTGCGGCGGATTCCTCACCGACATCCTCAGCTGATTCTTACGCGGAATCCTCAGCAGCCTCTTCTCCTCAGGCAGAATCAAAAAAGATCACTCCGGGCTCTGCAGTCTGGTATTCTCTTGTCACTTTGACGACCGTAGGATATGGGGATATTGTCCCCCACACTCTGCCCGGAAAGATAATCGGCGGTATCTTTACCATTTGCAGCACCTTCCTTCTTGCTTTTGTCATCGGTATGATGCTTTCGCTTTGGCGGGGAAGGCTGCAGCCGATGATCCGGCTTATGAAGTCAAAGGGAAAGCGCTGGTTTATTTTTCAGGAAGATAATATCCGCACGCGTACTCTGGGGAGAAATCTGCTGAGTGAGGACCCCCGGAATGTGATCATTTTTTCCGGAGATACCGCTGAAAGCGCGGGGGCTTCTCTTAACACCAATGAGGCAGAGATCTATACCGGACTCAGTATTAAGGAGATTCTGCATTATTCTGCCGATAAGCCCAAATGCACCGTTTTCTTCATGGGCGAGAACGGCTTTGAAAACTATCATCAGGCAGTTCAGTATGTGGATCAGGGCGTAAAGCTCTGCTGCATGACGGAATATGAACCGGATCACTATCCCGCATGGCTCACTCTCTTTGATCCCTACATCAGCTGTGCCCGCACCTACTGGAATCAGTATCCGGTACGATTTTCCGGAGAGACTATTGTACTGATCGGATCCGGGAAATACGCCGAAGCCCTTCTGGAGCAGGCACTGATGGTCAACGTATTCGATCCGGAGCAGCAGATCCGTTATCTGGTATATGGAGACTATCAGGAATTCCGCAGCAACCATTACTATCTGTCAGCAATCTGCTCTCTGAGCCCGGCGGAACCCGCGAATACAGGCGGGAATCCGGTGAGATCATCCTTCTCAGAAAATAATCAGGCTTCCGGTCCCCGCACACATGACCAGCTGATCTTTAAAGACATTGCCTGGAATGCGGATGCAGATGCTCTGAAGCAGGCAGACAGGATCATTCTGTGCTTCGACCGGGAAGAGGAAACCCTGTCAGCCTACAATACATTGCACAAATGTGTTCCCACATCCGCACGTATCTATGCGAGACTGTCCCATGCTTTTGACCAGCTGACTGCCTTCGGATCACCGGATTCTATCTTTTCTTCAGAAAATGTCCTCCGGAAAGAGCTGGACCGGGATGCAATCATACTTAACAACCTTTACCTGAAGCAGCAAGGCATGTCCTCCCCCACCTGGGAAGAACTGAGTGCCTTTCTGCGGCGCTCCAACCTTGCTTCCGCAGATCACCTCCCGGTAAAGATGCGGATACTGCTCGGAGAAGATATACCTCCGCAGGCATCAAAGGACCTGTTCGCGAAAGCCTTTCAAAAGTGGAAACAAGAGTGGCCGTCTAAGAAAGATACATTCCGGTGGATCGAACATGAGCGCTGGCTCCGCTTTTATCTTATGTACAATTGGCAGTACGCCGAAAAGCGGAATGACGAGAAGAGGCTTCACACTGAAATCAAGACCTTTAATCTCCTTTCCGGGGAAGCACAGGCAAAAGATGACAACAGCTGGAAAATGCTCGGAACGCTTGCTGACAATCCGGTCTAGGTTTTCCTTCAGCAGATGTGTTTCGATTTCACTGTAATTCAAATGAAGGCTTCTAATGATCAATGATTAAAATAGCAATAGCAGGGACACTGCCCTGTGATAAGACAATTCAGCAAAGCGTCGATGATCTCTTCAGCCGGATCCGGCAAAGCATCGACACCATACAAAAAAAGGAACAGCAATCTTCTGTCCGTCGGAAGAAAGCGTACTCCCGGAATAAACCGCCTTCCTATGATCAAAGTGATCAAAGCAGCGGACGAAGTGCAGCCGAAGTCCCCAGTGAAGAGGCTGATGAAACTCCATGGTTATTGATCAGTCCCTGCTACACCCATCCCTCCTGGACCGAATGGCTGCATTCATCCGGTTTGCCCATCAAATGCATCACGACCCCTGATCAGGAGAAAGAGGAGGCTGAGCAGACGATCTGCCTTCATACAAGTCAGCGGGATTTCGTGGGGGAAAACCTCTGTGCCGATGCCGACCTCCTGGCCGCCGTGTGGGATGAATCCTCAGACGCGATGAACGGGTCCACACTGGAGCTTCTGCGCATGGCCAGACGAAAAAGACTTGCCTGTGTGTGGATCTCGGCAAGGACCGGCAAAATATTCTGGCCGGAGGAGACTCTCTATATGCCTTTCTCCATCAGAAAGCTGGAGACCCTCTGCAGGGAAAAGGCGGTCAGCCCCCTGGATCCGGTTGAAGTCGAAGAAATCCTTTACAGGAGAAAAATCCCCTTTCTCCGGGTGGGTATGTATCTGCAAAGTTCCTACCTGAAAAAATACCGGGCAGCTGCGTCCGCGATTGCGCCGGCAGAGGACCGTATGCTCCGGAAAGACTACAGAATGCCGGAGAGCTTCCGCGACAGGGAACCTCTGCGGGACAAGCTCCTTGAGCAGTTTTCGGCCTTCGACCACTCCGCTGTCCTGCTCAACCGACAATACCAGGGAGCCCTCTACTGGCAGGCGATCCTTCCCTTTATCATCACCCTCTTTCTGGCGCTGGGATTCTATCCTGAAGATATACTCGGCGCCCTGCCTGTTCCCGTCAGGATCCTGCAGATTCTGTCCGGAATCGGTTTTTTAATGAACGCTTACCTCAACCTGTACAAATATCGTCTGGATAACAGCCGTACAGTGAAGGGCTGGCAGACTTCTTTCGTTCAGTGCCGGGGGATTGCCGAGCTTCTGCGGGTGCTGCTCCACTTCGTTCCTTTCGGAATCGGACTGGACCTGCGAAATCTGTGCGCTGAGGATCCGGTCATCTACCACACGATCCGCAAAATCACTTTTGACAATCTTCCGGGCACAACAGATGTGGATCAGAAGTCCGCGAAAGAAGTCCTCACCCATTTAAAAGAAATGGTGGATGATCAGACTGCTTACCACGAGGCATCCGTGAAGCGCTATAGCGGTATTGTCAAAACCCTGAAAAAATGGGGGAGTGCAGTCTTCTTTGCCGGCTTCACATTCGTGGTCCTGAGAGCTTTATTCAAGTTCACGACATTGGTCAGGCCAATCCCCCTGATTCCTCTGGGAACCCAGGGCGTCACTCTCCGGTCTTTTGTCGGGTCAGCCTCCAATATGCTTGCCATGCTTCTGCCTGCCTGGGCCGCTTACTTTTCGACCAAACTCAGCCAGTGCAATTACCAGTTCAACCTGGACAACCATACCCGCATGGTGTCATCCCTGAAACAGATCAGAGAGCAGATCACCATGATCGAAACCAGCTTTCCCGAAGTCTCACTGGAATATGTCTCTGCACTGGGAGAAAGTGTCGCCAGAATCATGCTGGGGGAAGACACTTCTTCCTGGATTCGTCAATATCGCAAATAGTCAATATCACAAATAAAAACAGGCCGGGGGATCTTCTCAGTATCCCCCGGCTTTCTGTTTTTCTCAATTATTC
>JAUNEM010000122.1 GCA_030525515.1 Eubacteriales bacterium
CGGGCCGACAGACTTCTATACAACCACTCCGGCAACGGCAGATGACATGGCACGCATTACTGTGAAGAACCGCACTGTCCGGGAACTGAAAGTCGTAAAGGTAGGTGTTGACGGCAGCGCGAGAACGCCCTTGAGCGGGGTTCATTTTGCCCTGTATGAGCAGGTCCATGACAGCGAGGGGCACGTTCGTCCGGCTTATAATCCAATGGCCGGCTATGAAGACCTTGTGACGGATGAAAACGGCACTCTTGGGGAAATCACCATGAGCCTCGGGAAAGGAACTTATTACCTGAGGGAAAAAGAGGCTCCCAGCGGATATAAGAAGCTGTCGGAAGATCTGTGCTTCACGATTGGCCAAGACGGAACCGTGAGCATTCATAACGACGGATATTCGAACTGGCTTACCAGGGATACCTCCGTTCCGGGCGCCGTTTCCTATCAGATCAGCATTGAGAATACATCTCTTGGCATTGCTCTCCGAAAGACAGATGAAAGTGGAAAAACATTGCCCGGATCACAATTTGTAATATATAAGAAAAATGATGCCGGTATCTTTGTATATGCCACCGGAATTGATGGAATAGGGGAAAATGGTCTGATTGATCTGACAGACAACGCGGAGATGACCCTGGCGGGAATGACCAACGGCTTCTATAAGCTCTCAGAGACAAAAGCTCCTTCAGGTTATATTATTCTGACCAAGGACGTTTACTTCAGCATTTCCAATGGAACAGTGACGCTTATCGATGAGGATGGAGCCGCAGCGGCGTATACCGACGTATCACTTCTGGACGAAAACACGACCATTGCAGTGAAAAACAATCCCGGCGCGTCTCTTCCGTCTACCGGCGGTCCCGGAACAGGATGTATCCGTATGCTTGGATTAATGATTATTGCAGGAGCAGGATTGCTGCTTTGGAAAAAGGGAAGGCTGCTTTGGTGAGTCAGGGAGGTCTCTTCCGACCCACTCAGCGATAAAAAAAGTAATACATTTACCTGGACGGCTTGCAGTCTGCCGGGCAGAGAAGCTCTGGAAGCTCTGAAGCCTGGTTTATCCGGATTCTTTAAAGGAGAAAACAAAGGATGGATATACAAATTCTTCTGGCTTTACAGGCTTTTAGAAACGGCCCTGGAGCAATTCTGACCTCTTTTTTGTCAAAAATGACTTTTCTGGGGGAAATCAATTCGGTGTTGGTCATAATGGCTGTCGTTTACTGGTGTGTCAGTAAAGACTTCGGTGCTTACCTTTTGATGGGCTGGAGCGGAAACAGACTTGTAAACGGTACCTTTAAGGTGACAGCCTGTGCCTATCGGCCATGGATCAGAGACGTTCGGGTGATACCTTATGGAAATTCCATGGAAACAGCGACAGGTTATTCATTCCCAAGCGGGCACACGATGAACGCCGCAACCGTCTTTGGCGGAGTGGCGGTCAGGAAGGATATGCCCGCAGTCCTTCGAGCCGCTTTGGGGGCAGTCCTTGTGTTAGTCGCATTGAGCCGTATGTTTCTGGGGGTGCACACTCCTCAGGATGTTCTGGTCGGCGCGACAGCCGGATCGCTTGTGATGTGGCTGACGATCAAACTGATGAACTGGGTCGAAGCCCATCCCCGAAAGGATATTCTGGTCTTGTGTGTGGGAATCGGGCTGGCCATTGCGGTCGCCCTTTATGCAGGGCTCAAACCCTACCCCGAAGACTTTGACGCGGAAGGAAGACTTCTGGTGGACGGTGCCAAGATGGCAAACGACACATTTAAGGGAGTGGGGTGGAGCACCGCCTTCCTTACAGGATGGGTTTTGGAAAGACGGTTTGTCAGGTTTTCCACTGAAGTGTCTGCCATGACAAGGATTATAAGGCTTGTGATCGGCCTGCTCGGATATTATGTTGTCAGCCTGATCCTTGTTTCGCTTCTCAGGAAATGGATTCCCGGCCCGACAGGTACGATTGTATCCTGCTTTACGCAAGTGTTTTATATATCCTTCCTGTTCCCGTGGTGCATGAAATTCCTGGAGTAAGCCGGAGGCCGGCTATATACAGAAGCCGGCCATATACATGGGAAAGCTTTCCCCGCTTTTCGAGCACGCTGCGGCATGCATATAACTGAAAATATTAAACAGCGCAGTATCCTGAATCCCGGGATGCTGCGCTGCTTTTTATGACACGGCCAGTACAATGAATTTTTCCGCCTTGCGGCGGACACGGACCGACACGGACCGACACGAACCGGCCGGGGGCAGAGGACGGCGTGGCCGCCTCTACCCTATTTTGATCCGTAGTCAGACTTATCTCCTGTCATGGCTTTCGCGGCTGCCTCTTATGTGCCATCCTCTGACACAATTGCTTTTTCCGGTATCGCCTCTTCCGTGATTATCTCTTCGGCGATCTTCTTTTCAACGATTTCGTCGGATTCATCCTCTTCCTCTTCCGCTTCTGCGGGACTTTTCCTGAACGACCGGTATAAGGTAAAATAAGAAAGCAAGAGAACTATTTTTAAGGCTATTCCCAGCGGAGAAACCCGTTCCAGGCTTTCTCCTCGTGTGACTCAGCGCAAAAGCGCTTCGACATGTATGAAAGAGTGTAAAAGAGGCAGGTTATCCATATGGCTTACAGCGAACTGATTAAAAACTTCAGCAGGATCCGGGTTTACCTCCGTTCGTTTTACGTTTACGGCTTCAGACACCGCAATGAGTTCACCCAGAAGAGCGCCCGAAGCTATGACAATGAGCGCCGGCGGGTAGAGAGCTGGCTGGGCGAATATATGTCTTTTGGTCAGGACGCGGAAGGCCGCCGGGTCTTTTTGTCGGTGGACAGCCGGGCTATTCAGGAAAACCCCTTGTACCGGGCTTTCCGCACCAAAAGCTTCACGGACCGGGACATCACCCTTCATTTTCACATCCTGGATATCCTGAAGGTCATGGATGGCCTTTCCATTACAGAGATCATGGACCAGTTGTCGGACCGCCTGTCAGAGTTTGAAAATGACGAGCTTCCGGACGAATCCACGATCAGGAAGAAGCTCAGAGAGTACACATCCCTGGGACTTATTGAAACGGCAAAAAGGGGGAGAGAGACAATCTACGTGCTCAGCGAGGACCACACCGACCTCGCTTCCTGGAGCGCGGCGGCAGCCTTTTTTTCGGAAGCTGCACCGCTTGGAGTGGCCGGCTCTTTTTTACAGGACCGCCTGCCGGAGAAGTTTCGGAAATTCCGCTTCAAGCACCATTATATCCTCAACGCTCTGGACAGTGAGATTCTGTACGAGCTGTTTACAGCGATCGGGGAAAGCCGGCTGATAACTTTCACTGCCCGAAAGCAGCGTACGACCGCATTGCCCCTCAAGGTGTACATAGGAACCCAGACCGGGCGGCAGTATCTTCTGGCCTGGTCCCCTGTAAAAGAAAGGTTTTTCTTCTTCCGCGCCGACATGATTGACAGTGTAAAGAGGGGAGATATTTTTTCGCTTTCTGATGCGCTGAAAAAAAATCTGGAAGATTTCCAATCCCATGCCTGGGGAGTTACCGGAAATAACAATGCCCGCCTGGAGCATATCGAGATGACTGTTTTTGCAGGCCCCGATGAAGGACATATCGTCGAAAGACTGGAGCGGGAAAAAAGATGCGGCAGAGTGGAAAAGCTGGACGACAGGCACTGGAAATTCACAGCGGATGTCCATGAAGCCTTTGAAATGCTCCCCTGGCTGCGGACCTTTACAGGGCGGATCACGGATCTGCAATGTACAGACAGACGCGTTATCTATCGTTTCTGGAAAGACTTTAACGAAATGGCTCAGATGTATGATTAAAGCACTGTAATAGTGCGAGACGCGCGAAACAGCCCGGGTCCTTAATCATATGTTTGTGAACAGCAGGTCATAGCACTGAAGTTAGAATAAACAGCGAGTTTTTTTAGTAAGAAAGGAGATGGCGGCAATGCTTTTTCATGAAATCTACAGCAGTTATTATCTTGCTGCCTCCTCCGTTCTCAGAGAAGCTGTGCAGGGCGGACTAACAGGAAAAGAAATGAATGCCCTGGTGCAGAAGTATGCCTTCGGTGAGAGCCTGCTGACGATTCCGGACGGGCTGAAGGGAGAAAAATGGAGACTTCTCCACAGAGATTTTTCCACGCCTCTTGAAGAGGAACCCTCTATGCCGCTGACAACCCTGGAAAAGCGCTGGATGAAAGCCCTTCTGCTGGATCCGAGGATTCAGCTTTTTGATCCGGACCTGACAGGGCTGGAATATGTCAGGCCCCTTTTTACACCTGACATGATCGTTTATTATGACAGGTATTCAGACGGCGATGACTATCAGGATCCTGACTACATCCGGCACTTTGACACGATCCTCCGGGCACTCAGGGAAAAACAGAATCTCTATGTCAGCTTTGAATCCAGAATGCACGCGCAGCCCAAACTGGTTGTGACGCCCTATTACCTGGAATATTCCGAAAAAGATGACCGCTTCCGCCTGATCGCGGCAGGCCGCAAACGGCGCTGGGTCATCAATCTGTCCCGGATCACGGCATGTGAACCCGCACACTATAGCGAGGCAATACCTCTGAAAGAGGCATCCTCAAAGACTATCACTTTTGAACTTGAGGACCGCCGCAATGCCATGGAACGCGTACTCCTGCATTTTTCCCACCTGGAAAAAGAAACAAAGCGCCTGGACGACAATAGATACCGGGTCACACTCAAATACGACAGTAATGACGAGACAGAGATGGTGATCAGGATTCTTTCCTTCGGTTCAGCAGTCAAAGTGACAGAGCCCGAGAGCTTTATCGCGCTGCTCAGGGAGAGAATCGGGAAGCAAAAGCAGCTGGCGGCTCCTACCCCCTGACCCGCTGACGTGAATATTTTCCATTTCCAAAGGCACAGGACGATTCCTGTGTCTTTTTTCAGTTCTCTTTCCGTGATTCTCTCATTCCTCTCGAAACGTTCCCGGCATTTCAGAGCCCTGCCTCAGATCTGCAGCCCGGTCAGTATTTCAAAGTACTGTCGCAGATCTGCAGCCCGGTCAGTATTTTCAATCCCTGTCTCAGATATGAACCCCTGTCAGCATAGCAAAGATTTTCCTGAAATAGATATCCCGGTCTGCAGTTCGCAACTTTTTTGCCGGGAAGTTCGTTTCAGGACGTGGTATCTTACAATTACCGAAAGGAAAAAAGCACATACAGCAATTAACAATCCCATCCACGGCGCAGATGCAGGTTCGAGTCCTGCCGGCATCGACGAAAGATGCCGTAGTGAAACAGGTTAACACGGCGAAAAATGTGCTTTGTATACGGCCCGGCAGCTCAATTGGCTGAGCAACTGACTGTCTCTCAGAAGGATGTGGGTTCGAGTCCCATCCGGGTCGCTGCTACATAGAAGGCACGTACAGCAATTATTTTCATGCAGATACCTTTTAAGTATTGTAAGTGCGGCTTCGGTTTCTGCGACAATCCGTAAGCTGCGAGCAGAACAAAGTGCCTTGGCATGGCTCCTTGGTCTAATGGAAGCGACATCAGGTTCTCAGCCTGAAAATGTGAGTTCGATCCTCACAGGAGTCGTTGGTAAACCGTTCAACATGATCCTTTATCATTTTTCCTCCGCAAAAAACACCTCAGGCAGCCGCCCCGGCGGGGCTGCCGCTCCGGCGGGAGACAGGACAGGGCCGGAAAACAGGAGTGGGAAAACACCTCCGGGAAAAACCTCAGGCTGCCGCTCCGGCGGAAGACAGGACAGGGCCGGAAAACAAGTGGGGAACTTACAGGGATCATCCGGACGGGATACACATGATCCGGAAGAAAAAGTGTATGACCGGATCAAAATATTAAAGAAAGGAGAGAATATCATGCTGAATTATCTAAAGAATACTGCCAACCGCACTCTTACCGAGAACGGCGCAGTGACATACCGCAGCACGGGTTCTGAGTGCCTGAACCTGTTCGCGACGATCGGTGCCCTTCGTACCGCGCGTGATTCTGAGATTGAGAACCGTTTCCTGCGTGCCTTTGCTGAGAATCCTGATCTGGCGATGAAGATTCTCTTCTACGCCCGCGATATCCGGGGCGGCCTGGGTGAGCGCTCGGTGTTCCGCACACTGATCAAGTGGCTGGCAGTAAATGAGAAGCCGTCACTGGTACGGAACCTTCCCTATATTGCTGAGTATGGCCGATGGGATGACATCCTTGTCCTTCTGAACACCCCGGCGCGTCAGGAGGCAGAGGCTGTACTGTTTCAGCAGTTCCTGGCAGACATGGAGGCACTGCAGAGTGACGGCGAGGTTTCCCTGCTCGGCAAGTGGCTGCCGTCTGTGAACGTTTCCAACAAGGAGACTGTCCGCATGGCAAAGCAGCTTGCGCGCGCCTTCGGCATGAATGATGCTGCGTACCGCAAGGCTCTGTCCGCCCTCCGCGCTAAGATACGCGTAATTGAGAACAACCTGCGTGAGATGGACTACAGCTTCGACTATGCAAAGCAGCCCTCCAAGGCTATGTTCAAGTACCGCCGTGCCTTTATGCGTAACGACAAGGACCGCTATCAGCTGTTCATGACACGAGTGAAGAAGGGCCAGGCAGTTCTGCATACCGGCACACTGATGCCTTATGAGATTGTAACTTCCGCCTACACAGCACCTGAGTATGAGCGCGAGGCCCTGGATGTGACATGGCAGGCATTGGAGGACTTTACAAACGACGAGAACGCGCTTGTCGTTGCGGACGGCTCCGGTTCCATGTACTGGTGCGGCAGCCCCCAGCCTGCGGCAGTTGCCCAGTCTCTGGCGATTTATTTCGCGGAGCGCAACCACGGCGCATTCCATAACCACTTTATCACCTTCTCCATGTCACCGCGGCTTGTGGAGATCAAGGGCAGAGATATTGTGGAGAAGGTTCGTTACTGCCGCACATTCAATGAGTGCGCCAACACAAACCTTCAGGCTGTATTCATGCTGATCCTGTCTACAGCTGTGAAGTACCACGTGCCTCAGAAGGATCTGCCTTCCACCTTGTACATTGTGACCGATATGGAGTTTGACTCCTGCGCGCACAACGCCTCACGCACAAACTTTGAGAACGCGAAGGCACTGTACCGCAAGCACGGTTATAAGCTGCCGCGTGTTGTGTTCTGGAATGTCCAGTCCCGCAACAGCCAGCAGCCGGTGAAGATGAATGAGCAGGGTGTGGCTCTGGTTTCCGGCTGTACTGCAAGGATTTTTTCCCAGGTTATGAGCGGCGAGATGAACCCCTACACAAACATGATGAATGTGATCAGCAGCGAGCGTTATCAGGTCATCCGGGCCGGCTGAATTCCGACATGCAAGGAGCATTGACGATCACCGGGCGGACGGCAAGAGAACTGCTCTTCGACGAGGGATAAAACCGGGAGAACTGCTCTTCGACGGGGGAATGAAACCAGGAGAACTGCTCTTCGACAAGAGAATGAAACGACATAATGAACCTGGCATAACAGTACAGAACAAGAACTGAAAAACAGAACTCAGACGGCAGAGAGAGGCCGGCGATGTGCTCCCTTCTGACAGACAAGCGAAAAAAGAGCTTGTATGTCCGGAAGGGAGTATTTTCATTTTTTTCCTCTTGTGATACGCTTTCTAAAGGACTCAGGGAGAATCCGGCTGGAAAAAGAAAAACAGTCCATTGCATGGAGCAGTGATCAGGATAGAGAAACACCGGGAGGAAGCAATGAGAACAGAGTATAGAAAT
>JAUNEM010000318.1 GCA_030525515.1 Eubacteriales bacterium
AGTCTTTCAGAGGAGGAGTGGAAAAAAGCAAAAGAAGAGGCTATGAAAGAAGTGATGCCCTTTGCGGAGTATCACTTAAAACAGCATGCCTCGGAGGCTGTTTTGGCGGGTATTGCAGCTGCCGGAATTAAAGAGCTTGCCAATCCGGAGATTTCTTCCGCGCTGGTGGACAGTGCACAGGAGATGGGAATCTGGGTCATCCGATATATGAGGAAGGAAATTTCTCCAGAATCTTTTTTGGACAACCTGACAGGCCCCGGTAATCAAAAGCTGGCGAAAGATCTGATGTCTGCCTTAAAAATAGATGAAAAATTAGGCGTGAGCAGTGTGGAAGAGATTTTAAATCTTTCTTATCCGGTTATGGCATATACTGCCTCCATGGCAGCATATAAAGAGCTGCGTAAGGCGCAGGAGGAATATGCACAGGCTCAGGACAGGCGTCTTCTGATTGAGAAAGCCTGTGCGGAATCTGTCGCAATGATCCGCCGGTATCGGGAAGAGATGGAGAGGGTGGTCTCAAAGTACCTGACTGAGCACCTGGAAACATTTGAATCCGGTTTTGCCGCCATGGATCAGGCCATCATGGATGGTGATGTGGACGGTTATATCAAAGGTAATGTGGAGATTCAAAAGATTCTCGGATACGATACACAGTTCACAAATCAGCAGGAATTCGATGATCTGATGGATTCGGATATCGCTTTTAAACTATAAGAAAATGAATTTTCTGGATTATAAGGAGCTTGGGAATGGCGTTTTTTGATTTAAAAAAACTTACGAAAAATGTGCAGAAATCCGCAGATGATTTGAAGAAAACGGTTTCTGATGTCGCGGAAAATCTGCCGGATTCTGTCAAGAATATAAACGTGGGTGATTCTGCTAAAGATGCGGCACATAAGGGAAAGTCCGCTTTGGAAAACCTGATTTCAATGGGCGGAGCGGCGTTAGTAGATCAGTTAGACAGAACCATGAAGACAGATGAGGCTGTAAAATCGGCTCTGGAGACAGACACATCCGGGGAAAGGATGCTTTCTGTTAAGGACGCTCTTAAACTGATCTATTGCCTGATGGCGGCTGATGGAAGCATCAGCCAGGAGGAAGAAGAAAAGTTTCAGGAGATCGGAACCAGTCTGGATCCGGATTTTGAGCAGTGGAAAGATGAACTGACTGAAGATCTTTCTATGAAGGAAGCCGTTTTAACGGATGAGGAAGAGTATTTTGATTTCATCCGCGATTATGCGACGGAGGTCATTTACAAGTCAGAAGATACCGGAGAGGGAATCGGAGCCAGGACTCTGGTCTGGGATCTGCTGGTCATGGCCTTCAGCGAAGAGGACTACAGTGCGAATGAGCGGCGGCTGATCCGTTTTGCGTCCAGGGCTCTGGATGTTGATTCAACCATTGTGCTGGAGATGGAACAGACGCTGCGTACGATTACGGCACTCAACAAAGAAGAGGAGTGGCTGAAATCGATGAACCGTCCTTATTCAGTGATTGCAGAGCAGATTGATGAAGTGGAAAAACGCAGGGAAACAGTCCTGACCGGACTGCATGCACTTATGGCGGATTGATTTCTTTTTTTGCAGTATAACCGTTCAGTGATGATGCATACACAGTCGGAACATCATTACTTTGATATCTTTCATAAGCAGTGCAGGCAGCACTGCAGTTTATTTGGTTTGAGGTGAGAATATGGCATTACCTTTATTATTTATAGGCGCTGCAGTAGCGACAGGTGCAGTCGGCGGCGGCAAGACGATCAAGGCCGTCTCAGACAACAGCAAAGCAGGACAGATTAATGAGATTGCGAATCAGAGTATTGAGATTGCACGGGATGAGCTTGACCGCCAGAGAAAGGAAGTCGGGTCAGCACTGGAATCTCTTGGCAGAGAGAAACTGACAATTCTGAACCGCAGTGTAACAGATTTTGTTACCACATTTGAAAAAAT
>JAUNEM010000013.1 GCA_030525515.1 Eubacteriales bacterium
TCGGCCGCAGATGAGTGCGAGCCTGCAGCACATGCTGCAGAAGAAGCCGCAGAGGAGGCGAAAGAAGCCGCGAAAGAAACCGATGCAGATACGGAAGAACAGGCATTCCAGGCAGAGGCAGCAGAACCTGCCGCCGAAGAGACAGCAGAGTCCGCGGACGACAGCGAAACTCCTGCGGAGCCGGCCGGTGGGGAAGAGACATCCGGACCCAATCCTGTAAGCTATAGAAAAAAGACCAGGAAACAGAAGAAAGTCTGGAAACCCGGAAATATGACTGCCCTGAAGGAGAAAGCAAAGGCGGAAAATCAGAAATAAAAAGAGGACTCGGTAAAAGCCGCGCCATCCGATGAACGGAAAACGTAACACTGTATGAGCTCTGAAGAATAGCGGCGTGACAGCAAAAATGATCCCGGGCTGTGTCGGAGAGTTTTCTCCGGCACAGAGCGGGATTTTTTCCTGCTCATCGCTCAGGACAAGCGGGCGGGCCTTGAATCTCAGGAATTATGAGGGCGGGCTGCGGCCGTGCACCATGGATTCAACCTTGACTCATACGGCATTTATGACATAATGTAATGTTATATTCCTGTCGAATTCAGGAGGGTAATCCGTGCCGGCAGCAGATGCTTTTCAAAGCGACGGGTGTAAAATAAGAGCAGAACATTTATTCAATCAGGAAGATTTGCTTGTACATAAACGGTGAAAAAGACCGAATGCAAAAAAGAAAAGCGATTTACATACGTCTATTGACGGTATCTTTGACGCCGAATGTGTTTTAATGAGAGTGGTATATTAACCAATACTTTTAAAAGGGGGATTCTGTGCGCAGAATCCCGGTTTGCCGGCTTAAAGCTCTATTCTCCCGGGCTGACGGACAGGAGGAGCGCCGGACACAAATGTTTTTACAATTCAGAATGGTCTCTGCAGGCAGCATCTCCTGCGGAGGAAGAAATGATTCCGGAAAAGAGATTTATAATGATCTCCTCCGGCTTTCGGTTTTCATAAAATATACAGGGCAAAGATGAGAAGAAAGATTAGTAACGCGATCCTGGTCCTGATCCTGCTGATCGGCGTCGGTCTTCTGGTATATCCGACCTTCAGTGACTGGTGGAACTCCTTCCATCAGACGCGGGCTATCGCGGGATATACAGCTGCGGTCGCAAATATGGACACGGAAGATTTTGACCGCATGTGGGCAGAGGCAGAGGCCTTTAATGAGCGCCTGAGAATGGCGCCCGGGCGCTTCAGCCTCAGCGAAGAAGAAATCGAGGAATATAACAAAATCCTTGATGTAACCGGAACCGGCATCATGGGATATATCGATATCCCCAGCATTAAAGTATCGCTTCCTATTTATCATGGAACCGATGAGTCCATCCTGCAGATCGCAATCGGACATATTATCGGAACATCGTTCCCCATCGGCGGCGAGGGCTCCCACTGCGCTGTATCCGGACACCGCGGACTTCCGTCCGCCAAGCTGTTCACGGATATTGACAGACTGCAGGCCGGAGACAAATTCCTGCTTCAGATCCTCGACCGCACACTGACATACGAGGTAGACCAGATCCGAATCGTACTCCCGCAGGAGCTGCAGGATCTGGAGATAGATCCCTATAATGATTTCTGCACGCTGATCACTTGCACTCCCTACGGCGTCAACACGCACAGGCTTCTTGTCCGCGGCCACCGCGTGGACAATGACAAGACCGATGAGACACGTGTCACTGCGGATGCCATGAGGTTCGAACCCGTTATCGTCGCGCCTCTGGTGGCGGCTCCGATCCTTTTCATCCTGCTGATCGGCATGCTGATCTCCACCAGCAAGTGGAACAGAGAGCGCAAGAGACACGGCTCGAAGGATGAACTGCAGAAGGCGATCGGCAAGATGGCTTCCAATCCCGACGGCGGGGATACGGATTTCTTCGGCGAAAAGAAGAAAAAGAAGAGAAAAAAGAAGAAAAGCCCTAAAGACGATGCGGGAGCCGGCTCCTGAAAGCAGGACTGACCAGAGCGCGTCAAAAGACATTTAAAACACGTCAATAGTTTTTAACATTTAATAAAAGGAACAATCAGACCGATCAGTCATCTGACCGGCATCGGAAACCTGGAATTTTTACTGCAAATACAGAGGAGGGACTGAATCCATGAAAGACGAAAGAAACGTCCGGCACCGCCGGACGGCGGGCGGAAGATGGCGCCCTGCGGCAATATTACTGGCTGCGGTGATTGCGGCAGTGTCCGTACCCCTTTTCGGAAAATCTGTTTTTGCAGCTGATCCGGAGACATGCTCGCTGACAGTTTTTACCAATCAGGATATGTCCGAGGAGGACAAAAAATTCCTCGATGAGGCAAACGTGGTGCTGGATATCTACCGTGTCGCGGATGTCACAAGGGACGAAAAGTATGACACCTTCAACTGGGCTCCCGTACCGATTCTGGCAGAGGCCGGCCTGACGCTTCCGGATGACACTGACACCGCGGGATGGAGAGAGACGACCCAGACAGTGTCAGATTATATCCTGGGACAGGCTCCCGAAGGAAAGACCCAGTGGACACCTGCCGGCACTTATCCGGTTCAGAAATTTGAGAACATAGGTCTCGGACAGAAAGTCGATCTTCCCGCCGGCATCTATTTCATCGTCGCCCGCGGAAGCAATATCGAGGAATATGTCTCCCAGAACAGGCTGGAGATTGCGGATGGCGGGGAAGAAGAGGAAGAATCGGGAAGCCCTTCCTACATGACCAGCACAGTTACACTGGCCAAGTCTTCCAAACGGACCTATCAGTTCGCGACTGAGCTTGTCATGGTGCCGACCAAGGCACCGTGGAACGACACTGTCAATTCCGGTAATCCCAGTGAGTGGGATTTTGATGTTGAAGTTTATCTGAAGCCGGCAGTGCTCGGCGTCGGAGGAGACCTCCAGATCGTCAAGATTCTCGACACATATGAGTACCGCAAGAAAACGAACGAGGGCAAGACCCGTGACATTATCGACAATGCCACATTTGTTTTCGAAGTGACGGCTTATGAGAGCCAGGCGGAAGGCGCTCCGGTAGTCTATCACAATTACGTGTCGACCACCTTTAAGGACTCCACTTCCAAGACTGTGCTTGTAAAAGACATTCCGGTCGGCTCCTATGTGGTTGTCAACGAGGCCTATTCGGGCCGGAGCTATGCGGTGGTCACAGACTCGACCCAGACAACAGTGATCAGGCCTGACCAGGCTGCATCTGTCACGTTTGAAAACGAATATGACGAGAGACATGGCGGCGGTGGATCCGTCACCAACAATTTCAAGTTTGATGCCGACAACTGGACTGTGGAACAGGTCACTGACAGCAGTACCGTGGGTGAGCACGTGAGCAATCCGGCTGAGAACAAAATCGACAAATCCGGAGACAGCAGTAAATGACAGGAGGGCACAGACATATGAATGATCATATGATAAATGAAAAGAGATGGAACGCCCTCCGCACGGCGCTCCTGACGGCGGTGGCTGTTATGCTCGTGCTGAGCGCTGTGATGGGATCGGCATGGGCCTATTTCACTACATATTGCAGGGCAAAGGGCGGCTATCCCATTGTACTTGGACATGAGGAACACGAGGAAGAAGCATTCAAGCAGTGGAACAAGGAGTTGTCGATTAAGATTTCCGATGATTCCAATCCGGTCTATCTCCGTGCCCGCGCTTTCTGCGCGGACTATGAGCTGTCATACAGCGATCAGATCGTCGAAGAGGATGGCGGCAAAACTGTGAATGAGAAATGGGTGGGACCGGACAAAGACGGCTGGGTCTACTATACAGAGGTTCTCGGAAAAGACGGAAAGCGCACGGCTGATTCTCTCTTTGTCAGGATCAACAACGTGCCGGATAATAAAGAGGAAGGCGCATTAAAGGGCGATGAGTTCAACGTGATCATTGTCTACGAGGCAGCCGAAGTGCAGTATAAAGACGGAAAAGAGGTTCCCTGGAACGAGGCCGACTGGACTAAGAAGGTCGACACCCACCGGACAACTGCTGATTCGACTGAACAAACGGATTCTTCTTCCGGCAAGACGGAGGGGGGTGACAACTGATGAAAAAATTTAAGAAATGGCTCTCCTCTCCCAAAGCCACCGTTGTTCTTTTTTCGCTGTCTGCAGCCCTGCTTCTTTTCACTGTAGTCGGTGCTGTGCGCGCGGCTCTGCGTTATAAATCAGAGTCTTTCGGCGCCCGGATCGAGCAGTGCTGTATCGGCGTCTCTCTTCTTGAGAAGTGCCAGAACGACAAGGAAGCCCAGATCGTGGCATCCCGCGATCATAATCACAGTGATGATAAAAAGAACCCGGGTGATCAGTGGACAGGAACTGAAGTCGGAGTGCTTCTGGCCAACGGAGAAGGCAAGAACGCGGGAAGATTTCTGGGAGCGGATCCGGAGATTGTCCCCGGAAAAACCTATCCTGAGGAAATCAGCGTCAGGAACACAGGCAACATTGATGAATATGTCCGCGTGACGATCTACAAATACTGGACAAACCCCGAGGGAGAAAAGGTGTTTGACTCCGGGGAAAAGGGCACATCGACACAGGGGCTTTCCCCCGCTCTGATCAAACTGAATCAGACCAATTCGGATGTGTGGCTTCTCGATCAGAAGGCCAGTACGGAGGAGCGTCAGGTTTTCTATTACAAGAACCTCCTGAAAGTCGGTCAGGATACATCCATACTCTGTGATTCGCTCACAATTGACAGGTCGGTCGCGGACAAGGTTTCCCAGACAAGGACCAAAAACGAAAACGGCGGGACCAGAATTTCTACAACTTATGATTATGACGGCTGGCAGTTCTGCGTGGAAGCACAGGTCGATGCCGTGCAGAATCACAACATCGTGGACGCGGCTAAGAGCGCATGGGGCGTAGACCTTGTAGTTCCGGCGCAGGACCAGATTTCTCTGGCAGACTGAGGAAAGGAGGACTGAATGATGAAAAAAATCACAAAGAAAATTCTTCCTCCTGCCCTGATCGCAGCGCTGCTGATTCTGGCAATGAGCCTTTCCGCCCTGGCTGAGCAGCATGCCGGCAAAGAGGACTGGGCAGTCACCTTTACTGCTGATAAAACGATGAGCAGCAATTTCCATGATAAGGTGTGGGACGATGATCTCAAGGGCCTGCAGCCCGGAGATTATGCCGACTTTTCAGTGAAGATTAAAAACGATAACGACAACACCACGGACTGGTATATGACCAACCAGGTCATAGATTCACTTGAAGATACCCGCAAGGATGATTCCGGACTCACAGGCGGTGCCTACAGCTATGTCCTGACCTACAAAGGAAACCAGAGCGATTCCAAGGACATCGTTCTGTATTCCAGCGAACTCGTCGGCGGTCAGGATGTCAGCAAGGGAGGACAAGGTCTCCACGAGGCAACAAATGCTCTGGACGACTGGTTCTATCTGGATACTCTGAAAAAGGGTGAAGGCGGAACGGTTACATTGAGAGTAGGTCTCGACGGGGAGACACTGGGCAACGATTATCAGGATACACTCGCTGACCTGGAGATGAATTTCGCCGTTGAGCTGAATACCCCCGAAGAAGATGAGCCGAAGAAGCCGGACGAACCGGTTAAACCGGATGAACCTGAAAAAGATAAGAAACCGCAGAATCCGGAAGAAGACGAGAAAAAGAAGAATGTAGTCGAAGAAGAAGAAAAGATCATCAAAAAGTCCACAACAACGGAAACCACAAACCATACAGTAAAGACCGGAGACTATACCAATACCGTTCCGTATCTGGTCGCAGCAGGTATCAGCGGCCTTGTTCTTCTGGCCCTTGCAATTTACAGCCTGCATGAGAGAAACAGACAGAGAGGAGGTAAAGCATGAGTCGGAAAAGAATCATGAATCTCTCCTCAGGACAGCGCAGAAGCCTCTTTGTACGGGCGGCAGCAGTGATCATTGCCCTCTGCATGATCGCAGCTCTGGCGCTTCCCGCCCTGGCTGCAGAAACAGAAGATGATGCATCCCAGGCGAATACATCTGAAGCGGCAGCTGAAGAGACAGCACCACAGGCGGAGTCATCGAAGGAGGATGCTTCTGACACCTATACGTACACCGTCAGGCTTTTCGCGGGCAAGAAGGGCACCGTCAACGGACAGGATGTCGTCACCTATGAGGTTGAGCCCGGTGAAGATTTGATCATTGAATGGCAGAAGCTGGTTAAGGTTACGGATGAAAGATACCATGCCACCGGATTCCGTGAAAGCGGAAAAGATAATAATACCCACGGTCAGTGGTCGAACGCTATTAAAGGAGTTGACCGCGACATGGACTTTGTAGTATCCTACGCAATCGCCGGCAGTGATGTGCCCTATACGATCCACTATGTGGATGAGGGAACAAAAAAAGACATTCATGAGGCCGTCACTTATTACGGGAATGCAGGAGATAAACCGGTTGCAGCCTATCTCTATATCGATGGATATAAGCCCAATTACACTGATCTGACAGAACCCCTGACCGAAGGCGGGGCGAATGAGTGGACATTTACTTATAAGAAAGTCGTCGCTGAAAAAGATTCGTCAACGACCACAACGACAGAAAAAGACGGCACAACGACCAAGACAACGTTAAAAGACGGTACAACGAGGACGACCACGACAACGACTCGCAGAACTACCACCACAACAACAACCAGAAGAGTTGTGTCTAATTCGTACCCGACTGTTTCTTCCAACAGCGGTTCTGTGCGTCCGATCTCGACGACAACGTCGACAACAACGACTACTACGACCAGAACTCCTGTGAACGCAACGCCTTATGCGTCAAACAATACCAATACCACAAACACGCCCGGCACAACGACAACGACAAATGGAACAAACGCTGCCAACACGACAGGCAGTACGGGTACTGCCGTAAACCCACAGAGTGCTGCCGGCTCGGGTAATGCAAACCCTGCCGGCACCCCTTCCACAGCGAACGGGACGAATACACAGAGTCTGAACGGCTCTGCCAACGGCACAGTGAATGGGGCAAATACACAGAGTCTGAACGGCTCCAACGGCACGGCGAACGGGACGAATACACAGAGTCTGAATGGCTCTGCCAACGGCACAGTGAACGGCACCAACGGCGCCGGGAACAATGCGGGCGCAGATACTGCCGGCAATAACCTTTCAGGTCTGACGAGCAGCAGCAACAGGACACCCGGCACTGCAGGAAATGTGGGGGCTCAGGGAAATGAGGCGGCCCAGACAGGAACAAAGGATATAGCCGATCTCAATCATCCCAATTCATCTGTGAGCGACCTGAGCAGTTCAGGCAACAATACCGCGACAGTTGAGGAAAAGGAAACAGAAACCACAACCAACAGCGAGCTTGAAGGTGTGGTGCGTGCGCGCGGTATGTCTACACCGGTCAAGGTCATTCTCGGAGTCCTGATCGTACTGCTTCTTGGCGGAGCAGGCTGGTTCTTCTTCAAGCGCTTTGCGGCTGAAGATGACGACGATGACGATGAAGATGACGACGAAGAAATGTAATCGGCACAATCTTAAACAGATAATGTGAGGATTGAATCCCCGCAGACTGAGCGGTCTGCGGGGATTTCTTGCAAAAGCAGGAGATGAGATCTTACGGCGCTTCAAAAAAGAAGAAGACCGGATACGGATCTGAACTGCGTTTCAAGAAAGAAGAAGCCCGGATACGGATCTGAACAGCTCTTCAAAAAAACAGAAGTGAGTTCTGACAAAAAGAATGCTTTTTGTCAGGTGAAGAGATAAAATAATGTAAGGCAGCTGATGAGAAACAGCTGCCAATACGAAGGCTTGGAAGACAACAAGGATACCAGAGGGGCGGTAATGGCAAAAAAACGATCGCAAAATAAGAAAAAACAGAAGGCAGGAGCTGAAACCGTTTCCGTGCAGAAGAAGCGGGGGATGCTGGTCTATGTGCCTGCTTTTTGCAGCCTGATCGGGACGCTGATGCTGCTCACTGTGATCGCGGCGGCTCTGCCGCTCACTGTCCCGCAGTTTATGGGCTACGACATTTATAATGTTGTCAGCGGATCCATGGAGCCGGCGATTCCTATTGGAAGTATCATTTATGTGAAGCCGGTCGATCCGGAAGATGTCAAGGTTGGTGAGATCATTGTGTTCGAGGCCGGTGACAGCGTCGTGATGCACCGTGTCCGGGAAAACAATGTTGTCAGCGGTAATTTTACTACAAAAGGAGACGCCAATAACGTGGAGGACCTGAGCAAGGTCAGCTATTCGGATTTTGTCGGTATCGTTGCCAGACATATCCCTGTTCTGGGACAGCTCCTGATCTTATTTGAGAGTACGGTTGGACGAATCTGCATGATCTGCTTCGCGGCCTGCGGAGCACTTCTCAATGTTCTCTCCGCCAGGTTCAGCGAATATCTGAAGTCGGAGAAAGAATATGAACGCAGGAGAGAGGAACTCCTGGCCCGGGCAATGAAGGAAAAGGAAGGGCAGGAAGAGGAAAACGCAGGGGGGAACCCGACAGCGCAGGACCGGAAAGAGCAGGGACCTGCACAGGGAGACCCGGCGGTGCAGGAACAGACTGAGCAGTGACAAATGGGAACCGGCAGCGCAGGTACACGGCCTGCGGGGCCGGTTCTGTATTTGCCAAATATACGGCAGGAGAAAGTACGGCTGTATTTGACGCAGTGCTGTGAAAATGATATTGTATAAGTTGTCTGTAAAGGGAGAAAAATCCAGGAAAGGGTGCCTTTTACCATATGAGCACAGTTCACAATAGAATGTAAAAGCTCACAATAGAATGTATTTTTTTACCTTCTTTTATTTATAGAGTACTTATAGAGAGGAACGATCCAAAATGATTCAGTCAGGAAAGCACAAGATAGAAAGGAACGATCCGTGTTGGTGCGGAAGCGGCCGGAAATACAAAGCCTGCCACATGCGCTTTGACGAAAAGCTCAGGAAATATCAGTTGTACGGGGCCATCGTGCCCGACAGGAGCCTGATCAAGAACAGTGCGGCGGTAGACGGAATCCGGAAGAGCGCAGAGATCAACATGGCCTGCCTGGACGCTGTCGCTAAGGAAATCGGCGCGGGCATGCCCACCGAGGACATCGACCGCATCGTCTACGATACTACAGTCCGCATGGGCGGCATCCCCGCTCCCCTGCATTATGAAGGATTCCCGAAGAGCGTCTGCACATCGATCAATGAGGAGGTGTGCCACGGAATTCCGGATGAAAAACACATCCTCAAGGATGGCGATATCATCAATGTCGACTGCTCGACCATCCTGAACGGATATTTTTCAGATTCTTCGCGAATGTATTGCATAGGTGATGTCTCTGAGGAGAAGAGACGTCTTGTTCAAGTGACGAAGGAGTGTGTAGAGATTGGTCTTGAGGCAGTCATTCCCTGGACCTATCTCGGTGATATGGGAAGCAAGGTCCATGAGCACGCGGTCAAAAACGGATACTCAGTGGTCCGTGAGATCGGCGGACACGGCATAGGCCTTGAATTCCACGAAGATCCCTTCGTGAGCTATGTGTCCGAACCCGGCACTGAGATGCTGATGGTGCCCGGTATGGTATTTACCATTGAACCCATGGTCAACATGGGAACCGACAAAATATATCAGGATGACAAGAATGGCTGGACGATTTATACCCGGGACGGCAAGCCCTCCGCGCAGTGGGAGATTCAGGTCCTTGTCACCGAGAACGGCCATGAAGTCCTGTGCTGGTAAGGGATGGAAACAAGAGGAGGATAACCACCATGCAAAATAAAGGAAAATATTACATCACAACAGCAATCGCCTATACATCCGGCAAGCCTCATATCGGCAACACCTATGAGATTGTACTGGCGGACTGCATCGCCCGCTATAAGAGAGCAGACGGCTACGACGTCCGCTTCATGACAGGCTCGGACGAGCACGGACAGAAAATCGAGTCCAGGGCTGCCCGCGCAGGCAAGAGCCCCAAGGAATTTGTCGACGAGGTCGCAGCAGAGATCAAACGTCTCTGGGATCTGATGGGCACATCCTATGACCGTTTTATCCGCACGACGGATCCCGATCACGAGCGTCAGATTCAGAAGATTTTCAAAAAGCTCTATGATCAGGGCGATATTTATCTGGGTCACTACAGCGGAATGTACTGCCAGGAATGCGAGGCCTTCTATACTCCTTCCCAGATCGAGGAAGAGGGCAAGTGCCCTGTCTGCGGCAATCCCGTCCACCAGGCTCAGGAGGACGCCTATTTCTTCCGTATGAAAAAATACGCAGACCGCCTGATCGAGCATATCAATACGCACCCTGAGTTCATCCAGCCCGTCTCCAGAAAGAACGAAATGATGAACAACTTCCTGCTGCCCGGCCTGCAGGATCTGTGCGTTTCCCGCTCCTCCTTCTCCTGGGGCATTCCCGTGGACTTCGCACCCGGCCACGTCGTCTATGTCTGGCTCGATGCGCTGAGCAACTATATCACTGGTCTCGGCTATGACGCGGACGGCAACAACGATCCGCTGTTTGATAAATACTGGCCTGCCGACCTGCACCTGATCGGCAAGGATATTGTCCGCTTCCACACCATTTACTGGCCCATCTTCCTGATGGCTCTGGGCGTGGAGCTTCCCAAACAGGTCTTCGGACATCCCTGGCTGCTGCAGGGCGGAGAAAAAATGTCCAAGACCAAGGGCAATGTCATCTATGCGGATGACCTTGTGGATATCTTCGGTGTGGACGCTGTCCGTTATTTCGTCGTGCATGAGATGCCCTATGAGAACGACGGCGTGATCACATGGGAGCTCGTGGTGGAGCGCATCAACTCCGATCTGGCCAATACGCTGGGCAACCTGGTCAACCGCACGATCGCCATGTCCAACAAATATCTGGGCGGAACCATCAGGAATACCGGTTCCTTCGCAGGTCTGTCCGGGGAAGAGGCTGAAAAGGCGAAGGCATTCGACGAGGATATGAAGGCACTGGTCACATCCGCCTATGAGAAGGTTGAGAAGAAGATGGAGGATCTGCGCGCGGCGGATGCCCTGACAGAGATCTTCACCGTTTTCAAGCGTCTCAACAAGTATATCGACGAGACCGAGCCCTGGATCCTGGGCCGTGACGAGAGCAAGAAGGAACGTCTCTCCAATGTTCTCTACAACCTGGTAGAGGGTATCACAATGGGTGCTTCCCTGCTGGCTCCCTTCATGCCTGAGACCGCGGAGAAGACCGTGAAGATGCTGGGCACGGAGATCCGTGATTTCGAGACTCTGGGGACATTCGGAGCCGCGGCTGATGAGTTCCATGTCACAGATAAGCCCGAGATCCTCTTCGCCCGTCTCGACCAGAAAGAGGTCATGAAGAAGGTCGAAGTCATCATGGAGAAACAGCGCGCGGCAGCGGCAGCGGAAGCTGCGGCGGATGCGGCTGAGAACGGAGAAAAGGCAGAGCCCGCGGCGGAAGCAGCGGAGGAAGTCATTCCCGAAGTGGAAAAGAAGCCCGAGGTGACCATTGATGATTTCGCCAGATGCCAGTTCCAGATTGGCGAGATCATCGCCTGCGAAGCTGTGAAGAAGTCCAAAAAGCTTCTCTGCTCTCAGGTGAAGATCGGCTCCGAGGTGCGCCAGATCGTCTCCGGCATCCGCAAATATTACAGCCCTGAGGAGATGGTGGGCAGGAAGGTCATGGTCATTACCAACCTCAAGCCCGCGAAGCTGGCAGGACTTGTGTCCGAAGGCATGATCCTCTGCGCCGAGGCCCCTGACGGAAGCCTTGCGCTCATGGTCCCCGATGCCGGCAAGTCTGTTCCCGCAGGAAGCGAGATCGGCTGATTTTTAAGTTGAACAATTGTGTACGCCCGGCCGGCCGGTATACACCGCGCAGGCGGGCGGCGGCAGACTTCACCTCCGGAAAGCCTGAAAACGGCCGGCGGTGGAGTCTTCCTTTATATCGTTTATGCGGATTTATTCTTCATCATATACGTTTTGAGGACGGAGAGATTTTTGCGCGGACTGCGCAAAAAGAATGGAAATGCGAATGTGTGCAGCACTGAGAAAGCACGGGACGCCCGGAGCTATGCTCTGCGCACATCACATGTGTTTTGAAAGCGGAGGTCATAAAAGGTATGGGAAGATTAAAAGAACTCAGGAAAATCGTGGACGCGGAGATCAACCGCATGGAGAACCCGGACAAGCGCACTGGTGCCATTGCCCACCTCTACGGGGTATCTCTTGCGGCAGCTATGATCGCTCAGAAAAGGGGTCTGGACGCGGAACTTTTGTCCATGGCTGCCATGCTGCATGATCTGCACGCCTACAAGACGGGCTCTTATGACGACCATGCGCACAAGGGTGCTGACCTGGCCCGACAGATTCTGGGAGAACTCGGCCTGACAAGCGCAGAGGAGACAGAGCTGATCTGCTCCGCAATCTATCATCATGATGATAAGCTGATCGTCGACGGTCCTATGGACGAAGCGCTCAAAGACGCCGATGTGATTCATCACTGCATGAATGACCTCTCCAAGGCAGTCAAAGAGAAGGAACAGGCCCGATTCGCTTCGCTCTGCGAAGAATTCGGCATGAAATACCCTGAATGAGAATCCTGCGGGGAACGGACACAAAGACTCTGCGAAATCGACCGGGACATCATTCAGGGCAGACGGTTTGAGGAAGAGAACAGATGATGAGAAAATGGAAATATCCCGCGGCAGCCCTGCTCCTGGGGGCTGCTCTGGCTCTTTGGCCCGCCGGGACGGCGGAGGCCTCCGTCCTCACCGGCTTCTCAATGGAGTATACCCGGGAGGAGACAGAGTATGCCCGGGTTGGGGCAGCAGGGAGAATACCTGACGCAAGGGCAGCTGCTCCGGAGAAAAATCCCGGGGAGACCCTTCCGGTCTCCGCGGCTTCAAATGCATCAGATGGAAACGCTGCCGTGAAAAAAGCGGCTTCAGCGCTCCGCGGGCATCAGGACCCGGTGTCCCTCTCAGGGGCTTCCAAAGGAGCATCCAAAGAATCCGGAGAAAAGAAACAAAAGTCGAAATTCCAGCTTCCTCAGTTCATCAGTGACAATGATTTTCATTTTGATCCCGCAAATGAAAAAAAAGAACTGGGAAAGGCAATCAGCAAGCTGGATGAACTGGGAATCTCGCCTGAAAAACTGGTCGTACGCTTCTGGGATTTCATCACTCACAAAGAGAATCTGGAGAAGATCGGAAAAACTGCGCATGATCTGAAGGAGAATGCCGGGGAACTGATCGAACAGGCGACAGGCGGAAACGGAGACTCCGGAAACAAAAGTGAAAAAAGCGGAAGCCAAGGCTCTGGAAACAAAAGTGACGGAGCAGGCAGTAACTCCGGAAATAGCGGTGACGGCGGCAGTGCCTCTGCGGAAAAAGACAATGGCAGTGACATAGACCGCGTAAAAGACAAGGTCAAAGAGCAAGTGGACCGGAAAACGGAGGAAGCGATCGACAAAGCAGCTGAAACCGCCGGAGAAATTGCCGCGAGAGAAATCGACAAGGCGGCCGAAAAAGTGAAGGAAGAGGTAGGCAAGAGCAAAAAATAATGCCGATGCATCATTTTTTGCTCTCGGAGGTTTGTGCCGCAAGGCGTCCCAAACCTCCAGTGATCGCATCAGAGAAACCGCCTCCGCGGATTTCTCTTCGCGGAAGCCGCCCTGGCGGGCGGCAAGGCGGCAAGAGCAAAAAACAAAACTGATGCATCATTTATTTATTCCGCATGGAGGAAAGAGTGAGTAGTTTTGATCCGGAAGGCCCCCTGATGGGAAAGCTTTCCATAGTGGCGGATCTGCTTTTTCTGAATCTGATCGTATTGTTATGCTGTATTCCTGTGATCACGGCGGGGGCGGCCATGACGGGCATGCACTATGTCCTTATCAAAATGATCAGACGTGAGGAGGGATATGTCCTGACGGACTTCTTCTATTCTTTCAGGAAGAATTTCAGGCAGGCAACAGTGATCTGGTGTCTTTATCTGCTGTTTGCCGCTGTCCTGGCGCTGGACCTTTATCTGACAAGGGGAGGCGGGGAGACTGCGGTACGGTTACCCGTTTTTTTCAGATATCTGCTGATAGGGGGAGGCGCTTACGCCGGTCTCACCCTCCTTTATGTGTTTCCGCTGCTGGCAAGATTTGACAATACTGTAAGGGGCACGATCGGCAGCGCGTTTGCCCTTGTAGTGTCCTCGCTTCCATGTACGATTTCCATGGTAATGGTGACACTCGGCTTTCCGGCAGCTGCACGGCTCATGCCTGCTCTGCTGCCGGTGGAAATATTGTTCGGGCTGACCGGCCCCGGTTTTTTGTGCGCGCTGCTGTATAACCCGCTTTTTTTGAAAATCGAAAAGAAGATAAAATCCCGGTGATGCTAAAATCCAGGTGATGCCTGTGGCACTGACTGCCGGGCATAACATGTTGTGGAGGAGAAGCGTATGGATGGGAAGGTACCCGTCCGGGTTAAACGCGGAGGAGGAAAATGGCAAGCTTATCGCTGAAAGACGTCAACAAAGTGTATCCGAATGGCGTGCATGCTGTTATAGACTTTAATATGGAAATTGCGGACCAGGAGTTCATTATTTTCGTAGGGCCTTCCGGCTGCGGAAAATCCACAACGCTTCGAATGATCGCCGGGCTCGAGGATATTTCCTCCGGCGAGCTCTACATTGATGGAAAACTGATGAATGATGTAGAACCCAAGGACAGGGATATCGCGATGGTTTTCCAGAACTATGCTTTGTATCCGCATTTGACGGTCTATGACAACATGGCCTTCGGACTGAAGCTGCGCAAGGTCCCGAGAAAGGAGATTGACAGGGCTGTCAGGGAGGCCGCCAAGATTCTTGACCTCTCCGACCTGCTCAACCGCAAACCCAAGGCTCTTTCCGGCGGACAGAAACAGCGTGTCGCCATGGGCCGGGCAATCGTCCGCAAGCCCAAGGTCTTTCTCATGGACGAGCCTTTGTCCAATCTGGACGCCAAGCTGCGTGTCCAGATGAGAACGGAGATCGCCAAGCTTCACCAGAGGCTGGGAACCACGATCATCTATGTCACCCATGACCAGACAGAGGCGATGACATTGGGGACCAGGATCGTTGTCATGAAAGACGGAGTCGTCCAGCAGATCGATTCACCCCAGAATCTGTACGAAAGACCCTGTAATCTTTTTGTGGCGGGCTTTATGGGATCGCCTCAGATGAATTTCCTGGACGCGACAGTGAGAGTTCTGGGCAGCAGGGCATATCTGGAGATCGAAGGACAGAGCATTCCGCTCTCCGGAGAGAAGTCCAAGCCCCTCATCGATGGAGGGTGGGATGGCAGAGATGTGATCCTGGGAATCCGTCCGGAAGATATTCTCGAGACTGAGGACGCCTTCGCGAGCCAGGGATACAGCTTCAGAGTGACCTGCAACGTGTATGAGCTCCTCGGGGCGGAGGTATTTCTCTACTTCGAACTGGGGGACAAATCCGTGACTGCCCGGGTGGAGCCTGACACAAGGGTCCGCCCCGGAGACAGCATGACAGTGACTTTCGATACGGATAAGATACATGTTTTTGATAAGGAGACTGAAGAAGCGATTGTAAATTGATGACGGAAGGAGGCAGGGAAGGACTCTCTGTCTCCTGTTTGCGTTTCGGGCTTCAGCCCGGGCCTGGGGCTCTGCCGTTCCGGGAGATGCATAAAAAGAAGGGGGCTGCATGGCCGCCTCCGGCTCTGCCGTTCCGGGAGATGCATAAAAAGAAGGGGGCTGTACGGCCGCCTCCGGCTCTGCCGCTCCGGGACGTGCGGACGTGCACAAAAAAAAGAGCAGGTCCTCTTTCGAGGCCGGCTCCCTTGTATATACTGGAATATTCCTTCTTCGGAATATTCAATTGTACTCAGACACA
Organism: Eubacteriales bacterium; assembly: GCA_030525515.1. Lineage (GTDB taxonomy): Bacteria > Bacillota > Clostridia > Lachnospirales > Lachnospiraceae > CAG-791. Next base: position 15,882 of record JAUNEM010000013.1, read on the forward strand.
GGATGTCCTCCGGGGGTGTCCGAGCGTTCCCAAAAACAAAGGCCTTTTCTGCTGCGGTCTGCAGGGGTTAAGGCTGAAGACACGCAGTCAGACGAAAAACAGACGAATCAATCAGGCGCTGATGGTCTTCTGTGCTTGTCTGACCAGCGTTACATCTTCCATCAGGGCATCACAGCGCTTTTCCAGATAGAGATCTACATTGTGCTGACGTTCGAGCTCATAATCAAAGATTTGAGTAAATTTTACGAGATCAAGTCCTCTGTCTCTGATGAAAAATTCCCAGACAACAGGTTTTGTGCCGGGACGAACGTCTACCTCGACATGATGATTGGCTGCATATTTCATAACATCAAACATTTCAGTACCTCCTTTCTGAATCATGAGGTGCTTTGAGTTCCGGTAAAGACCGCATCCTCAGTATTACTGTCTGCGGTATCTCTGGTCCGGAAGGTGCAGGCGGTATGCCGTCTGCGAAAACGAAAACCACGCATATGCGTATATGCGCATCAGAGGGAAACATGGCTATGCGGGAAGTGGGATCCCGTCATTTCCGCGGTGTTTTTTCCATCTCTGTTGCTGAGGATTGTACAACGGAAATCGATTTCATGTAAGTGTGAAAAACAACAAAAATCATGCAGATTATACAAAAAGACAGTGTAAAATCAGGCCGTAACATGGAAGAACCGCCTTTTTTATGGTGAAAGTGCACAAAACAAGTGGGAAGAAGACGGGAGAAAACTGATAGCGGTTCTGAGAGATCGATTTAAGCCTGCAGAATGCACACATAGTTCATGATTTTCTGGTTTATTATCTTCATAGGCGTGTTATAATAATGGGAAATTCGGGGTTGCCGGGTTTTTAATATAATTATAAACGAGAGGTTTTTAATATATGAAGAAAGGTATTTTTTTCGGAATACTGGTCATCATCGCGGTTCTGGCGTCTGCTGCCGGAGCGGGTGCTTATTATATCGGCTCCCTTCAGAGAGGCAATGCGTTTCTGGAAGGAACGAAGCTCAACGGACGTGATGTGTCCGGACAGACACCGGCTCAGGTGACTGCCGGATATGCCGCGGAGGTCGAGGGCGGCGAAGTGGTCCTGCAGGAGGATGGAAAGGAGGTCTTCCGTGCGCCGCTTTCCGATCTGGGATATTCCCTGGACGAGAAGACTTTTGAAGATTCTCTGACAAAATTCATGAAATCCGAAAAAGTTGACTCGAAGACCATTATGCATTCGCTTGTCAACGGGAACACTTTTTCACTGGATATTCCGTATTCCTTCGCGGAAGAGGTATTTAAGAAAGCAGTCACTAAAAAAGCGCTTACAGCCGAACGAAAAGAGAACGTCAACGCGAAGATTGTTTACAGCAGCAAATCCGGTAAATGTGAGATTCAGCCCGAGGTACAGGGCACAAAGCTGCATGACAGAGACCTGCGTGAATGGCTGAAGGGAGAGATCGAGCCCCTGTTCCGGACTGCTTCCTCCGCAGAAGAGAAGAAGGCGGATAAGACGGCCAAAGAAGAGAGCGCCGCGGAGGCAGCTACTGCAGAGGCGGATCAGGATGGCGGGGACAAAGGTTCCGCCCCCAGGCAGGATCAGGATTCGGATCAGAAGGAGAAGGCAGACAAGAGCAAAGGACAGGACAAGACTGAGGGATTCAGCATAGTCAGGACGATTCCTGCATCTCTTTATATCGTGCCGGATGTGACAGCGTCCAATGAACGGCTGCAGAAGAAGCGCGATATGCTCAACCAGTATGCGGATGAGACGGTCACTTATATTTTCGGAGGCACGACAGAGACCCTGGATTTCAAGACATTTATGAACTGGCTCAAGATCCGCGGGGACGAAATCAGCGTCCGCGAGGAAAAGGTGGCGGAATACGTAGGCGAACTTGCGGAGAAATATAATACCCGGTATCGGGATCGTGTATTTACTACGACATGGGGAAATGAAGTGACATTTCCGGCAGGTCTGAACGAATACGGCTATACGATCCTGGAGGATCAGGAGGCGGCCCAGCTCTCACAGGACATTCTCTCTGGCCAGTCCGTGGAGAGGGAGCCGGTTTATCTGAGCTACAACGATTGGGGCGATCCCTGCTACCTCAGCAGGAACGGCATGGACGATCTGAACGGGACCTACGTCGAAGTCAGCATCGGGGCCCAGCACATGTGGTATTACCTGAACGGAGGACTTTTCCTCGAGAGCGATGTCGTCACAGGTGATGTCACGCTGGATCAGGGAACTGCCACCGGCGTTTTCCCGCTCGCCTTCAAAGAGAGTCCCGCGACCCTGAAGGGCGGCGAGGGCAAGAAGAAATATACCACCAAAGTCCAGTACTGGATGCCTTTCTACGAGGGACAGGGACTTCACGACGCCTGGTGGAAGACTGTGTTCGGGGGCGAGGAATACAAGGGCAACGGCTCTCATGGCTGCGTCAACCTGCCGTCATCGGTGGCTGAGACCCTCTACAATAATATTGTGCCCGGAACTCCGATCGTTATTTATTACTGATTAATAGGGGGGAGGCGGCCCTGCCGTCCTCTACCTCCGACCGGCCCGTTTCCGCCGTAGGGCGGAAATATTCTTTACACGGGCCGTGCCATAAAAGAAAAAGCCTCCCTGGTGTGATCATCACCGGGGAGGCTCTTTTTGTAAAAGCGGAACGCCGCGCGGAATCCGCCTTTATTTTTGTGCGGAATCCGTCTTTATTTTTGTCTGGACTGAAGGATCCGTATGCCGTTGACTTCGATGTCGTCCGCCACAGGGATCGTCAGATATTCGATGCCATCGATAAAACGTGTCTGAATCATGTCCGCCATTTCAGACTTGACAGTGATCCGCATGCTGGGAGTCTTGATCTCCAGCTTTTTGACGTCCGCGACATTTTCGGCCATAAGGGCTCCGCCTTCGCCGATGGCCGCGTCAAATGCCTCATCGAAGGTCTCGAGAGATTCCTGCGGGGCACCGCTCTCATAGAGAATGCGGCGCAGCTGGACTTTTTCGATCTGAGCGGGTTCGCCGCTGTCTTTCTCCTGTTCCACGTACTGACCGATGGCCTCGTGAATATTTTTGACACTGTCAAAATCACAGTCTCTTCCCAGAGAGGCTTCAATGACATTTTTAAAGAGATCCCGCTGGTCTCCCTCGGGCAGAGGCATGGGGCAGCCGAGGAGTTCTGCCGGGATTTCCTCGTGCATTTCATCGGGACGGCGGGCAAAAAAGAGAGACTGGTGGATGTCTGTCCCGCGGTCATTGAAAGAGGGGAACAGGAAGCCGGCGTCCGGACGCTGAACAGCCCAGTCGTTCCTGCGGTCAAGGAAACTCCTGGTGTCCGAGTCATAGCAGAGCCCTTCCTTCAGGAGAATCACAGGGCAGAGGCTGCACAGGATAAAAGAGTAGACATACTCGGAGGCGTCGTCCATATCGATTCCGTCCGATGCCCGGCCGGGAATGTCGTAGACACCGTGGGCGAGAAGGATGAGATACTTTTCCGGGAATTTCGCGGTCTCGATCATCTTGTCAAAAAAGGCCCGAACCAGTGTGCTGTCGTCAAGACCGGACTGCAGAAGGCGGTAGAGCAGGTCCTGCTTTCCGCCGGGGGCTTCCTCCTCCAGGGGAAATTCCAGATTGAACAGGTTCCGCCCGGGCTTGCCGCTGAGTGTCTGCCGGAAGATCTCACAGTATTTTTCCACAGTGGATTCCTCCAGTGCCAGAAAGGTCTCCCGCAGCTCAGTCACGATCTCACGGTTTTCATCGACATAGCAGCCCCGGATCCGGTCGATCCTGCAATTTTTCAGTGTCATGAGTTTGCGGATTTCCGCAATGGCTTTTTTATCCAAAGAACACCTCCGTCAGAAATGATAAATGATGGAAATGTCAAAAGACTCGAGAAGGCTCAACAGGGCTCTGCTCAAGGCCTTTTAACCCTCACATCATGTGAATTGTTAAAAAAATGCCCCGGTACTGTCGTCTGTCAGCAGGATCGGGCGCGGCCGTGCGGACTATGGATCCAAAAGGAACCTTCGCCGGGCGGCTCGTATTAATGTTATAGGCATCCTCCCCTTCAAAGTCAAGCAGAAAGTCACACCGTAAAACACCATAAAAGCATAGTAAGACAAAGCCCCTGTCCCCCACAGGAGAGTCATAAATGCTATAATAAGATAAATGCAGCCCCGTGTCTGACGGAGAAAGAAGGAAGCGAAGACAGAGCCGTGTCTGACGGAAAACCGGAAGGAAAATACAGCGAAAAGGAACCGCCCGCGCCGGCCGCCCGCCGCGCAGTGCGCTCCGGAATGGAGATGAACATGGATATCAAAAAGATCTACAGTCAGTGGGTTGAAAAACTGAAAGACAGCAGTGATCCCGCCCTGCAGAAACTGTGCAGTGAACTTCTGGCCATCAAGGACGATGAGGCGGAAATCACGGAGCGCTTTTATATGGAAATCGAGTTCGGAACGGCCGGCCTGCGGGGAATCTGCGGCGCAGGGACCAACCGGATGAACGAGCTGACGGTGGGCCGGGCGACGCAGGGCATCGCCGACTACATCCTGCAGTCGGGAGAGGATCCCTCCAGGGGCGTTGTCATTGCCTATGACTGCCGCTACCACTCTAAAGAGTTTTCGGAGATGGCGGCGGAGATTTTCGCCGGGAACGGCATCCGGACATTCCTGTTCCCCTCGCTGCGTCCCACGCCGGAGCTCTCTTATGCCATCAGAAAGCTGGGGGCGGTCTCAGGCGTCAACATGACTGCAAGCCATAATCCCAAAGAATACAACGGCTACAAGGTCTATTGGAAGGACGGCGCCCAGATTTCCGGCGCTGTCTCGGACGGCATGCTGGCCCGGATCAAAAAGCTGGATATGTTCGATGAATTCAGGAGGATTCCCCTGGCGGAGGCTGTGGACCGGGGCCTGGTCACTATGCTGGGAGAGGAGATGGACCGCAGCTATATGGACTATGTGCTGTCGCTGGCCCAGCGCCCGGACGAAGAACTGGATCTGCAGGTCCCTGTCGTCTATACCCCTCTGAACGGGGCGGGCAGCATTCCCATGATGCAGATGGCCGGGGAGAGGGGATTCACACATTTTCAGATTGTCCCCGAGCAGAAAGACCCGGATCCGGATTTTACAACGGTTCCCTATCCCAACCCGGAGAACCCCAAAGCCTTTGCCCTGGCGGAGAAGCTGGGCAGGGAGACCGGGGCGGAGGTGCTCATCGCGACCGACCCCGACTCGGACCGTATGGCCATCGAGGTGTCCGACGGGAAGGGCGGCTATATCGCCCTGAACGGGAATCAGACCGGCGCGCTTCTGATCGCCTATCTCGCCCAGAGCAAAAAAGAGCACGGGACCCTTCCGGAAAAATCGGCCATGATCAAGTCAATCGTGACCGGAAATTTCGGGAAGGTGATCTGCGAGGACTACGGGATCAGAGTGGTCGAGTCCCTGACCGGATTCAAAAATATATGCGGCAGGATTCCGGAGATCAAGGAAGAAGGATATGAGTACTTCTTCGGATATGAGGAGAGCATCGGCTGTGCGCCCGGGGAGGAGGTGCGCGACAAGGACGGCATTTCCGCCGGCATGCTGGTCGCGGAGCTGGCCGCCTACTGCCGCAGACAGGGGAGAGGGATCCTGGATGCCCTCGAGGACCTCTACAAAAAGTACGGATACTTCTCTGAGGACCAGGTTTCGCTGGTGCTCGAGGGAAAAGCCGGACAGGAGCGCATCGGACGGATCATGGACGCCTTCCGCAAGGGGAATCCGAAATCCTTCGGGCCTTTTTCTGTCGACCGGACCATAGACTATATAGATGGATATGAGGACATTCCGCCCCAGAACGCTCTGATCTTTACCATGACTGACGGCAGCTGGTTCGCAATGCGTCCCTCCGGAACCGAGCCGAAAATCAAGTTTTATTATTACGCTGTAGCGGACGATAAAGAGGTCTCCGCGGGACGCGTCAAAGAAATGGTCGAGGCGGTGAACGGGCTGATCGGGTCAGTTGAATGACATCCGCCGTCCCGAATCCAATAGTTTGTGGATGATGACATTGGGCACAGGGAAGGCTGCAGCGGGAAAGAAACGCGGAAAAGAAGCACTGGAAAAGCAGCGTCAAAGAAACGCGGGAGAGCAAAAATGGCACAGTCTCTGATCGACTATAAATTTTATCAAGCTGTCACGAATTTTGAAAAGAGTGAAGAGGCAAGAGAGTACTACTACAAGATCATGGACACTGTTGTGGAGCGCAACGGGGTGAAGGACACCGTGAGAAATCAGATCCTGCGGGTGTATGCCATGCTTTTTTGTGATGATCTGGGATCCGAGCCCGGGCAGATTGCCGGACCTGATGAAGTCGAGGCAACCGCCGACCGCCTGTATTTCGGCAGCATGGGGCTGGACCACCAACACTGGTACCGCATGAGACATCATTTCCCGGTGATCGATGACGACAATTATGACCGCTTTGCGGCCCTGGTCATAGCAGATCTCAACGCGGGTCCCCTGCGCCAGTCCACGATTGAGAGCGGGGAAATGCTTCTGGTAGGGGAGCCGGATCCCCTCTATATGACCAGGGAGCAGAGGAACAGGCAGCAGCTGAGGAAAGTCAGGTTCAGGGAGATTGGAAAATGACGATACTTGCGGTAGACGGAGACGTCAAATATCTGGAGAAGATTCGGGAGGCAATCACGGAAATTGAACCGGACGCGGAAATTCTGTGCTGCACAGACAGTCCTCAGGCGCTGGCGGAGGCAAGAAAAAAAGAGATCGATACCGCCTTTCTCAACCCGGAGATGGAGGAGATCAGCGGCCTGGACCTGGGACAATATCTGAAGGAGCTCTATCCTCTGGTCAATCTGATCTATTTTACGGATCACAGGGAATACGGTTTTGACGCGATCAGTCAGCATGCCAGCGGCTTTATCCTGAACCCGGTCTGTGAGGAGAATGTCCGTAGAGAACTGGGGGATCTCAGGCATCCCACCCTGGAGAAGGATCATAAGAGAGTGTTCGCTCAGACCTTCGGGGATTTTGAGCTGTTCGTGGACGGAAAGCCGGTAGAATTCAAATACTCCAGGACAAAAGAAGTCGTCGCGGTCCTGGTGAGCCGGCGCGGGGCCCAGGTCACAAACGGGGAGATCATCGCCAGCCTTTGGGAGGATGATGGCGATCCCGTGAAAAAGGCCTCCTACCTCAGAAATCTCCGCCAGGATCTGCAGAACACTTTTACCCGGCTCAGGCTCACAGGTATTATCCTCAAGCAGCGGGGCAGTATGGCTGTCGCGGTAGACAAGGTGGAGTGTGATCTCTACGACTGGCTGGAGAAAAAGAAGGACTCAAAATACCGATATCTGGGTGAGTTTATGGCCCAGTACAGCTGGAGCGAATATATGGCTGCGGAACTGGACGAACTTGCCGATTCCTGAATGGGAGTCACCTGACGCCCCGGGCGGTCTTTATTTACAGGAAAAAATACCATATATAATGCAAAAAACGGGCTGTTTTTTATGGATGTCCCTGATTGACTCCCTGTGGAATATGTGTTAATTCTTTTAAGTACCTGCCGCTTCATGGAACCATCGCATGGATTCATCGCTTACGCGGCAGGCAGAAACGCGCGGTGCGGCCGGCCGTAAAGCACTGAAGACTCATGTGATATGAGCTCTCCGGGCCGCACAGCAGATCATTTATTCATATTTGTGGCCATGGGCGGGTGCCCGTAAACATGTATGATTAAAGCACGCATTGCTCCGCGCTTTGGCGCTCTCGCAATGCTCCACACATTCGCACCCCGCCCCGCTGCAGGCGCGTTCCGCGCCTTTGCGTTGCTCTGATGGATTGCGAAGCAATACATTGCTCATAGTGTGCGGCGCTAACAAACCGCAAGCGGTTTGTGAAAATGTCCGCAAATGCTCGAGCGAGCCCGGCATGTGCAGCCGCTTTCCTCGCTGCTTTAATCATATTTCAGAATCCTTCAACAAAAGAAAACGGGAGCGTGATCAGAAATGAGATCCAGAATTGAAACATTTGTATTTGGCATGCTGGCGGGTATTTCCATATCGATCGGCGGAACGGTCTTTCTGTCTCTGGACAACAAGGTGCTCGGAGCGGTATTTTTTACGGTCGGTCTGTTCACGGTGTGCACGTTCGGCTTTGACCTTTTTACCGGCAAGGTCTGCTATGTATTTGACCGGGACGCGGACTACGCCATTAATCTGCCGATCATGTGGGCCGGCAACTTTTTGGGAGCATGGCTGACAGCCTTCCTGGAAAGCCTGACAAGAATCGGACCTGCCCTGCAGGAGAAAGCTGCCGGGATGTGCACGGTAAAAGCAGAGGATTCCCTGCTGAGCCTGTTTATTCTCGGAGTTTTCTGCGATATTCTGATCTATATCGCAGTGGACGGATATAACAAAAATCCCCACGAGGTCGGAAAGTATCTCTCCCTCCTCTTTGGAGTCGCGGTCTTCATCCTTTGCGGGACCGAGCACTGCGTGGCGGACATGTACTATTTTTCAATTGCCGGAATGTGGAACGGACGCACGCTGCTCTGTCTTCTGGTGATCACCCTGGGCAATGCCTGCGGCGGCGTCATCTTCCCGCTGCTGCGCAGGCTTCGCGCAAAATAATGGTTCTGCCCGGCAGAGGCCGGGGAGGAGACGGCAGTTGTCTGCGGATCCATCGGGTATGGATCCGCGTTTTTTTACTTCATAGGAAATTGCGATTTCCTATGAGGTAAAAAAATCGGGAGAATGCGCATTCACACGCAATGAATCGTGTTGCTGAAGCAACTGCGCCCGGCGCGCAAGACTCGCGAGCGAGTCTTGAAAATATGACCCTAGAGAAGGAATTCCTGTGTTATACTGATTATCGGGAAATTGGTTTTACGTTTGTATGAAGAGAAGGATCTGCGGGCATTTGCCCATGGAGCTGAACTATGAACAAAATCAAAAATGCTTTTCTTGATAAAATTGCTGTAAAGAGCATACTTAATATTGTGATGACGCTGATTATTTTTGCGACTATCATCAGTTGGATCGGATACAGAGGCTTTACATCTGCCATATTGAAGCAGTATGAGGACAGCGCCTTCAGAGTTGCTCATATTTCATCTTCCGTTGTCGACGCCGACAAGATAGACGAATATGCCGCCAGCGGAGGGGAGACTGAGGAGTACCTGACGGTTTACCACATGCTGGACAGGATCTGCAACAGGTCCGGCGCGGCTTTTGTGTATGTGATCGTCCCGGATCTTACTGATTACGCGCATATCAAGTTTATCTTCTCTACGATGGACGACGATCAGCCTTATGAGCATTATCCATTCGGCTATATCAGGAATACCACAAACGATGACTACAAGACTAAATATAGAAAGCTCTACGAGAAACAGAGCGTAAAGGAGCTGGTCACGCGGGACCGGGGGTATATTGAGACAGATCCCCACATCACAGCCATGATTCCCCTTTACGGGACGGACGGGGAGACGAAGGCGATTCTGTGTGTGCAGTATCAGATGGACTATATCATCCGGACACGTAATTCATTTGTTAAAAACGTCATCCTGGTAATGTTCCTGGTCGCTCTCATAGTTTCCATCGGACAGGTATTTTATCTGGGCAAGAAACTGCTTGAGCCCCTGCAGATCATCACCAGGGAAGCGAGCAGGTTTGCCGCAGAGAATGTCAGTACAGGGACAAAGCTGACGGAGACGATCCATAATCGGGATGAAATCGGCCAGCTGGCCGGCGCCATTGACCAGATGGAGGAACAAATCCGCGATTATGTTGAGCGGATCACCAGCATCACTGCGGAAAAGGAGAAGATCAAAACAGAACTTGATCTGGCGGCACGTATCCAGGAGGATATGCTTCCCCGGGATTTCCCGGCATTTCCTGACCGGACTGATTTTGACATTTTCGCATCCATGGATCCCGCGAAAGAAGTGGGCGGTGATTTCTATGACTTTTTCCTGGTGGACGATGATCACCTGTGCCTGCTCATTGCGGATGTGTCCGGAAAAGGAATCCCTGCGGCCCTCTTTATGATGCTGTCCAAGACCGTCCTGGCCAATTTTGCCATGATGACAATGAGCCCTGCAAAAGTACTGGAGGCCGCAAATGACGCCATCTGCAACAATAACACAGAGGAGATGTTCGTGACTGTGTGGCTGGGCATTCTGGAACTGTCCACAGGAAAAATGACAGCAGCCAATGCCGGGCATGAATATCCGGTGCTCAAAAAGCCGCAGGGAGATTATGAACTGATCATGGATAAGCACGGATTTGTGATCGGCGGCATGGAGAATGTAAGGTATAAAGAATATGAATTCAACCTGGAACCCGGTTCGAAGCTTTTCCTCTATACGGACGGCCTGCCGGAGGCGACTGACAGCAATGAGAACATGTTCAGCGTAGAACTTCTGATGGATGCGCTTAACGAATCGCCGGATCTTACTCCGCAGGAAACTCTCAGTCACATGAAAGAAAAGGTGGATGAATTCGTGGGAGATGCGCCTCAGTTTGATGACCTTACCATGCTTTGCCTTGAGTACAGGGGTCCGGGCAATCCTTCATAAAAATTGCCAAAAAAAGCTTGAGATTTATGACGCTTTTGTGACATTATTAATGATATAGTGTATGTGTAAACAAAAAAACACAGACATTTGATCCTGCTCTTCTCCTGTTCTTCAGGAAAACGATGACAGGATTGTTGACAGAAACTATAGGAATAGTCTTGTTTTAGCAGGAGGTAATCAGAATGAGTGACGAGAAGATGATGGATGATATGGCTCTTAGCGAGAGCGCACTTTCCGATGACAGCCTTGAAGATATCGCAGGCGGCAGAGGCGGAGATGTCGGTGACATAAGAGTCGTCTACGGCCTGAAGACAGGCTATCTGGCAATGAGAACCGCAAGGTGCTATGACTATAAGAACGAGATGAGAGGACATGAGCTCTACAACGGCGATAAGGTCAAGATCATTGAGAAGTCCACGAAGGGCACTGACGGCAGGTATTACACCAAAGTCAAGTCCAAAAAGGACGGCAACAAGGGCTGGGTCAACTCTTCTTTCCTGAAAAAGCCCTGATTGTGACGGCTGATTTTGCAGACGGATAAGAGATTTGATTTCCGACCGTATATCTGAGCAGCTGCTATAATCTCTGATTCCGGCACCGGTACCCCGGTGAATAAGGCCGGCAGGAAATTGAGTATCGAAGCCAGTAAATAATCTTGATGAAAGCCGGCACATCCGGAGCAGGGAAGGCAGCAGCCGGAAACTGTAAAAGAATATGCAACAGAAGACCTGTACTGTCGGGCAAGAAGACAGTGCAGGTCTTTTTATGGCACGGCCCGTGTAAGGTATTTTTCCGCCTGACGGCGGACACGGGCCGGCCGGGGGCAGAGGGCGGCACGCTTA
>JAUNEM010000014.1 GCA_030525515.1 Eubacteriales bacterium
CCTCCCATAGCCTAATCATTTATCGTATTCTTTGATAATTATCTTATAATTGGAACAGCCCGGCAGGAAATCGGAGCCTGAGAGGCATACCTCCTGGGGAGTGAATTTTTTTGAGCAGCCAGTTGTACTTGGCGAAGCTTATAGGGAAGAACGGATAAAACGCCCGGCTCTCAAGGCCGGGCGTTTTAGGACCACACTGTTTGAGTCTCCCGTGTCTTCAACACGGGAGACGAGTTTGGTCCGATCCGTTCTGACTATAAGCGAGCCTTAGTACAACTCTGCGAAAAAAGCTGAACAACACAGGAGGTATCCTCTCAGGCGACCTCCTAAGGGCGCAACCTCTCAGGCGACCTCCTAAGGGCGCAACCCCTTATCCCTCAATCACTCCAGTATGTATAACCTGGGCATTGAGTTCCCGTCCGTCTGTCCCGATCTCGATAATATCTCCTTCGGAAACATTGTCGGCCAGGATCAGGCGCGCGCTCGCAGTCTCCACATTCTTCTGGATGTAACGCTTGAGAGGTCTCGCGCCATAGGCGGGATCATAAGCGGCATCCGCAACATAGTATTTTGCCTCGTCGGTGAGACGAATGGTGATGCGGCGGTCCGCAAGTCTCCTGTTGAGGTCATCGACGATGAGGTCGATAATGCCCTTGATATCACTGCGGGAGAGCGGGTTGAACATAATGATCTCATCCAGGCGGTTGAGAAACTCCGGTCTGAAAGTATCCCGCAGCATTTTATGGACCTTCTGCGCGGTTGAGGAGGAAATCTCCCAGTGGTCGGGTTCTCCGGCAGGGGTATCGGACAGCTTGTCCTGTCCTGCTCCGTCGAACTCCGTCTCCTCGTCAAAGTTGAATTTGACTTTGTCGCTGCCCGCCTGGCCGCGGCGCTCAATATCCGCCAGAATCTCCTGGGCACCGATATTGGATGTCATGATCAGGATCGTGTTCTTGAAGTCCACGGTCCTTCCCTGGGAATCCGTGATACGGCCGTCGTCCAGGACCTGGAGCAGGACATTGAAAACATCAGGGTGGGCTTTCTCGATCTCATCGAAAAGAACGACCGAGTAGGGTTTCCTGCGGACTGCTTCAGTCAGCTGGCCGCCTTCTTCATATCCCACATATCCGGGAGGTGCTCCGATCAGACGGGAGACCGAGAACTTCTCCATATATTCGCTCATGTCGATGCGGACCATATTCTTCTCGTCATCGAACAGGGACGCCGCCAGGGCCTTGGCCAGTTCGGTCTTGCCCACTCCGGTGGGACCCAGGAAGAGGAAGGAGCCGATCGGCTTGTCAGGATCCTTGATGCCTGCCTTGCTGCGGATAATAGCCTCAGTGACTTTCTCCACAGCCTTGTCCTGGCCGATGACACGCCTGTGCAGCTCATCGCCCAGATGCAGTGTCTTACTGCGTTCGCTCTCGGTGAGCTTGCTGACAGGGATTCCGGTCCAGCGCGAAATGATGCGGCTGATCTCGTCGTCTGTCACGCGGTCGTGAACCAGCGAATTTTCTCCGGAATGCATGGCTTCCTCGCTCTGAGCCAGCTCTTTTCTGAGCTGAGGGAGGCGTCCATACTGGAGTTCCGCGGCCCGGTTAAGGTCTCCGTGCTGCTGGGCGATCTGGATCTCGCTGCTGACACTGTCGATCTCCTCACGCAGTTTGGAGAGACTGTCCGCCCGGTTCTTCTCGTTCTCCCACTGGGCTTTTTTGACAGCGAAGGAATCCTTGAGTTCAGCCAGTTCCTTTCTGAGGGTCTCGAGGCGCTCTTTGCTGAGCGTATCCTCTTCCTTCTTCAGGGCTGTCTCCTCAATCTCCAGCTGCAGGATCTTTCTCTGCTGTTCATCGAGTTCTGTGGGCAGGGAATTCATTTCTGTCTTGATCAGGGCACAGGCCTCATCCACGAGGTCGATCGCCTTGTCAGGCAGGAACCTGTCCGAAATATAGCGGTTTGAGAGCACGGCGGCACTGACAAGGGCATTGTCGAGGATTTTCACTCCGTGGTAGACCTCATATCTCTCTTTCAGGCCGCGGAGGATGGAAATCGTGTCCTCCACAGTGGGCTCATCCACCATGACGGGCTGGAAACGGCGTTCCAGGGCCGCGTCTTTTTCGATATACTGGCGGTACTCCTTGAGGGTTGTGGCGCCGATGCAGTGAAGTTCGCCCCGCGCCAGCATGGGTTTGAGCATATTGCCGGCATCCATGGCGCCCTCGGATTTGCCCGCTCCGACAATGGTGTGAAGCTCATCGATAAAGAGCAGGATCTCTCCCTCGCTGCCTTTGATGTCCTCCAGGACCGCCTTGAGACGCTCCTCGAACTCACCGCGGTATTTGGCGCCCGCCACGAGTGAACCCATATTCAGGGAAAAGATTTTCTTGTCCCTGAGGCCTTCGGGCACATCCCCTCTGGCAATTCTCTGGGCCAGTCCCTCCACGACGGCAGTTTTGCCGACACCGGGCTCACCGATCAGGACAGGGTTGTTCTTGGTCTTTCTGGACAGGATGCGAATGACATTCCTGATCTCGGCGTCGCGGCCGATCACGGGATCCATCTTCTGGGCTTTCGCCTTGGAGACCAGCTCTTCCCCGTATTTTTCCAGAGTATCATAGGTTGCCTCGGGATTGTCGCTGGTAACGCGCTGGTTGCCGCGCACAGTAGACAGAGCCTTCAGGAAGGTCTCCCTGCTGATCCCGTAGTCTTTGAAAAGATTCTTCAGCGTATGGTCCGCGTTTTTGATCAGGGACAGGAACAAATGCTCGACACTGACATACTCATCGCCCAGGGCTTTTGCCTCCGTCTCAGCCCCCAGAAGGGCTTTATTCAGCGCTCCGCCCACGTATACCCGGCCGTCTCCGCCATGGACCTTTGTGAGGCCCTCAACGCTCGCCAGGGCGCGGTTTTTGAAGGACTGGGGATCGATCCCCATCTTTTCGATCAGCTTCAGGATCAGGCTGTCCTCAAGCGTCAGAAGGCTGTGGAGGAGATGTTCCTGCTCGATCTGCTGATTGCCGTATTCATAAGCCAGTTTTTCACACTGATTGATTGCTTCGATTGATTTCTGGGTAAATTTCTGGATGTTCATAGAAACCTCCAATCCGGAGCGCTCTGTACGACGGGGCAGGCGGAAAACAAGTTTCAGAGCCTTTGGTTATGGACTTTGAAACCGGCGGCTCCCTTCTGCCATCCAGGGCTGTCTGCAGCGCTCCTGCACAAACAGCTATATAAAGAAATCCTGTTTCACGTCTTCTGTTTTCTCTGTTCTATAAGTAATATAACATATATCATCAAACTGTCAATACATTTTTTTCGTAATTGATAAAATGTTTACTGATCATATCCGCAATGGAAAAACGCGCCCCCGTTCCCGGGGGCGCGCCGTATTTACATAACTGTTTTTTCATAAGGCCGTTCAGGTCCCCCGCCTTTTTCCGCGGTTTCCTTTACTGTTCCCTTTTTCTTTAACAGCTTCCTTTTTTTCTGTTCCCTTTTTTTCTTTTAACAGTTTCTTTTTTTCTCTACTGTTTGATCTCCCGGTAATCCTCCGCGTCAATAATGTCCGGATCCGAGGTGTCATAGCGGGCAGATCCCGAACCGGACGTCCATTTCCTGTACTTTTCGGGAGAGCCGTCATCGTATTTCATATATTCATCGACGCGGTTGTTGATCCACAGATCGGAGACGCCGTTGAATATCAGGAAGACTCCTCCCAGCCTCACCATGCTGGATACAATTCCAAAAGCATGGTTGACCAGCAGCATGCCCATAAAGATCGTCACGATAGACACAAGCAGGGACACCCACCACTTGTTGTAATGAGCGCGTGAGAGGGTAAATGTCTCCAGCAGGTTCACAATACCGCTGAGCATGATCAGGTAGCCCAGAGCAGTGGGAATAATGGAGGCAAAATCCCTGGGGTTGAGGAAGATCCACGCTCCCACTCCTGTGACGATCAGGGCGATGATCAGGTTGACGCCCGAAGCCGGCGCCCCCCTCCTCCTGCGGAAATGGGCAAAGACGGACACAACACCTCCGGCCATGACGACCACTCCGGCTACATAGGCAGCCAGGCGCAGCGCGCTGTCCGGCCAGAGCAGGAGCAGCACCCCGAGAATGAGAGAACCAACCGCGTATATTTTTCTGCTTCCGGACAGTTTATTCATAATCATACCCCCTCATAGATATATTCATTATATCATAAATTTTCCTGTCCCGCCTCTTCTGTCAGAAATCCGTCCAGAACCGCGTAAATTTCTTCTCTGCCGTCTTTGGTCTGTCCCGACCAGGGAATGATCCTGATCGGACCAGCGTCCTTTGGCACGTCCACATGGCTCTCCTCCCGGAGTGTCCTGCGAAGGAGGGCGACCTGCTTCTGGAGCTGGCTGCGTTTGATCTTGTCGGATTTGGTCGCGATAATGACCGGTCTGTAACCCGCCTGGAGGATCCAGTCATACATCATGACATCCTGACCGGTCGGCTCATGGCGGATGTCAAGCAGTAAAAAGACCGTGCGGAGGGCGCTGCTGGTGTGCAGGTAGCGCTCGATCATCTTCCCCCACTGCTCTTTTACCTTTACATTGGCCCTGGCATATCCGTAACCGGGGAGATCCACAAGGAAAAATTCACCGTTGATCTGATAGTAGTTGATGGTCTGGGTCTTACCGGGCTGCGCGCTGACACGCGCCAGGGATTTGCGGTTCATCAACCCGTTGATCAGAGTCGACTTTCCGACATTGCTCCTCCCTGCAAATGCAAATTCCGGCAGGGTTCCTGCCGGAATTTTACTGGTAACCCCGCAGACCAGCGATAATTCCACTGATTTGATTACCATTATGATTTCACCTGTTCTGTCATGTTTTCAGAATCATCTGCAGCAGGCCGGACAAAAGCCGCCTGTGCCTGAGATCAGCCATTCGACTGTTTGCGCTTTCTGCGCGGTGCGCCGGATGTCTGTCTGGAAGCGCGCGGTTTTTTCTCCGCTGCGGGAAGCGGCGGTTTCTCACCGTGCACGATCCTGGGAGCAGCTTCGCCCTCCACTGCCTCCTTTGTAATGACACAGGAGACGATCGTGTCGTCTGAAGGGATCTCGTACATGACGTCCATCATGGTCTTCTCCATGATGGAGCGCAGTCCTCTAGCCCCGGTGCCGCGTTCCACTGCCTTGTCCGCAATGGCCTCCACCGCGTCATCCTCATACTCGAGTTCAACCCGGTCATAGGAAAACAGCTTCTTATACTGCTTGAGGATCGCGTTTTTGGGCTCCTTGAGGATCCTGACCAGAGCCTCTTTGTCGAGTTCATCCAGCGTGACCACGACGGGCACGCGGCCGATAAACTCCGGAATCAGGCCGAATTTGATCAGATCCTCGGGAAGGACACTCTTGATCACGCTGCCGACCTTCTTCTCCTCTTTGCCCTGGATTTCGGCGTGGAAGCCCATGGACCTCTTGTCCATGCGGTTGTTGATGATCTTGTCCAGACCCGCGAAAGCCCCGCCGCAGATAAAGAGGATATTGGTGGTATCGATCTGGATCAGCTCCTGCTGGGGGTGCTTGCGTCCGCCCTGGGGGGGCACCGAGGCGACTGTACCCTCAATAATCTTGAGGAGCGCCTGCTGGACACCTTCTCCGGAGACATCTCTGGTGATTGAAACGTTCTCTCCCTTTTTGGAGATCTTGTCGATCTCATCGACATAAATGATCCCCACCTGGGCACGCTCAATATTGTAATCAGCCGCCTGGATCAGCTTCAGAAGAATGTTCTCCACATCCTCGCCGACATAGCCGGCTTCGGTCAGAGTCGTCGCGTCCGCGATCGCGAAAGGCACATTGATGATCTTCGCGAGTGTCTGGGCGAGGTAAGTCTTGCCGGAACCGGTCGGTCCCAGCATCAGAATATTGCTCTTCTGAAGTTCGACTCCGTCATCCTTGTCAAAGTCTTCTCTGGCCCGCACTACACGCTTGTAATGATTGTACACCGAGACGGAAAGAACCTTTTTGGCTTCTTCCTGCCCGATGACATATTCGTCCAGAAAACGCTTGATCTGCGCGGGCTTCAGGAGCTTGATCCCGTCTGTATCCAGGGTTGAGAGAGACATGTTCTCATCCCTCTCGGACTCCTCCAGGATATCCATGCAGATTGTAACACACTCATCGCAGATATAGACCCCTTCCGGGCCGGAGATCAGTCTGTTCACCATATTCTCCGTCCGGTTGCAGAAAGAGCATCTGCGCATTCCGGGATACATTCTCTTATTGTCTGCCATATATTCCTCTCTGTGCCGCGCTTTACTGGATTTCCTTGCGCGACGTATAAATATGGTCGATCAGTCCGTACTCCAGAGCCTGCTCGGGAGTCATCCAATTGTCACGGTCTGTATCCTGGACAATACGGTCATAGGGCTGTCCGGTATTCTCCGAGAGCAGACGGTTCATGCGCTCCTTGACAAATGCCATATGGGCTGCCTGGATCGCAATGTCGGAGGCCTGTCCCTCTGTGCCTCCCAGAGGCTGGTGGATCAGGATCTCGCTGTGAGGAAGGGAATATCTCTTTCCCTTTGTTCCTCCCGCCAGAAGGAATGCGCCCATGCTGGCTGCCATTCCGACGCAGATTGTAGAGACATCGCACTTGACAAAATGCATGGTGTCATAAATAGCCATTCCCGCGGAAATAGAACCGCCGGGGCTGTTGATATAGAACTGAATATCTTTTTCCGGGTCTTCTCCCTCAAGGAAAAGCATCTGAGCGACGATCAGCTCAGCGGAAGCATCCGTGACCTGGTCTCCCAGAAAAATGATTCTCTCTTTCAGCAGACGGGAAAAAATATCATAGGAACGCTCTCCCATTCCTGTCTGCTCGATTACATAAGGGATAAAATTAGCCATTTCTGTCCCCCTTTCCCAAAATCATAAAGAACAGAAGAGCCGCCGGAGAACCGTTTACACATTCCGTGCGCCACGGACTCCGACGGCCTCTGATCAATCCTTAGTCTTTACGAGCCTGCCGCCTGTCAGAGCGGCAGGCGGGAAGAAATACGCGAAGGTATTTTCTCCGCTGTGACTCTTCTGCCGATTATTCAGCCGGCTCTTCCTTCTTTTCTACTTCGACAGCATTGTCAGCGACGAAAGTGATCGCCTTCTGGACGGCGAGGTCTTCCATCATGCGGTCCTTGTCGGCGACAAAATACTTGCGGATGGTGTCGATATCCATGTGATAGGCGTCTGCCATTCTCTGGATCTCGGCCTCAAAGTCTTCATCCGTAGCGGTGATGTTCTCTTCCTTCGCCACCTGCTCCATGACCAAACGGTACATGATGCGGCGCTCGGCATCCTCTTTCATCCTGTCGACAAGCTGCTCTCTGGTTGTCTGGGCATACTTCAGATAATCCTCAAACTTCATGCCCTGGGATACGACCTGCTGCTCGAGCTCGCGCGCGATCTGCTCCTGCTGTGTGCGCAGCATAGCTTCGGGAATCTCTACATGCGCGTCGGCAATGACCTTCTCCACTGCCTGGTTTTCCTTGACGGAACGGGCAGCCTTCTCCTTGCGGTCCGCGATGTTCTTGCGGACATCATCCTTGTACTCGGCAAGAGTGGAGAACTCGGAGACATCATCCGCGAACTCATCATTCAGCTCGGGAAGGATCTTCTCGGTGATTTTCTTGACAGTGCACTTGAACACTGCGGGCTTGCCCTTCAGCTCCTCAGCCTGATAGTTCTCGGGGAAAGTCACATTGACTTCCATCTCTTCGCCGATGTTGGCGCCGACCAGCTGCTCCTCGAATCCGGGGATAAAGGAACCGGAACCGACGGTCAGAGGATAATCCGTGCCCTTGCCGCCCTCGAAGGCGACGCCGTCGCAGAATCCTTCGAAGTCAAGAGAGATCTCATCGCCGTCTTTGACGGGACGGTCGGTGACTTCGCTCCTGGTCGCGTTCTTTTCCTGCTCCTTGCGGACCTCGGCATCCACTTCCTCATCGGCTACAGTGATGACCTGCTTATCTACTTCGACACCTTTGTACTTGCCAAGGCTCACGGGGGGCTTCACAGCGACTTCAGCGGTATAAATAAAAGGCTTGCCTGCCTCGATCTGTGTCACATTGATCTCAGGGTTGGAAACGATTTCCTCTCCGCTCTCCTTCGCGGCGTCCGGATAGGAGCTGTTGATCACGTCATTGGCTGCATCCTCATAAAAAATGGAAGCGCCGTACATTTTCTCCAGAACCTTCCTGGGGGTCTTGCCCTTGCGGAAACCGGGGACGTTCATTCTGCCCTTCTGGCGGTTATAAACCTTATTGATTGCTTTATCGAAATCCTCGGCGCTCACTTCGATCGTGAGCCTGACCATACTTTTTTCCAGTTTTTCAACACTTACGCTCATTACTAAATAAACCTCCGTTAAAGTTTTACACAAGTACATTGCATTATAGCACAAGTGTCAATTCATTTCCAACAAAAAAGTGAATATTCTCCATCGAATATCCCGGAATTATCCCGGAGATGTAAAAGCGAATCCGAAAACATGTTGAAAGCAGACCGAAAGCGGACCGAAAGCGTCCGAAAACAGGTGAAAAGCGGCCCTCCTCCTTCCCGTTTTGCCCGCAGATCCCCCTTTCCGCGCCCCTGCTTTCGCGCGCGGCAGGAAAAATACGGAAAACACATTCGCTCAGCCATCCGCGCTCCCTGCTTCGCGCGCGGCAGATAAAAAAGTCCCGCCTGCGGGGCTCTCGCTCCGGGCGGAAAAAAACAGGGCGGAAAGATCCGCCCTGTCCATCATTACTATTTCATTGAAGCCCGGCTGAAGATTCATTAAAGACCGGTCCTTCAAAAGAACAGCTTTGTCCGCGCTCTGGTCCTGCTCCTCACCGGAAACAGGCCCTGTCAGCGGGAAAACTCATTATTTCAGAATGCACTCTTCATCCATGTGGCCGTCGCGGTACATGGAGAACTGATCCATGGGATAGCTCTTCAGGTTCTCAAGCACCTTTCTGCCATCTGCCTGTTTCAGCAGGCCTTCTCTGGCGCGCTTGATTTCCATCTCTGTCCTGTGCTTGGAAGGACCGCCGACGCAGCCGCCTTCGCAGATCATACCCTCGACGAAGTCCTCGGGAAGTCTGCCGGCCTTGAGCAGTGTCAGAGTCTTCTTGCAGGCATCGCCGCCGGCGACCTGAACGAGCTTGATTCCGGAGTAGTCTTCTCCGCGCTCTGCCATGCACTCGAGAACAGCTTTCGCAACGCCGCCGGAAGAAGCAAAGCGCTTGCCCCACACAGAGGACTCCTGATAAGTGTTGCCCGCAGGACGGACATCCACTCCCTTGGAGCGCATCAGCGCGCGAAACTCACCGTAAGTGATGACATAGTCGGCGTTATCCGGAATTGTGGGATCCTGGGACTCAGCCTTCTTGGCGATGCAGGGTCCAAGGAAAACGGTGATGCAGCCGGGGTGTGTCTTCTTGAGGTAACGGGAGACTGCGCACATCGGGGATACGATGTTGGAGACGTTCTCCTGGAAGACCTTGGGGAAATGCTGGCGCTGCATATTGATGAATGCAGGGCAGCAGGAAGTGGTCATCTTGCGGCCTTCGTGGAAAGCCTCGGTCCATTCCAGAGACTCGTAAGCCGCTGTCATATCGCCGCCGAGACCAACTTCGACCATATCCGCGAAACCCATCTCCTTGAAAGCGGTCTTGAGGGATTCCATGGTAATATCGGGACCAAACTGACCCTCGGAAGCGGGAGCGACCATGGCGATGACTTCATCACCGGCCTTGATGTGGCGGATGATGTCGACCAGATAAGTCTTGGAGCCGATGGCGCCGAAGGGACAGGAGTGGATGCAGTGACCGCACTGGATGCACTTGGACTCATCGATGTTGCAGATTCCGTACTCATCATAGGTAATAGCGCCGACAGGGCAGGCACGCTTGCAGGGTCTGACCAGGTGGGCAATCGCGCCGTAAGGGCAGGCGTTCGCGCACATACCGCACTCTTTGCACTTGGTGGGATCGATTCTGGTCCTGCGCTCGCCGATAGAGATTGCTCCGAAACGGCAGGAATTGATGCAGGCTTTACCCATGCAGAGACGGCAGTTGTCTGTTACTGTGTAGGCAGCCAGAGGGCATTCTTCACAAGCGGTGCGGATGACCTGTACGATGTTCTTGGAATCGCTGTCGGGATCCGGATTCTGTGCCAGGGAAAGTCTGATTCTCTGGCTGGTAATCGTTCTCTCCTTGTAGACACAGCAACGATACTGGGCAACCGGACCGGGGCTGATCTCAAGACAGAGATCATTCATAGACTGCTCATTGAGATTGTCTTCCCAGGCCAGCTTCGCTACCCGCTCCATGACTTTATGCTTCAGGTGCACTATTGTAGCATCATTAGTAACCATTCAATTGCCTCCTCATTACTAATCGAACAAAATTGCCTTCAAAAGAAAACCATGCTTGTTACTATTGTATCAAAAGGACACCTGAATCGCTACTGCTTTTTTTAATCTTTTACAGTTCTGCAGGAATATTCAAGACTCGCTCGCGAGTCTTGCGCGATGAAGAATAAACACCAGCCAAATGCTTCTGCCGAAGCATTTCTTTTCCCTGTTCCGCAGGGATGGGAAATGCTCATTCTGATTGTTATTTTCCTTCCCTTACGTTATTATTACGTTATTACCAGAACGCAGCGGGCGTCCGGCATAATACGCGTTTTTCCGGGCGGCAGAGCTTTCGCGAACCTGTTCACCCAGTTTTATCAGGAGGTAAATGATGTTTGAAGCAAAAACAGATAAAAAAACAGCTGTCTTCTTTGCGGACGGCTGTGAGGAAATCGAAGGTCTGACCGTCGTCGACCTGCTTTACCGTGCCGGAATTCCCTGCACAAAGGTCTCGATCAACGACAAGCCGGAGGTCACTTCTTCTCATGAGATCACATTCCGCACGGATACAACGGTCAAAGAACTGAATTTTGACGAATATGACATGCTGATCCTCCCCGGGGGAGTGCCCGGAACTCCCAACCTCAGAGCCTGCGCGCTCCTCATGGAAAAGGTCGTTTCCTTCTGCAAAGAGGGAAAACAGATCGCGGCGATCTGCGCAGCTCCCGGAATCTTCGCGGAACTGGGACTTCTCAAAGGCGTCCGCGCGACCTGCAATCCGACCAGAGATGATCTTCTGATCGAAAGCGGCGCTATCCACTCCCGTGACCAGGTGGTTGTCAGCGGCAACATTATTACCAGCCGCGCCATGGGCACCGCTGTGCCCTTCGGTCTGGCGATCGTCGCCCATTACCTGGGAGAAGATACTGCCAAAGCGCTTCAGGAAAACGTCCTCTATTGTGTCTGAACACAGATTTGCCTGCATGGGACTGCTTTCTTCTTTAAATGTTTATATGTGCTTTCTTCTTTAGATGGATTCTATGTGCTGTGCTCATAAACACAGGAATCAGGGCAGAGGCGGCAGCGCCGCCCTCTCCCCCCGGCCGGCCCGTGTCCTGCGCAAGGCGGAAAACACATTATACAGGCCCTGTCATAAGGAAAACGGCTTCTGCTTCTTTGCAGAGGCCGTTTTCTTTCATCCATAATGAACTTTTAATCCATAATCAACTCTGTGTACGGTCACGTCCGCGCGTAAATCCTCGCAAGCTCCAGGAGTCTCTCCTCCAGTTTCTTTGTGGTCGCACGTTTGCTGATTCTCCACTTCCAGTTATTTCCAAGGGTGGAGGGAGTGTTGATCCTGGCTTCACTGCCCAGGCAGAGATAATCCTGCATGGGAATGATGCAGATATCCGCGACGCTCATCATGGCCGCCCGGATCATCGCCTCCACTGTATCCTCCTTGTTTTTCGTTCCGAAATACTTCATGGCATATTCGGATACCTTGGCAGAAGTATTATCCAGCCAGCCCCGGCTGGTATCATTGTCGTGTGTCCCTGTGTAGACCACACAGTTGTGTGTATAGTTGTGAGGCTGATAGTCACTGTCGCTGAGGGCGTCAAAGGCAAACTGCAGGACCTTCATGCCCGGATATCCTGTGTCTGCCAGCAGCTTATGGACCTCCGGGGTCAAAAATCCCAGGTCCTCGGCGATGACCTGCCGGTCACCGATCGTGTCGCTGAGCGCCTCGAAGAGCTCAATTCCGGGCCCGACCACCCAGGTCCCGTTCATGGCCGTCGTCTCTCCGGCCGGAATCTCGTAATAGGACTCAAAGCCGCGGAAATGATCGATCCTGACTGCGTCATAGAAGAAGAAGGAGTGCTTCATTCTGGATTTCCACCAGGAAAAGCCTTCAGCCTGGTGCTTTTTCCAGTCATAGATGGGATTGCCCCACAGCTGACCCGTCGCGGAAAAGGCATCGGGCGGGCATCCGGCGACCACAGAGGGCCTCCCTTCGTCATCGAGTTTGAAAAGTTCAGGATGGCTCCAGGCATCCGAGCTGTCCAGCGCCACATAAATGGGAAGATCCCCGATGATCTTGACATTGTGCTTGTTGGCGTAATCCTTCAGAGCCTTCCACTGACGGAAGAACATATACTGGATGAAACAATAGAAACGAATGTCATTCAGCAGTTTCCCGTGCCACTCCTTCAGCGCTTCGGGCCGGCGGAGGCGGATATCGTCATCCCAGTCAACCCAGGCGGCATTCTCATAGCGTCCCTTCAGGGCGCAATAGAGGGCATAGTCATCCAGCCATTCCTTGCTGTCGGCTATGTAGGTCTCAAACGCGTATCTGTCCTTGTTGTACTCCGGGTCTTTCCACTTCTCCCGGGGGTGCAGCGTGAAAGGGCTGTTCTCGTAAGCATGATGGAGAAGCAGATACCGCACCTGGTAAATGCGGTCATAATCTATGTAGGAAGGATTGGACCCGAAATCATACTGGTCCACTTCGTCTCTGGAGAGATAACCGTCCCCGATCACCTGCTCCAGATCAATAAAATATGGATTTCCTGCAAAAGTCGAAAATGACTGGTAGGGGGAATCCCCGTATCCGGTCGGTCCCAGAGGCAGAATCTGCCACCAGCTCTGTCCGGCAGCAGCCAGAAAATCGACAAAGCGATAGGCCTCTGTGGAAAAGCATCCGATTCCATACTGTGACGGAAGGCTGGAGATTGGAAGCAGGACACCGCAGCTTCGCTTCATAAATTTATCCTCCTCAAGCGTACCCTTTTGAATTGTACTGCATTATCTTCTGTCTTTCCGGACCATATTCTGTCGTTTCCATAAGCTGTCATTCCGGATTTATTCCTTATCTGTTCACATCCTGTCGAGGGAGTAAACCGTAACGCTTATTCTGTGCGCCCCCACTGCACTTTGCGCACCATATTGACGAACTCACCGTTTGTGCGCGTCCTGGAAAAAAGATCCAGTGACTGGGTCACCGCCTGTTCCGCGCTCAGGCCGTTGAAAGAGCGGCGGATCATGGTGATGGCGGAATATTCGTCAGGTGTCAGGAGCAGATCCTCGCGCCTGGTTCCGGACCGCACGATATCGATCGCGGGGAAAATCCTGCGCTCGGACAGGCGTCTGTCAAGAACGAGCTCCATATTACCTGTCCCCTTGAATTCCTCAAATACAATATCGTCCATTTTGCTTCCGGTGTCAATCAGGGCGGTGGCAAGAATGGTAAGGCTGCCGCCCTCCCGCATATTTCTCGCGGCGCCGAAGAACCTCTTGGGCATATGCAGGGCTGCTGGATCAAGACCTCCCGAGAGAGTGCGGCCGCTGGAGGGTTCGGTTATATTATAGGCCCTTGTGAGACGCGTGATCGAATCGAGCAGAATCATCACATCTTTTTTGTGTTCCACGAGACGTCTCGCGCGCTCGATCACCATTTCCGAGACCCGCTTGTGATGCTCGGGCAGTTCGTCGAAGGTGGAATAGATGACTTCCGTGTTGGGGCCCTCGATCGCCTCCCGGATATCCGTGACTTCCTCGGGGCGTTCGTCGATCAGCAGCACGATCAGGTGGATCTCCGGGTTATTGTACTTGACAGATCTGGCGATGTCCTTGATCAGGGTCGTCTTACCTGCTTTGGGCGGGGAGACGATCATTCCTCTCTGCCCCTTTCCGACCGGACACATCAGGTCCATGATGCGCATGGACACTGTTCCGCCGGAGCGCTCGAGCCTGATCCGTTCATCCGGAAATACAGGGGTCATATCCTCGAAATTATAGCGGCGTGTCGCCTCTTCGGGAGAAAACCCGTTGACACTTTTCACATAAAGCAGAGCGCTGAACTTCTCGCCCTGAGTCTTCACACGAATATTGCCGACGATTATGTCTCCCGTCTTGAGGCCAAAGCGTCTGATCTGGCTGGGAGCGACATAGATGTCGTTTTCACCCGGCATGTAATTCGCGCAGCGGATAAAACCGAATCCGTCCTGCATGACCTCCAGAATACCGTTGGCCAGCTGTCCGCTGTCGAGATCCGTATTCAATTCATCTTTGTGCAGAGCCGGAGTATCCGGCCTCCCCGGCTGGCCGGCTCTGGCAAGTCTCGCTCCCGGGCTCTCCTGCTGGGGATCCTGCTGTCCCTGAATTCCCTGAATCCCCTCCGGAATTCCCTGCTGGTTTCCGTTCCGGACTCCCTCCTGGTTCCTTGTATTCTGACCGTAATTGTAACCGGAAGGCTGTTCGCGGACAAGAGCTCCGGCGTTTTCCCCGGCTGTTTCCGCTCCGGCAGCCCCGGCAGTAGTCTGTCCGGATCCCTGGGGATCCCGGCGTGTATCACGTACCAGCCTCACGCCCCCGGCATTCTGCCTGTCATCCCGTCTGGGGCGGCCCGGCTGTCTCCTCCCGGCAGTGTAAGTCCCTGTGTTCTGTTGTCTGCCGCGCGTATTGGCATTCCTCTGTCTGCTGTCACGGCCCTCCTGAGACGTTCCTTCTTTCCCCTGTGAAGTCTGCTGGTCGTTGGCATTCCCGGAGAGATCGGTCCCTCCGGCTGTTTCCGCCTGCTGGCGGGCATTGATCCCGCCGGCCGCCGGCTCCCCGGAGCCTGCCTCCTGGGCCTGCTGCATCTGCTCTTTCCTGCGCTGTTTTTTCTCCTCCCGGATGATCTGGGCTTCCTCCTCGTCTTTCCGGAGCATCGCATCGATCAAATCAGCTTTTTTCAATGTGGATATACGCTTCATCCCTCTGTTTTTCGCGATTTCACGCAGGTCGTGCAGAGAGATCGACTCATATCTTTCTCGCGTCATGAAAGTTCCTCCATATATTTCGTGCGCATCGGAACAGGGTGTCCGATCTGACCCTCATTTCCTTTTCCGCGCTATATTTCTATAAAAAAAGATTTGTGTATTCAGGACCCGCCCTCGAGTCCCGCGCGCCGGATGCGCGGCCGCGGCGCCTTTGCTCAGCAAAGCCGCGTCAGGTCAGCATGATCCGCTCCGCATCCGCGCTGCATCAAACACACCTCCGGTGTGTCAGAACCTTTATTTTTGTCATTCCCGCGCCGCTTATAGAAGCGGGGGATTTCTCCGCGGAAATCCTCGCATGAAAAAAATACAGCGGAGTCTGTCCGGTCATGTCCTGCAGGAATGTTTCATATTCCGCAAGAAGATATGATCATCCGATGCCTGCCACATAGTTCGCACGGCAGACAGACCGGTCCCAAAGAAAAAAGAATAAAAAAAGGGGGGGTGGAAATACCAGGTCTAAAATGAAGTCCGCGGCAGACGCCGCAGTGCGCATCGTTCCAATCCTGATGAAGAAATTAAGAAATGCACGATGGTAACAGCACCGCTCAAGGCGCGGCGCGGTCACATCAGGATCATAGATTCGGCAAAAACCACTTGATTCTTGTGATTTCACTTTTGATGAACAGGTTTCATCCGCACGGTTTCCTGTGATGTAATGATTCACGTGAATTATAAAACAGTCAAAAAAGATTTTCAATTAAATATTGGTAGATGCCGGCGTTTTTTTCCTTCCATTTCCCCGCGACCGCCGCTGCAGTGGCGGAATCGGGGACTGTAAGCTTCACTTCAAGAATAGTTGTATTCCGTTCTCTGACAGTCATCCTCACCTCATAGGCTCCGGAAGTCACAGGCTCATAAACCGCCCTGACCTCCCTTTCTTCACGGATCAGATGGCCGTTCTGCTCCAGCCATTCATCCACCTGTTTCCGGATCTGCCTGCTCAGACGCATGCCGAAAAAGCCCAGTGTCTCACGCCCGGCTTCCGTCAGATGCATGAACTTCCGGTCCCCGTCCAGATAGACGCGGACGAGGCCCTGCTGCTCCAGCTGCCTATAACTCTCCGCCAGAGAGATAAAATTGGCGTAACCGCTCTCCAGAAGGAAGGAGGACATCATAGGCTGGGTCACATCTCCGTCCGAGCGGTCAAGAATATAAAGAATGATCAGCTTATAAACTGTAAAGACTTCATCCATAGTATGAAATACCTGCTTATTGCATTCCCTGTCCTGTTCCGGTTACTGATTTGTTTACGCACCTCTGAATTTCGAGGCGTTTTTGCGCGCTTTTCGGCGCAAAAACCCGAGTACAGCGGCGAAAATCCCACCGCGAAATGATTTGGAACGGGATTTTCGCAAGCTGCTGTTCCCGTCCCCGGCAGGACGTGAACAGCGGCTTTTGCCGGTCAGGGAGTGTCCAGTAAATCCTCCGGTGTCCTGTACCGTTCATCGCCCGTCAGGCGGTAGAGATGTTCACGGATCTGCTTTTCGTGTCCGTTCTCCGATGGCTCATAGAGACGGGTTCCGCGCAGAGACTCGGGCAGATAGGGCTGACCGCTGTAGTGGTTGCGGTAGAGATGCGCGTATTCGTATCCGATTCCTCTGCCCATCTTCCCGGCGCCCTGGTAATGGGAGTCCTGCAGATAAGACGGGACCGGCAGGTTACCGGTCTTCCGGATCAGATCCCTGGCGGCAAAGATTGCGTTGACTGCGGCATTGCTCTTGGGGGCGCTCGCCACATAGGAGGCGGCATGTGCCAGAAGAATCTGCGCTTCAGGCATACCGATCCTCTCGCAGGCCAGCGAGCAGGCGACCGCCACGCAGACAGCATTGGGGTCCGCGTTTCCGACGTCCTCCGACGCACAGATCATGATCCTGCGGGCGATGAATTTCGGGTCCTCTCCCGCCTCCAGCATCCTGGCCAGATAATAGACGGCCGCGTCCGGATCCGACCCCCGCATGCTCTTGATAAAGGCGGAAATCGTGTCGTAGTGATTGTCTCCGCCCTTGTCGTAGCGCGGAGCCCGGCGCTGGATGCACTCCTGCGCGATTTCCAGCGTGATCCGGATCTTCCCGTCCTCCGAGGGCTCCGTAGTGAGGACGCCCAGTTCCACTGCGCTCAGGGCTCTCCTGGCATCCCCCTCCGCGACATCCGCCAGGAAATCCGCGGCGTCATCATCGATGGCGGCATTGTACATGCCCATGCCCTTTTCGCTGTCATACACCGCCCGGCGGATCAGAACAAGGATGTCTTCGCGTGACAGGGGTTTCAGCTCAAAAACCGTGGACCTTGAGATCAGAGCCCCGTTCACCTCAAAATAAGGGTTCTCCGTTGTGGCGCCGATCAAGGTGACTGTTCCGTCCTCCACATAGGGGAGCAGATAATCCTGCTGTGTTTTATTGAAGCGGTGGATCTCGTCTATGAAGAGGATCGTCTTTTTCCCGTACATTCCCAGACGGTCTTTCGCGCTGCTTATGGCCTCCTCCATATCCTTTTTGCCGGAGGTGGTGGCATTCAGCTGTATAAACTCCGCGCTCGTCGTGTTGGCAATGACCCTTGCCAGGGTCGTTTTCCCGGTCCCCGGAGGGCCGTAAAAGATCAGGGAGCCAAGCTTGTCCGCCTGGATCGCCCTGCGAAGCAGACGGCCCTTTCCGATGATGTGCTCCTGGCCCACCACCTCATCCAGCGCAGCCGGACGCAGCCTGGCGGCCAGGGGAGACTCGGACTGCTGCTGCTCCTGCCGCATATACTCAAACAGATCCATTATTACTCTCCAAACTTTTTTCCGGTAAATCTTTTCATCAGCCGGCAGAATGATATTACATCAAAAAAACAGTCATGACACAGTCAGTCGGCAAACGGTGTGAAGACCTGGTCCCTGTCAATGATCGTATCTTCAGTCATGATCTGACCGTCCTCGCCGATCCACCCGTCGATCTCCCCGTATTTTTTGCGGAAGCTGGAATACAGGTGCTCCCCGTACTCTCTGACAGGGACGAATTCCATCCTCTCTCCTTTTCTGACATAGATATCCATGTCAGAGAAGCCGTAGCGGAGAGTGACAGTGCAGAAATCCTGCGGGTTTTCCCTGTAGTCCTTCAAAAAGGCCATCCTGCCGTCAAGCCAGTTTCTTACTTTCAGTGCGCTCTCCTCAAAATCATTGTCTTCGTTCCAGCGCGCGCAGTCCATGGCGGCGGAGGACTTCAGAGAGGAGATCAGGCTGTCGGATTCCTCCAGCCACCTCTCCACAGCCGGGTAGAACACTTTGAAGGAAAAGTCATCCAGGGCTTTCGAAAACTCCGCATGACTCTCCAGCTGTGTGAGCCACCCTTCCCGGTGGTCCCGCAGCCACATGCTGAGCCGCATCACATTGGGCAGGCTCCCCAGTCCCGTCGCGCCCATCGAGAGATCAAAGTCCCAGGCAGGGCCGCAGTAGAGAAGAGGATCATCCACATTTTTAAAGACGAAAAAGCTGAAGCTCTCCACATCCCACTGGGCTGTGAAATCCTGGAGCATGTACATCCTGACCCATGAATCCAGATCCAGATATTCCTGCCAGGATTTGCCTGTATCCGGGTTGATTCCGTCCTTTTGATAGAAAGCCTTCTCCGCTTTTCTCACATAGTCTGCTATATATTCCTCTTCCCTGAGCGGAACCGACTCCGGATACTTGACGACAAAATGATGCCGGTCAGTCGAAAACCAGTATTTTTCTTCCTTATAGCGGGCATCCATCTCGAGCAGATAGCCCCCGCTGATGTTGTCAGGAACAGACTCCTGGGAGGAGGCATGGATTTCCAGGCCCGCGTCATCCATCAGATCGATGATGTCAAACAGCTCTCCGGCCTCTGCCGCTCCGCCGCCGGCTTGTCCGCTCGTGCCGGCATTCTTGTCCTCTGCCTGTTCAGACGAAGAAGAGGACGGCACAGTGTCCTCCCGGGGTATTTCCCCGGAAGCGACGGCCGCATTGTAATTGTCCGTCTCAAGGTCGCCGATTTTGACGCTTCCGCCCTTGGCGTTGGGGCGCTGGGCCAGAAGATAAAGGCCGTTATAGAGGCCGTTGAAATAGACATTGACGTATACCGTCTGCGGTGTTGCCGGCATCTCACAGGCGGCGGCTATGTCCAGGACAGCCCTGTTTTTCAGGTAGGAGGAGTCGGAATGATTGGCGATCAGGGCAAATTTTTCCGATTCTTCAATTCCCAGAACACTTCTGGGAGAGGCAAGGTTCAGGCTGTACTGCTTTTTATCCGCTTTCCAGCTGCTGTTTCCCCTGCCGTGGATCCGGCACCTCCCCGAGGCGTCTTTGGAACCCGTCTCCGTATAAAAAACATAGCGGCCCTCTTCTTCTTCGGTCTTGTCCTGATTGATAGCGTCCATGCTTCCCGAGGAAGTCTGAAGATAGAGAGTGGGAATCTCCCGGGCGTAATGCAGCTCTATTTCCGTTTCTTCTACAGTACTGTCGTCCCAGCCTATGGCTGCCGCATGGAGCAGAGCGCCGTCCGGGAATTCGCTCCACCGGATCCAGTCACCGTTCATGAAGGAACGGACAACAGGGTCCGGGGCATCGTCTTCTCCAGCGCTGCCCGCGGTTTCCCCGCTGGTTTTCCCGCCGGAGTCCTTCTCGTCCCGGGAGTCTTCCTGCCCTTCCTGATCTGCTTTCAGGACCTTGAGCTCCAGTTTTTTGAAGTGCTCAAAGCAGAGGCAGGATCTGTCCGCCAGGTCAGAGGGAATATACACTTTCCATCCCTCGCCGTCATTGACGGAATGCAGAAAAACCTCCTGCCTGCAGCTGTCAGGCAGGGCGGCGTCATCAGAGGAATCTTTGTCACCTTTTTCCCCGGAGAGACTTTCTCCGCCGGTTCCCTGACCGCAGATACGAATAGTTTCAAAAAAGGAGTGCTCTTTGCTGAAGAGACCTGCCGCCCGTTTCCTTTCTTTGAGAAGTCTGTGTCCCGACAGCACTAGCGCAAGGACCATGATCAGAGAGATCCCGAAAAGGACAGCCCATATATGTTTCTTTTTCATATGAATAGATTTTCCTCACAGGATCCCGAAGGATCGGCCATTGTTTCTCCGGCTGGTCCGGCTGGTCCATGCGGGAGTTCCCGGATCAGGACATGATATTCCGCCTCAGCCCCTTGGGATAGTGGTTTTTGATCATGGATCCAGCGGCCTTGCCCCATCCTGCGGCACAACCGTCGATCATGACAAGTGTCCAGCCCTTTCCTGTGTCAGCTTCCGCGGGGATCGATTCTCCCCTGATCCAGGCGTATGCCTCAGGGCTGTTTCCCGGCAGGTCGATGGCCCTCCGGACTTCCTCCCTGCCCAGAGCCATTCCCAGCGCGTGGGCAGGCACAAAGCGGCCCTTCACGGATGTTCCCAGCTGCAGGCCGGGCCTCAGGACACGCATCCCCTCAAAAGACAGGGTATCCGTCTCAAAAGGAAGCGCGTAGAGCGACTCCCCGAAAAGGAAGAGCCGGTCTTCAGGGAAGTTCAAAGGCAGATTCAATGTGTCCTGACAGAATTCCCGCCAAAGTTCAAGCATCTGCAGCCGCCCCTGGTCTTTCTGTGTCTTTGCCCCGCCGCTCTTTTTTCTTTTCTTCCTGTTCTCTTTTTTATTATCGGTCATTGTCCGGCCGGCAGAACCGGCCGTCTCAGCTGCAGGCATCTCACCGGAGGGCACACTGGAGAGCACACCTCCTTGTCGGCCGGAAAGTTCCGGCTGCTCTCTTTCCGGCCCTTTCTTTTGCAGGACCGCGGCAAAATGTCCTTCTCCGTCCAGACGGTGAGGCCAGAGTCTGACTGTTCCGTCGAGCTGCCGCAGGATGATCTGACGTCTGTCCTCCGGGACTGCCCTGTCCGGTATCCCGGCCCACTCGGCATGTCCGGGTTCAAACCCCCAGCCCTCCATGTCCACGCCCGGCAGATCCTGGATCCTGCAGATTGAAAAATCCGGATGATAAGCAAGGAATGTTCCGATCACGGTCTCGTTTTCCTCCGGAGAAAAAGTGCAGGTGGAATAGACCAGCCTCCCGCCGGGACGAAGCATGACCGCGGCCTCCTCCAGGATATCCAGCTGCCGCTCTCCGCACATACGGACATTTTCCAGGCTCCAGTGTCTGACCGCCTCCTCTTCTTTGCGGAACATTCCTTCCCCGGAGCAGGGCGCGTCCACCACAATCCTGTCAAAAAAGGAAGGAAAACGCGAAGCCAGCTGCTGAGGCGTCTCACTTGTCACCACTGCGTTCCGCACGCCCATGCGCTCGATATTGGAGGACAGGATCCTGGCCCTGGCCGGATGGATCTCATTGGCGACCAGAACCCCTTGTCCGCCAAGGGAAGCGGCCAGCTTTGTAGCCTTGCCCCCGGGGGCAGCGCAGAGATCCAGTACCTTGTCCCCTGGCTGTGCCCCGCACAGCATGGCAGGGACCATGGCGCTGGCTTCCTGAATATAATACATACCCGCCTCGTGGCGGGGATGCCTGCCGGGGCGGATATTTTCCTCGTAGTAAAAGCCGTCCGGCTCCCAGGGAACCGGAAGAAATCCCCTGCCTGCTGCGGAATCTTCCGCGGATCCGGCTGCCGGATTGTCTGTAGTCTCTAAGGCATGATCCGCCGCAAAGTCTTCCGCTTTTCCATTTACAGGTCTCTCTGTTCCGTTTTCCTGTGCATCCGCGGCACATACTTTTTCGTCTGCACGCACCAGGGCCAGAAAACCTTCCCGGCTCACTTTCAGCGGATTGACGCGCAGTGAAAAGCGCCTCTTTTTTTGATAAGAAGCCAGAAACTCCCTGTATTCATCGTCAGTCAGAAGGCTCCGCATCCGGGCGGTAAAGCCTTCCGGCAGCGTCAGTTCCGGCTCTCCGGTCTCCACGGCCTCCGGTTCCGGAATCTCCGACTCCTTGGTCAGTTTCTCCGGCTCTCCTGTATCTGCGGCATCGGTTTCCCGGATCAGTTTCTCCGGCTCTCCCGCCGGACGCCTGTCTTTTCTCTTTTTTGTCATGATTCAATCTGTTCCGCGGTTTCTCCGCTCATGGAAGCTCCCGCGCAGCCTCCTCTTTCATTCAGACAGGCCCAATGGCAGATCAGCCGCCCGCCTGACAGTTCATTTCCAGCCGGTATCTCCCCTGGCCAGATCTTCGATCTCCTTCAGAGCATTCCGGGCTCCCGTCCCGGCATACCCGGCGTCCTCTTTGTCTCCCTTTCCTGAGTGGAGGGCCAGGATCCGCTGATTGCGGCTTCCGCGGTAAAGAAGGGTGATATCCTTTTCCGCCAGCAGAAAACGTCCGTCCACCAGCACATCGATCAGGGACAGCATTTCATCCGTAAAAGAAGTGTGTCTGCTGCCGCCTTTTAAAAGGTCCTTCTCGTAGGTATAGCCGGTGTAGCACCAGATACTCTTTTTGGGATAAATCCGCCTGACCTTTCTGAGCAGGCCGACCAGCACTGCCTGGTTTTCCGGCTCAAAGGGTTCCCCGCCCAGAAGCGTCAGCCCCTCGATATAGTCGGGAAGCAGCAGGCGCAGGATCTTATCCTCTGTCTCCAGCGTATAAGTCTGACCGTAATCAAAGTCCCAGGTCTCGGGGTTGAAACAGCCCGGGCATGCGTTCCGGCAGCCCGACACAAACAGGCTCACCCTCACGCCGGGGCCGTTTGCGATATCATATTCCTTTATTTCAGCGTAGTTCATAAATATAACCTTTCGGTTGTCGCGGGTGGAATCCCACTGCCTTCCTTCCAGCTAATCATAAAGCTGCTCAGGGGAGACCTCCCGCCCTTTCTCATCCAGATAAGTATCAACCGCGGTCCCGTCCTCTGTATAGGATGTGATCACGGCGGCGTATCCCTCTTTGTTCGTGTAGGCTTTCATATCGGTGTCAAACCAGGCTGTCCCGATCTGACGTCCCTCATCGTCGTATTCATAAGTCTGAAGGGCAAACCCGTCAGGCCCTGTGGTGATCCTGCCGCGCTCATCACAGTACTGCATCTCGATCACATGGTCCTGATCGGCATAAATTCTCCGGATCCCGGCATAGGAATAATCGTCATCCTTGAAAAGAAAAGTCTTTCCTTTCTGATCCAGCCAACTCTCGGTGACCGTATTTCCTCCGTCCTCATATTCCAGCAGCACAGAAGCAAAGCCGTCCTCCAGGGCGACGGGATCTCCATCCTTGTCGAGATAGTCCGTGCGGACCACACGATGCTCATCATCGTATTCCATATGAAGCGCTGCGTATCCCGCGGGAAGAGTCTCCGGATCATCGTCTTCGTCAAAGTACTTCTCAAGGGTGACATTTCCCTTTTCGTCATATTCTTTTCTCGCGGTCACATAGCCGTCGTCAGACCGGGTAAAAGGGCTGCCGTCCGCATTGCGTTTCGTCTCACGGACCACCTGCCGGATTCCGTTGTATTCCTTTTCCAGCCAGGCATATCCGGCGGGAAAGAGAATGATATTTCCGGAGGTATCATAATATCTGGTCACCAGAACATTTCCGGCGTCATCAAATTCCCTTTCGACCGCGGCAGCCCCGTCCGCCGGGACAGGCTGATTCCTCTCGTCGAACCAGGCTGTGCGGATCTCCCGGCCTCTTTCATCATATTCCCGGATCACACCGGCGTATCCTTTGTCCCCTGCCTTCCGGGGCAGGCCGTCCTGATCCAGATATTCCTCCCGGATGCTGTTTTTTCCAGTGTCATAGCTGTACCGGACTCCCGCGTATCCGTCCTCATGATCGACCGGCTTTTCGTCCTCGTCAAAATACATCTCCGAAATGATTCTGCCCGACTCATCACAGGTATATTTGACGATGGAATATCCCCGGGCGCAGGAAGTCTTTTTGCCGTCTTCGTCATAAAAGGTTTTTCTGCTGATGCTGCCGGCGTCGTCGTATCTGATGTGGATCTCGGCAAAGCGGTCTTTTTCATACCCCTTTTTTCCGTCGGCGTCATAGAAGGTGATCCGGGAGGGCTTCCCGTCGTCATAGCTGATCTCAAGGCTGCAATAGCCCAGTTTTTCCTGCACAGCCCTCTTGTCATCGGTGCCCCGATATTCGACGCGGACAAGCTGTCTGTCGTCATCATACTCCTTGCGGATGATCGCGCTTCCGTCTCCGTTGACCGCGGCCTTTCCGTCCTCTCCGATATACCTTCTCTCCGTTTCATTGCCGTCGCCGTCATACTTATAATCGATGCCGGCGGCTTTGCCCGGCAGAAAGACCAGATCGCCGTCCTTGTCAAAATAGCGTTCTCTCACGACGCGGTTGGACCGGTCATATGCATATTCGGCGCGGTGATAGCCCTGTGGTCCGTCAGCATCTTTCCCATCCCGGTCAAAATAGCTTTTGGATGTCACATTTCCCGCATTGTCACTGGTGTAGGAAGCTCCCGCAGCCTTACTGTCTCCGGCATCAGATTCCTTTCCGAAAGAGTCATAATAAGTCTCCCCGGTTTTCCGTCCTCTGTCATCATAGGTATAGGCGACCGCGGCGCAGCCGGATTCCCCTGAAGCCACAGGCCGGTCCTCCAGGTCATAGAAGGAAACCTTTGTATTGTTTCCTGCCGGGTCATACTCATAGCGGGCTGCGGCATATCCCTTCTCACAGGTCGTAAATGTCCCGTCAGAGGTCTCATACCGCTCCTCCGCCAGGCGGCGGTCAGGATCAAGATACTGGACGATCCGGCTGTAGCCTGCCTGGTTTTCCTCCCAGGTCAAATCATTCCATCCGTCAATCGCGCTGCTGCCCGCACCGGCGGCTCTCCGGCTGATTATGGCGCCTGCAGCGGCTCTGGCTGTTTCGGCCGCCTCCGCGGCTTCCGCGTCGGCCGCGTTATCGGCATCACCTGCTGCCGCAGTCTCCGGCTTTCCTGCCTCCGGGGCCGCCGCTGCTGTGCCTGCCTCCGAAGCCCTTTCGGATCCTGCCTGCATCCCGCTGCTGCCCGTCTGCCCGGGGTCGGCGGGCCAATCCGTGCCAGCTGTCTGTGCCTGTCCGAAAGCTCCCGCATCCCCGGTGCTCCCTGCCTGTACAGAGTCAGCACCTGCGGGTCCTGAAGGCGGTGACATGGATTCACAGCCGCCAATCGCGCCGCACATCAGAAAAAATGCAGTACACGCCGCGAGCATCCTGCATTTTCTGCCACTTTTTTTGAGTTCAGTTGGTTTAAACATCCGGCTTCCTCCGTGCGGCTGATAGCAAAGGCCGCGGCAAATGGTCTTTTCCCCGGCCTTCCTCTTCAGTTTCGGGACTTGCTTGTTGACGGATAGCTGCCGGTCACACCCTGGTCAGGATGCGGCCGGCCTGCCGATAAAAACACTTTTTTAATACGGTTCATTATATAGATATGGCCATACTGTGTCAAATTACCGGCCCCTCAGGGATTAAAGCCAAAGAGGTGTTTTTTTGCTCTTCACATCATGCCGGAGCACTTTTGTGTGCAGGCATCGTCAACAAAACCCGGGATACTTTCGAGCGGTTTTCGAGCGGTTTCAGCGGGAAAGCTCCTGCTCTTCGGGAGGACGTGTACAGGAACCGCTGTTCTCCACAGCGAATCCGGTTTACGGAAAAATAAAACTGTTATATCATATTTACATATAAAAAGAGGAGGTTCCCATGAATAAAGAATCCAGGATTTCCGGAAGAATCCCCCGGTTTCCCCTCCCCGGACAGCGCATTATGCGCTCTGTTGTCTCTGTGTGGATCTGTATTTTAATCTACTTTATACGGGGACAAAAAGGAGAGCCCTTTTATTCGGTCATCGCGGCTCTTCAATGTTTACAGCCCTATTCCTCCAATATGCTCAGTGAAGGCCGGGAACGGATCACCGGAACACTGATCGGAGCCTTCTGTGGGGCTGTCATCGTGTTCTCGGACCTGCTGCCAGTCGGAGACAGCTTCAGGGTTTCCGTCGTCCACTATTCCCTGCTCGGGATCCTCACCGGGCTGGTCATCTACTCCACTGTTCTGTTAAATATTGCCCGGTATGCCCTCTTTTCCGCCGTCGTCTTCCTGGGCATTTCCATGTATCATCTGGAAGACGTCAATCCTTATCTCCACGTGTTCTACCGAACCCTGGAAACAATCATCGGCGTCGGTGTAGCGATTGTTGTCAATTCTTTTCACCTGCCCAGGACTCGCGACCGGACGACCCTGTTTGTTTCCGGAATAGACCATGTCCTCTTCCGGGAAGACCGCCAGCTGTCCCGCTTCACAACTGTTGAACTGAACCGCTTCCTGGACGACGGGATGCGCTTCACAGTCTCCACAAGACAGACTCCGGCCACAGTCAGGGAGCTTCTGAGCAGTATCCATCTCAGGCTTCCGATCATCGCTATGGACGGAGCGGTTCTCTATAATCTCAACACTATGAATTACATCCGCACAGTAAAAATGGAACCGGGTCTGGTCAAACTGGTGACAGATTTCCTCAACAGCGAGGGAATCCCTTTTTTCACAAATACTGTTCAGGACAACCTTCTGGTCATTTATTTCAGGGATTATAAAGATCTGATTCTGGAAGAGGTACGGGACGCATATCACGACAGCAGGCCTCATAATACCCTCGCCGATTTAAATCTCTCCAAATCCGCCTATCTTTCCATGGCCAGATTATATCGAAAAAACGTGTCTCTCCCTACCGCAACTACGTCCGCACAGACAATCCGATCACGAAGGACGTCATCTACCTGCTGGTCATTGACAGGGAGGAAAAGATCGACCGCCTCCGCGAAAAGCTGATGGCGCAACCCTGGGCAGACCGGTGCCGCACCAACTACGACACTTTCGACTGTGAAGAGGGGGAAAAGATCCTCAGGATTTATACGAAAGAGGCGACCAGGGCAAATATGCTGAACTGTCTGCAGAAATACATCGGCGCGCCCTTAGGAGGTCGCCTTCGAGGCATACTTCCTGTTTCGTTCAGTTTTTTTCGCAGAGTTGTACTAGGCTCGCTTATAGTCAGAACGGATCGGACCAAACTCGTCTCCCGTGTTGAAGACACGGGAGACTCAAACAGTGTGGTCCTAAAAAAACCGGCCTTGAGGGCCGTTTTTTTTATCCGTTCCTTTGTATAAGCTTCGCCAAGTACAACTGGCTGCTCAAAAAGATTCACTC
>JAUNEM010000123.1:0-875 GCA_030525515.1 Eubacteriales bacterium
AATCTGCTCCGTAATTTGCTTGGTTTGGTTCGTTCTGAATTATTCTTATCGAAGACCGTTCTTAAACGATTTGTCCCGATCTTCTTTTTAGGAATTCATTCAGGGTTGCATTTCTGTTAAGTTGTCATATATTCGATTGTTCTGGTGTTTCGGAACCCTGACTGGCAGGTGTTCCGTCCCGCATCTGACCGGCTTCTTTGTGAAGTCCTTATCAGACGCAACTCCGATATCTTACATCGGACCGTTTCGATTGTCAAGCACTTTTTTGAAATCTTTAAAACGTTCAGGTTTGCGATCTCGTTTGTGTTTGCCTCTTTCTTGACGGCGAATGCTATGATATCACTTCTCTCCCCCGGATGCAAGCACTTTTTTATAATTGTTATAAATTATTTTCAAGCGCTTACTTTTTTCCGAAAGAAAAAGTTAATTTCACGGAAACCCGGAAATTAACTTTAAGAGCTCCACATTGTGGATCTCCAGAGCGGAGAAAGAGGGATTTGAACCCTCGCGCCGGTTTCCCGACCTACACCCTTAGCAGGGGCGCCTCTTCAGCCTCTTGAGTATTTCTCCTCGCCTGATTTAAGCATTTAATATGATGTTGTTACATTCTTTTTAAGAACGTACTAATGATTATAAGGTTTTGTTTCTGATTTGTCAATTACAAGATACAGAAGTTTTTGGGCCGGCAGACACAATATATACCGGTCTTCGAAGATGGCTCCGAAGACCGGTTCTGCTCTCTTCTGCGCCGGTCAGCTGAGGATCTTTTTGCAGATCCTGTCAAGCTCGGCATCGGACGGGTGTCCGGGTCTCCACAGGATATTCTGTCCGTCGCCTTTATACCTGGGGATGATATGAATATGGAAATGACGGAC
>JAUNEM010000123.1:885-7664 GCA_030525515.1 Eubacteriales bacterium
CTGATTTTTCTTTCGATATAACCCGTTTTTGATACACAAATCAGCACGTTCCTTCGATGAAACAAGTTACGTTTTTGCGCGCATATACCGATATTTAAGTCGCAGGTGCTGCGCAGTGGAGAAGAAAACCCCCGCATTCTTTCTTTATCCCTTGCATTCTTCCTTTGAATCGGCTATAAATATTATGAAAAATATTCTACAATATTTTGTCAACAATGGTACAATAATAGTGTTGAGCATTTTCCTGTGTTCGGAATCTTATTTTTAGATGAACTCCATTCTGTCCGGGTCCTTGTTCAACATGAAGAAAGCATTCATTTTATTTTGGAGGTTATGTTTATGAAAAAGAGACTGGTTGCATATCTGATGGTTTCTGCACTTGCAGTTTCCGTTCTTGCCGGCTGCGGCGGCAAGGGCAAGGGCGGCGATGCCGGCGATGCTGCTGATGCCGGCACCGGCGAGGCTGCTGTTGTTGAGGAAGCAGTTGAAGAGACCGTAGAGGTCGATGATGCTTCTGCAGCTCTTACTGCTGCAATCGAAGAAGCTGCCGCAGTCGCAGACACCGGCGCTGCAATCGCTGCAGACACAGCTGCTGAGGCTGCTGTAGAAGAATACGTTGATGACGAAGTGATCGAGGAAGCCGGCGATGCCGCAACTGAGGCTGCCGCTGCAGTCGATGCTGCCGCTGATAAGGCTGACTATCTTACTTTCGAGCCCGGCACTCAGTATACTGTTGTTTACGGCGCAGATGTCTTCGAAACTACCGATAACACTGTTCCTCCAATCGACGAACTCATTCCCGGTTATCAGCTGCAGATCAACGAGCGTCTGGATGATTTCTGGTATAATGTCTCCTACATCATCGATGGTGTCACCCGCACTGGTTACATCCAGATCGAGAGGACTGAGTAAGAAGCCGCTGACCACAGCCAGCTGCCGGCACATCCGGCATTTACATGATGCGGCATTTTCCTGTGCCGCTCGAATTTAATCAAATAATGATGGCATTGAAAAGGCTGCTGTCCGCGTTAAAAGCGGAACAGCAGCCTTTTTGTTTTATGAAATGATACGGCATGCAGCCTTTTTGTTTCATGAAATGATACGGCATGCGGTCTCGTCTTATTATTTTTTTCAGATTTCTTCTTGTCGGCTCCTGCAGCTGCTCTACTGTTTCACGGGTCTTTCTTTGATCCGTCCTGCAGGCCTCTTGCAGACCCTTGCTCAGCATCTGGAAGAACTGCATGTAAAATAAAGAATCTGATATTCTTTCCCCGCTTCGCGCAAAAACAGCATGGCTCCCTCTGTCTTTTCGTCATCCAGACTGGTAAAAGGGTCATCCATGATCAGGGGCGGACGTTCCCTTCCGGCTGCAAGATACATGGCATCCGCAAGCGCCACGCGCAGGCAGATTCCCGCGAGATCCTGATATCCGGTGCTGAGCAGGGAAATCTCCCTTTGCTTTCCCCTTTCTTCCACTGTCACCCTGGACTCTGCGTCCACGCGGATTCCTGCCGCCGAATAGCCGGTGATCCGTTCCCAGTATCTGCGGAAATTCGCAGCGATCGGATCCGCGTACCGGGCTGTCAGGGCTTCCTTTGCCGCGCGAAGCCCCACAGCCGCCGCATTGATCCTGCGGTATTGTTTTTCCTCTTCCTTCTGCTTAGCGCGCAGCAGGTCCAGGCGCTGCATCGAATATTCCCATTCCTCATATTCCGTGTGCAGTTCTTCCAGCTCCCGGCTGCTGTCCGCCCTTCTTTGCCGGCAGAGGAGCAGTGCCGTCCCGGTCTCCCCGGCAAGGCGTCTGAGTTCTTCCGTCTCGTTTGCTCTTCGTATTCTTCCTGAAGAGACAGGTGCTTCCTCAGTCAGAGAGATTCCCTCCGCCTGCATTTGAGCTTCATAAGAACGCAGGTCACTCTCAGCTTCCCGCAGAAGTCTTCCGGCGTCCTCACAGTCGTCCGCCGCATCGCGAAGCTTCTCCAGCTGAATCCGCAGGTCCTCCTGCGGGAAAAATCCCAGTTCCTTCAAAAAGCGGAGAATAGGTATGCGTACCTTTGACCATTCCGCGTAGAGTTCCTCAATCCGCCGCTCTTTCCTGCACAGTCTTTCATATTCCCTTTTTTTCGAATCCAGATTCACTGCAACAGACCGCCGGTCGTCAGAATCGGCCGTTTCCCCGGCTTCACTGTTTTCCCCGGCTTTGCTTTCATCCGTCCGGTCATACAGCTGATCCAGCAAATCCTGCTGATCCTGCTCATCTCTCATATTCCGCGCCGGTGTCCGGGCGCGGTCCCGGTCCTGCTTTTCTCTCTCAATCCTTATATATAAGCCAAGGCCCGCTGCCGCAGCTGCCGCCAGGCCGGAAGCGCAGAGAATGGCAAATCCCGGGTTATGGGTCAAAACCACTCCGGTCAGGCCCGACGCAAAAAGGAATGTTCCGATCACACCGCCCAAAAGATATACTCTTCCCCGGTTTCCCGGAAACGGTCTTTCTTTGTCCCGACGGGCTGTGCTTGTCAACGAATTATTATTGGCAGGGTCATCGGCACTTTTAGTTTCCCTGCCCCGACGGGCTGTGCTTGTCAGCGAATCATTTTGGACAGGCTCATCAATACTTTCGCAGTCTCTGAATTCCGCCTTCAGCTCACTGAGTCTTTGTTCTTCCTCCTCGTCAGGCGTCTCCGCCTGGATTCCTGCTTCCAGGCGTTCCATCTCTCTGCTTCCTTCGAGATATTTCTCCACTTCACTCCGGGAAGGCACTCTGCCCGGAAAAAATGCGGAGGTCTTTTCCAGGTCCTCCCTGCGGCTGTCCCTCACTGCCGCGAGCCTGCGCCTCACCTCCTGTCTTCCCGCATGGAGAGTCTGGTTTTCGAGAAGGAGCCTCTCTTTCTCCTCCTCCGCGGCGGCCGACTCGATCCGGGTTTCCAGCAGCTTCAGTTTCCGGGTCAATTTATCTTCTTCCTCTGCCGCATCGCGTTCCCTCTGCCCGCATATGCTCAGTTTTCCGGCGAGTTCCTTTCCCGCGGACGCCTCCCGTTCCAGGAGCCTGATCTCTTCCGCCCTCCTGTAAAGAGAGCCCGATGGACGTCCGGGCGACAGGCGGTTGGCGGCTTCCTCAAGACGTTTCCGGGCAGACTCATATGTGCTCATATCTCCCGCCCGCTCTGAAAGGTCTGCTACCAGGGCGTTTACTTCATCTGTTGCTGCCGCGCTGCAGTCCAGCTGGCCGGTAAATACTGTTCTGGAAAAAGAGTCCCGGTTGAGATGGAACAATTCCTCTCCGATTTTTGAAGAATAATCCCCGCAGAGCAGATTTGTAGCCAGGTCCCGCAGTTCAAATTCATCTTCTGATTCCCGCCTCCCGAAAACCCGGGTCATCTCATATTGTTTTCCGCCTGCTTCAAAGGCCAGACGGCCTCCGTAGATTCCTCCCTGCCAGGGTCTGTATCTCTCCCGTTCATTCTCTTCCTTCTTTTTCCGGCGGGTTCCGGAAAAGCCATAAAACATGGCTCTCAAAAAGGCGGAAAAAGTACTCTTGCCCCAGCCGTTCTCACGGCAGATGACATTGACTCCCTCTTCAAATGTATAATCGAGATTTCGCAGACGCCCGAAATTTTCAATATGGCAGTAAATAAGTCTCATTCCG
Organism: Eubacteriales bacterium; assembly: GCA_030525515.1. Lineage (GTDB taxonomy): Bacteria > Bacillota > Clostridia > Lachnospirales > Lachnospiraceae > CAG-791. Next base: position 4,529 of record JAUNEM010000123.1, read on the forward strand.
ATTCCCAATATTTCCCTTGCGCGGCTTCTCCCGGTGCAGATTCACACATCCCTGCTCTGTCCGATTCCCTATTTCCTGAAGCAGGTTTGGTACAGCCCCGCTCCGGCTGATTTATCGTCAGAGTTCTTCTCCGTCCATCGCTTTGAATCCGAGACGGATCACTTCGATCTTTTCACTGTCCCCGACAGAATCGTCTGCCATCACCCGGCGCACAAACTCCCCCCGCAGGGATTCATCGTACAGGTAGTCCCCGAGGTTGATCCGCAGCGAAGTCCTGTCCCGCAGACGCGCGAAGAAAAAATATGCGGAAAGGGCGGAGGCAATATATCTTGTGTCTTTTTCACAGTCCACATCCAGTTCCCCAAAGAGAGTTACATCGGCCATATCTTTTGCGGCGCACCCCTCCTTTTGAATCTTATCCCGGATTTTCTCTGTGATCTGTGCTGTCGTCAGGCAGTCGGTCACATCCACCTGCAGGGCGTACAGAGTTCGCTGTGCGAATGGGATAAACTGATGTCCCGTCAATCTTCCGTTCTCATCAATTTCCAGAAGGGCGAAACCGTGTTCCCCGCATTCGTCGAATCCTCTCCCTTCCAGGCAGCCCGGATAGCAGAAGATTCCTCTGCTGTCCAGCCTGTCCCTTTTCCAGCTGTGTATATGGCCCAGTGCCAGATAATCGATCCCCTTCCCGCGCAGAGCCCGAAGACTGATCGTTCCCGTACTGCCTGTGTCCGCGGCGCTTATGCCGGAGTTCCCGGAGCGGATGCTTCCGGCCGGCAGGCCTTCCCTGCCAGCCGTCACTCCGCCCGATTCAGTCTGCCCGTGCAGCATCACAATATTGAATCTCTCAGGGTCAAGACGGAGGGCGACATGGGCGGACGCGCTGTTCTCCCGTGTCAGTTCAACTCCGCTGATGGCAATCAAGCCATTTTTTCCTTCCGCATAGGTTTTCCAGCGGGAGCCGAAGAAAAAGAGATTCGCGGGGGGATTCCATCCGCTCTCCGTATTATTCCTGCTGCTCTGTTCTTTTGTGCTCTTATTCTCCGCCCGGCTTTCCATCCTCCGGCTGCCGGTCAGCCTGGCCAGGCAGTCTCCGGTATCATGGTTTCCCCTCAGATAGTAGAACCTGATCCGCGGATGCGCGGCGATCACAGCAAACACGGTATTTGCCGCCAGTGCCGAAACTGTGTCTGTGTCAAACAGATCTCCCGAAATCAGAATTACTTCCACTCCGTGTCCGGCGGCATATTCAGCCAGACGCTCAAAATTCCGCAGCAGTTCGTCACGGCGCATCTTCGCTTTTTCTCTGTTCAAATGTGTCTGCAGCCTTGAATCGAGATGCAGATCCGCGCAGTGAATGATTCTCATAGTATCTCCATATGCTGACAGTGCTGACAGCCGTGCTGATCACCGGTCCTCCTCTCTGCCGCATATTCCTGCTAAAGGGCTTTCGGATCAGTCAGCCAGTTTCTCCCGGATCGCGGCATCCAGCATGTCCATCTCTTCGGCAGTCAGGTTCCAGTCAAGGCATTTGACATTGCTTTCCACACGGGACCTCTTCTGGGCACCGACGATACAAGTGTCGATATAGGGCTTCTGGCGGGACCAGTTGAGCGCCACCTCCGAAACCGCGGCTCCGTGCCTGTCCGCAATCGCCTGCATATCCTCCAGCAGCAGCATGACACGGGAGAAAAAGGGCTCCTGGAAAAATCTTCCGTAGAAACGGTTTCTGTTGTCCATGGTCTCGTAGGTCTCCACCGTGCGGTATCTGCCGGTCAGAAGTCCACCTCCCAAAGACCCGTAAGCCATGACGCCGATCCCCTTTTCATGTGCCCAGCGGATCGTCTCCTCGTTTTCCTGTGTGAGCATGGAAAAATGAGGCTGGTATACTTCAATCTCCGTGTATTTCTCCGCCTCGATCATCTGGTCTTTTGTCAGATTTGAAGCGCCGATATGCCCGATGATTCCCTGTTCTTTCAGGCGGTTCATGGCCCCGAAAGTCTCCTCGAGCGACACCTTGGGGTCCGGCCAGTGCAGGAGCAGAATGTCAATGTAATCCGTCCGCAGATTCCTGAGTGAGCGCTCGCACAGGGCAAAAATATTGTCCGCCTTTCCGTTGCGCACGTACTGCCCGTCAATAAAGTCATTGCCGGTCTTGGTGACAATATATACATCCTTCCGGGCGCCGATCTCTTCCAGTGCCCTTCCTATATACTGCTCGGATCTGCCGCCGTTGTAGGCCGGCGCCGTATCGATGAGGTTGATTCCCGCCTCGACTGCCGCCTTAATGGTATCCAGTCTCACCTCATCGGGATAATCATCCCATCCGGCTCCGCCAATGCCCCATGTGCCGAGTGTGATCGGGGAAACCTCCAGTTTTGTTTTTCCAAAAATTGTTTTCTCCATTTTTCTTTTCCTTTTCCTTTCTGTATACAGGTTATGAATCTATCACATATTTCCGGAGCTAAGTCCGGAGTCATACACAGGGTATATGCTTTTTGACGGACACGGCTTTCCACACTTGCGTCCACAGCCTGTCGCCCCCGGAAATGAATGATGAAAGCCCGCATTGACCCGCGTGTCCCGGGCTTCCGCAATGATCTGCCCATTTGTCCAAAAACTCATGTTATAATTCTAAATGTATTTTAACCTAAGTCCATCCCTTTAAAAGGTTATATTTTTAAAAAAACACTGTTGAAGACTCCTCCCGCAGCCTGAAGGCAGCAGTCGTCACAGTCTTTCCGTTTTTCGTCGTCCCAAAAGCTTCTCCCGCCGCCTGAAGGCAGCGGGTTTCCGCCCGCAGCAAACGAAAGGTTAAAATTTATGAATCATTTCAAAGCAACCAGAAACCCTTCCTTTTCCGGCATAGGCCATCGCCCCCCGGGGCCGGTATCTCTGCTGTGCGTTTTTTTCATAGCAGTCAGTCTGTCTCTGTTCATCACAAGGTGCGGAAAGACAGGCGCCGGCAGCACATCGGAAAAAGCTGCCCGGAACACAGGCAGTCCTTCCGTTCAGAATCCTGAAAAGAAAAGCATCCGGGAAGAGACAGGAAGCCCCGATGAGGATTCTCCCAAAACGAGCTCCGCAAAGGAGAGTTCCGCAAAAAAGGATTCAGAAAAAACAGATTCAGAAAAAA
>JAUNEM010000124.1:0-906 GCA_030525515.1 Eubacteriales bacterium
GTTAAGTGATATAGATTAAGTTTAGAAGCAAGTTTAGAAGCCGGGTGAGTCCCGAAAGGGACAAAGTCCGATGGAGGATACAAGACATGACTGATTTTCACCCCCTGCTTGATGATTTTTACGATGAGATTGACCCGAAAAAACGCCACGACCACCTCAAAGCCTATCTGGAAGCTGTAAGCGGCGCAGAGTCTCCCGCGGACGAATACCGGGTCGCTCTATTCAACAGCAGACACGCCAACTCCAATATGCCGGGATCTCTGGGGCTGTTCGGGATGTCAAAGGCCCGCTCCAAAAAAGCTGAAGCTCCGGCAAACCCCACTGCCCTGACTCCCCCCGGAGAAACGGATGCCTTCCTGAGGGTGATCCTGATCTTTCTCACTATTTACAAAAACCCGGGATTTTTCCCGAAAAAAAACAGAAAAGAAGTGCTGTCTTTCATGGATACTCTCAAGCTGGACGACAGAGCCTCAAATGATCAGGACTGTCAGGAAACCTTCTACCTGGAGATGAGAAATGCCGTCAAGCGCTTCTTCTCCACCTGCCACGACAGTTCCTACGGCAGAAAACTGCTGGGACTTTCCACCTCCAGCAACGAGGAAAAGGAAAGGCTGCGCTGTTTTGACACCTGGGGTTTCTCCTTCGGAATCGCGCGCCTTCTGCAGCTCGAACAGGAGCTGGACATCCTGTGCCGCGCCGCAAATGACGAGTACTGCGCATCGGCCCCTGATGCCGAATCTCTCGAAAGTGCCTATAAAAAAATGGGCGGCAAAGAAAAGAAACGCTGACAAGCCTCCGCCCGGGCTGCGGCCCCCGCAGCGGAAACGGTCAGATAAAAACCGGATCCCGGCGCAGATTCACCGGAGCCGCCTTCAAGACTCGCGCAGATTCGCCGGAGCCGTTTTC
>JAUNEM010000124.1:922-3651 GCA_030525515.1 Eubacteriales bacterium
TATTTTTAAGAGCCGCGCAGACGCGCCGGACTTATTTTCAAGACCCGCGCAGACGCGCCGAAATCACTATATTCAGATCACAAGGAGAACAAATGGATTACGGAAAAGTATCACTGGAAAAGCATGCAGAATGGAAGGGTAAGATTGAGATCAGCCTCAGGGCAGACGTGAACAGTGACGAGGCGCTCAGTATCGCCTACACGCCCGGCGTAGCCGCCCCCTGTCTTGAAATTCAGAAGGATGTCAATAAGAGCTATGACCTGACCCGCAGATGGAACACTGTGGCAGTCGTCACCGACGGCACAGCGGTTCTGGGCCTGGGTGACATCGGTCCCGAGGCAGGCATGCCGGTCATGGAAGGAAAATGCGTCCTCTTCAAGGCTTTCGGCGGCGTCGACGCCATTCCTCTCTGCGTCCGCACAAAGGATGTCGATGAGATCGTGAAGACAGTCGCCCTGCTCGCCGGCTCTTTCGGCGGCATCAACCTCGAAGATATCTCCGCCCCCCGCTGCTTCGAGATTGAGAAGAAGCTGAAGGAATGCACTGATATCCCGATTTTCCACGATGATCAGCACGGAACCGCCGTGATTACACTGGCAGGTCTGATGAATGCCCTCAAAGTGGTCGGCAAAAAGATCGAGGATGTCAAAATCGTTACTTCCGGTGCCGGCGCCGCGGGTATCGCGATCATAAAACTGCTGATGGCCATGGGTCTAAGGAATGTCATCATGACGGACCGCAAGGGCGCGATCTACCGCGGCCGGGAAGATCTCAATCCGATCAAGGAGGAGATGGCGGAAATCACCAATGCCGAGTGCCTGGCAGGCACCCTCGCGGATGTGATCAAAGGCGCGGATGTCTTCATCGGTGTCTCGGCTCCCGGCACTCTCACGCAGGACATGGTCCGCACAATGGCAAAGGATCCCATCATTTTTGCCTGCGCCAACCCCACTCCCGAAATTTTCCCGGATGAAGCAAAGGCCGCAGGCGCTGCCGTCGTCTCCACCGGACGCTCCGATTATCCCAACCAGGTCAACAACGTACTCTGCTTCCCCGGAATCTTCCGCGGAGCCCTCGATGTCCGCGCTTCTGACATCAACGACGAGATGAAGATCGCTGCGGCAAAAGCAATCGCTTCCCTGGTCTCCGACGAAGAGCTGTCGGCTGATCACATCCTGCCCAAGGCCTTTGACCCCAGGGTCAAAGAAGCAGTCGCCAGGGCGACCGCCGAGGCCGCCAAAGCCAGCGGAGTTGCCAGAATCTGAACCTCCTTATTGAGCCTGATAAAAGCCTGATAAAACCGGCAGACAGCAGGGATTTACAGAGGCAAACATTGATTCTATGCGGTATACAAAAACTCAGAGCAATAAAGTAAAGGCTCAGAGCAATAAAACAGAGTTTCATAGCGATTAGGCAGAAATTCAGAGCAATAAAATAAGAGGCTGCTGCATTCGTGAACAGTTCACTTTGAACTGTGAAAAGTTCACTGAATGCGGCAGCCTCTTCCCCTATTTGCCGCAAGGCGCCCGGACGCCGCGGCATTTATTTGTCCAGCCTGCAGATAACAGCATCCGGGAGAACCACCTTAACGGTTCCCTTTGCCTTCTTCCCGATTCTGTCATACAGCCTGCCTGCACTGATGCAGTCTCCCTTAACTGTGCGGATGGAGTTTGCCACGTAGCCTACAAGACCCAGCCCGTTTTTCATCTCCACTCGGATCGCCTCTCTGTCATACGGGTTGTCAGGTTCCTTGACCAGTTTCACCCTCATTCCGGGCTTCATGAAGTCGTGGCCATAACGATATTTTGTGCCTGTTATTGTAAAAAAAATATCTTTCATCTCAGCTGTCCTTTCGTGATTCTAAACGCTTCAGAGACCCGCGTCTTCTATCACGGGTTCCTTACTCGCTGTCATCCTTTCCGGAATCGTCATCATCGGAGCAGATCCGGCCTCCATAACTCCTGCCTGATTTCCTGCCGGGTTTCCTTGACTCCTCCTCAGCGCTGCTGAGAAATGCCATCTCGGACGCCCGCTCAAAAGCGTCTAATTTCCCGTTTTTATCAAAATCAAAAAGCTGATCAAGTCCGAACATATCCTCAATCCTCCATGAATTCAATATAGTCTCTCTCATCTGAAAAGAGCACATAGGTGCCATTGACATAACCCATATATCCACTCTCGGTCACATATCCTTTCATTGCGCACCTCCTCTTCGTTTTACCTTCTTCTGATCAGCAGTTCTTTTCCTTTTCTGTCCTAAATTTCTCTGTCCTTCTGTGAAATCCGCCTGCCGGCTGTCACGCCGCGCTTCTTTGCTTCTGTCTGCCCCGCAGTCCGGTGGAGCGAGGGTCCTTGAAGGTGCCTTCATAGATAATCTCGGGGCTGCTCCCTGATCCGGTGGAGCGAGGACGGCCGGCACAGCTTCGGCCGGTCCTGATCATTCCTGTCACATAGAACAGAAGCTCCAGCATATAAGCGGCAGATGCGGCAAGGAAACCGGCCAGAAATGTCCCGATACTTCCCTGCATAATAGATGCGGCAAAATAGATAACAAGCAGTGCTGTGCTGAATGGATGCAGTTTCATGGTCTCTTTCATTTTCAATTTCATAATGACTATTCCCTCCTCAGGATGATGAGACAGCCGGATATGTCTTTCCTGCAGGCTGTTCTTTTGTTCTGATGCCTTGCTGTTGCCTTCCTGACACCGGCTTTTCTGTTGCTTTTCTGT
>JAUNEM010000124.1:3661-7639 GCA_030525515.1 Eubacteriales bacterium
ATAGGGTGTCCCAAAAAACGGATAGCTTCAAAGGTCTTTATGGGGTTTATGGTCTTTATGGGGTTATAGACGCCTTTATCAGGCCTTACTGCAGGGTGTATCGAAGCCTCCCGAAAAGAGGAGGGCAATGTCAGCTGCAACTTCTACGGGGGTAAAGAGGGCAAGAACAAGTATTTCTTTGTCGAAGTCTGGGAGGATGACGATGCCATCGCGACACACAATGCCTCCGCTCATTTCCCGACTCCTCTTCCTCTCTTATACTGGTTTATACTGTTCAGATCGGTGTTTCCTCAATGTACCCGCAGATATCCTCCCCGGCCAGACCATGTAAGGGGGATATCAAAGTAAGTGCGGCTGCCCTGATGCGCGGCAGCGCGGCAAAGCGTAAAAAGAGAGAAAAACTTGCCGATACAAGATTTTTCTCTCCAAGAGTGTAAAAAAGAAAGGGAACAGCAAGCGGAAATACTCCGCCGCTGCTCCCTTCTTTAATTCCTTCCGGTATCTGCTTGCTGTTCTCACTTTCTGATGAAAGACGCATCCGCCGCAGAGACCGCCTCATTTTCCTGCGTATAGCGCTCCGCACGCATGTGGAGATCGTACTTTTCACGAAGCTGCATGATGGTCTGCATCATCGGGGATGCATGGTGAACATCGAGAGATGCCTGATCCTTCCAACTGTCAATCAGAAGAACCGTCTCCGGGTCATCCATGGAGATGAAATAGGCATACTTAAGGTTCCCTTCTTCCGCCCGGATGGCCGCAGCCGTCCCGCTGCTCTCCATCTCCTGCGCAAACTTCTGCGCGTTCCCGTTTTCTCCCGTATAATACAGGTTCATTGTAATGCTGTTCATAGAGTGTCTCCCTTCCTATGTCAAGTCCCATAAGCCAAGTCTCATAATGCTCCTTCTTTAAACCGGGCGATCATCTCAAAAGTCAGGGAAACTCCGTTGTCATGTACCCGGATCTCCTCCCTGGGAATCCAGACCGCTTCCGCCACTTCATTGGTATCGTGTACGGCAATCTCATCACTCCCGTCGAGGTCGCAGATGACTCCGATCATCAGATTGGAGGCAAATCCCCAGGGCTGGGACTTGTAATAACGGATATTGGTGACCTTGATTCCGGCCTCCTCCATGACCTCCCGGCGCACAGCATCTTCAATTGTCTCACCGACCTCGATAAATCCCGCGATCAGGGAAGTCCCGGCATAGCCGTCCTCTTCACGCGGTTTATAACGGATCATCAGGAGCCTGTCCTCATGCTCCACCGCAATGGTCACCGCCGGCATAACGCGGGGAAAATCCATATTTCCGCAGGAGGTACACCGGACGCAGCGCATCCCGGGATGCACGCTCATATGGCCGCCGCAGCGGCCGCAGAAGCGGTTTCCGTTGTACCAGGAGGAGAGCTGGAAAGCAGTCTCCGCACCGAAATAGATATTCTTTGGAAGGGGTTCATTTTCAAATCCGAAGGGCAGAAACGTCATCCCCGTAAAGGCAAAGTCCGGGACCTTCTCTCCCATGTAGAGAAAACTATAATACCCCGTCTCCCCGATAGTAAACAGATAAACCAGCCTGCCTCCCTTTTCCGCCGCTTTTTGATCTGCCTCAGCATCCTGCGGATCAAACCAGTAATCGGCAAAAAGCACCGCCTCCGGGAGGGACATGGCTCCCTCCGCATCCAGCCTCATCAGCAGGTTTCTTCCATTCTTTTCGAAAACAGCTGCCAGATCGCCCGCTTTGGGAGCAATATTACGATATTCATTCGAAAAAATTTCATTGTTACTCAGTTCATGGATCATAAAAAACTCCCCCTTTACTGTGAAAGCTCCGGTCATGCGACCGGGGCCGCCGCGTGCCCGCACGCAAGTTTTACAATTTTCCTGTCAGATCACCACAATTACTTTTCCAAAACTATGGGCACTCTCCAGATATGCATGTGCCTCCGGTACTTGTGCCAGAGAAAAAACACGCTCGGGCGCCGGGTCGATTCCGTACTTTTCTACATAGTCGAGCAGAGACTGAAGCCGCTGCGGATCCACGTTCCCGGAGTAAAAGCTTGTAAGGTACCCGTTGGCAGGCAGTTCCATGATGGGATCAAAGTCGTTGAGGTACCATTTCCCGCCCAGCTGCCCTGTACTGCAGACAATGCCGCCTTCCGCGACATGAGAAAAAGTATTTCGCAGGGTGGCGGGACCAATCAGTTCCAGCACACGGTCAAACTGATTCTTCGTCTGGAGGATACCGTCCGCATCAAGAATCACCTCATCAAAGCCCGCCTCCCGCAGCTGCGTCTCCTTTTTCATACTCCGGGTCGAGCCGGCAACAGCGAGTTCCGGCCGCCTTCCTTTTAACAGGCGCAGGAAGGCGACTCCCACCCCGCTCGTGGCGCCGCGGACCAGGATCCGGGGAGGCATACCATCTCTGCCAGAATCTGCAATCCGCAGATTCAGCATGGATCCATAGGCGGTATAGTAAGTTTCCGGAAGGGCTGCCAGGGTTTTCCAGTCCAGATTCGTCTGCACCGGACAGATCTGCTTGTTTGGCAAAAGCGTGTACTCGGCATAGCCGCCGTCAAAGGCGCGGCCCATCTCTCCCATAATGGAAATGACCTTCTGTCCGACCGGAAGACGTGCGGAGTCAGTTGTCTCCGCAATCTCACCGACGCATTCGATTCCCAAAATCCTGGGGAAAGTCACACTTGGTGAGAGTCCTTTTCTGGTAAAGATCTCCGAATGGTTGATTCCGAAACCGCGGACGCGGACCAGAGACCAGCCTTCCCGTACAGCCGGCGCAGGCACTTCTTCATAACACAGTTTCTCCGGTCCGCCGGGTTCGTGGATCACAATTGCTTTCATAAAGTCCTTTCTTCTAAATGGTTTTCCACGGGTTTTCACAGCTTTTTCTCACAGCTTCATCGCCGCCTGTTTTTACGAACCGGCAAAATAGATCCGATCAGGTTTCCGATGAATTACAAGTGGTCTTCCACCGCTTTCAGCAGGGCATTGGTCACAATGGCAAGTCCCGCGGAGAGAATGCTTCCCCACAGGATCCTGGGCATGTTCATGGTGCGCAGGCCGTCAAATAAAAGTGTCCCCAGCCCGCCGGCATTGATGGAGGCGGCGATCGTCCCGATCCCGATCGTGGAGACGACTGCCAGCCGGATTCCGGCAAAAAGAGCCCGCTTTGCAAGAGGAATCTGTACCCTGGTGAGAACCTGCAGCCAGGTCATCCCGATTCCCTTCGCCGCATCTGTCACTGCGGGATCCACCTCCTGCAGACCGGTAGTAAAATTGCGCAGCAGCAGGTATTGATTATAGGCGGTCAGCGCGATCACTGCCGTCGTCCTGCCCAATCCCGTCACAGGGATCAGGATGGCAAAAAGGGCCAGCGAGGGGATGGAATAGACGACGGCCAGAAGCTGCTGCAGCCATATGGACAGGCGCTCACTGCGCATGCACAGCAGGGTAAATATAGATGCGATTGCTACAGAAATAACCAGGGTCAGAAAGACCAGCTGGATGTGCTGCAACAGGGGAATATAGATCTTTTCCGGATGCCGGGTCAGAAATTTTATCACTGGAATCCTCCCTGTTTATTCTTCTGCGCGCCAGACCCACAGACTTTTTATTCTTCGGCGCGCAGGAACCACACGCATTTTGTTCTTCGGCGCGCCAGACTCACAGGATTTTTATTCTTCTGCGCGCAGGACCAACAGGCATTATTCTGCCGGGGTGCTGCTCCAAAATCGCTCCTGCTCTAATGCGGACCGGATCAGCGTCTCCACAAAAGGGTCTGCCGGGTTCCGGACAATGGTTTCCGGTGTGTCCATCTGCAGGAGTCTTCCGGCGTTCATGATCATGACCCGGTTTCCCAGACGGAAGGCTTCGTGGATGTCATGGGTGACAAAGAGGAAAGTCCCACCGGTCTCCCGGTGGATGCGGAGCAGCTCGTTCTGCAGGTTGAGGCGGGTGATGGC
>JAUNEM010000125.1 GCA_030525515.1 Eubacteriales bacterium
TATTTTTTTCGCGGTCAGGCTTGACATTGAAGATATTTATCATTATTATTCGCTACATGGTTAAAATTCGTATACAAACTATCTGCGCATCAGACCGGCAATGAGCCGGCGTGATCCCGCCTGTAACGGGATATAAAGATAGTCGATCAATGCTCCAGGAAGGAATCAAAAGAAGTCATGTTTAAATATGCTTGTCTGAATAATATTTCCGAAACAGGATTGAGCAAGTTTACCTCCAATTATGAAGTGACAGAAAACCTGGACGAAGCCAATGGTATTCTCGTCCGGAGCGCCTCCATGCACGGCATGGAATTTTCCGATCAGGTGCTTGCCATCGCCCGTGCCGGCGCCGGAGTCAACAATATTCCCATCGACGATCTGGCTAAGAAGGGTATCGTGGTCTTCAACACGCCGGGAGCCAATGCCAACGGCGTCAAGGAGCTGGTTTTTGCCGGTATGCTGCTGGCTTCCAGAGATATCGTCGAGGGTGTCGACTGGGTGCGCGCCAACTGGAACAATGAAAATATCGCCAAAATCGCCGAGAAGGAGAAGAAGAGGTTCGCCGGAACAGAGCTTCAGGGAAAGAAGATCGGTATCATCGGTCTGGGAGCCATCGGCGTCCAGGTCGCCAATACTGCCGTCAATCTTGGCATGCAGGTCTATGGCTACGATCCCTATGTCTCGGTCGATTCCGCCTGGCATCTGTCCAGCCGTATCAACCACGTGATCCGGATCGAGGATATCTATGATGCCTGCGACTACATTACTATCCATGTGCCCGCCCTTCCTTCCACTAAGGGAATGATCGACGATCACGCAATCGCCATGATGAAAACCGGCGTGATCCTGATCAATATGGCCAGGGATGTGCTGGTCGATGAAGAGGCAGTGATCCTGGCGCTCCGCGCCGGCAAGATCCGCCGCTATGTCTCTGACTTCCCCAACTCCACTGTCGCCGGCAGACGCGGATGCATCACCATCCCCCACCTGGGCGCTTCCACTGAGGAGGCGGAGGACAATTGCGCGGTCATGGCTGTTGAGCAGCTCTCCGACTATCTGGAGAACGGTAATATCAAGAACAGCGTGAACTATCCCAACTGTGACCTCGGAAAGTCCGAGACCGGAAACCGGATCAGTGTCTTCCACGAGAACAAGGCCAATATGATCACCCAGCTGACCAGCATTATTGGCAGCTCTGACGTCAATATTGCCAGCATGGCCAGTAAATCGAAAAAGGATGTGGAGTACACCCTGTTTGACCTGGATAATGCTCCCGCGCCTGAGCTGCTCGACCAGATTCGGAAGATTCCCGGAGTCTACCGCGTCAGGGAAATCTGCCGAAGCTGAGTTTCATGCCTTCCCGCATAATACCCGCGATAGATAATATCCATGATGCAGAGCATTCATGATTTAGAATATGCGTAAAAAAGAACAGGATCCCCGGACTGCCGTTTAAAACGGCTGACGGGATCCTGCTTTTTTTGCTTTTTTTTGCTTTTTAATGGCTGAGTGCATCAATTGCGGATGCCCGCAGTTGATGCCTCAATTGCGGGTGCCTGAATCTGAGAGCCTCAGACAGCGGATGCCAGCAGCTGGATGCCTCAATTGCGCATGCCTGCAGCTGGATGTCTCAGACTGCCTATGAAAAGCTGCGCGCTGCCTGGCCTGTGCCGCGTTCAGGCACTGCATTATCCTTTTTTATCTGTCCTGAACAGATCACATGTTGTACTCCAGATACCAGGTCGCGGAATCGACTGTTTTCGCGAAATAGACTTTGTTCAGATCGGAGCGGTCCAGGAAACCTTCCTCCACCATTTTTTCCAGCATAGCGTTGAGAGAATTGTAGAATCCCTCGATATTGAGAATCGCCACGGGCTTGACAGTGCGGCCCAGCTTTTTCTGGGAGATGACGTCGGAGATTTCCTCCAGGGTGCCGGTCCCGCCCGGGAAGGCGATGAATCCATCCCCAAGTTCGATCATTTTCTCCCTGCGCTCGGCCATGGTGTCGGTCTTGATCAGCTCTGTGAGGCCTTTGTGCTCTGTCCCCTTCTGCAGGAAAAACTCGGGAACGACTCCGATCACTTCCCCGCCGGCTTCCATGACAGCGTCCGCGATGACACCCATCAGTCCGATCCTGCTGCCGCCGTAGATCAGACGGTGCCCGTGTTTGCCGATCCATTCTCCGAGTGCTTTCACTTCCATCAGATACATTTGATCTCCGCCCATGTTGGCGCCCAGAAATACAGTAATGTTCATTTTTTCTTTCCTTTTCCTTTCGAAACCACAAGATGATAATACAGGAGAATAAACGTAAATAATCGGATGATCGGACAAGAATTCCATGTGCGGCATGCACTCATGAGAAAATGCGGCATGCAGCCATGAACACAGAAAAACTCTCCGGACCCGGCCGAAGAAGAGACAGGCTGGCTGTCTTCCTGCGCCGGAAACTGCAGTGAAATTGTTGTTTTCTTATAACAATAATTATTATATCAATTATTCTGAAATCTCACAATTATGCGAAATAAACAAATTGTTTTGCGGCATGTTGTCCTGCGGCAAATTGCTGCGGCCTCCGATTATGTCACAGGAGTACAGACCTGCCTGAAGAGAGACAGGGGAGTGGGGCAGGGGCTTCCAAAGAACCTTCCGCTTTCCCTCGTAAAGGAGGAAGATCATACCCGGCCGCGGGCTGAGGCGGCAGGATTATGATGGTATTAAAATCATTTCTATATTTTCAGGAAAACGTACGGACTCGTTTTTTTCTGTTATAATAAATAGTGGTTATTCCCATTTCGCAGAAAGGACAAGGCACATATGGACAATATCCTGATAGGAATCGCGGGGGGCAGCGGCAGCGGCAAAACGACGCTGGCCAATACCCTGATCAGCTATTTCGGAAAGAACGAAGTGAGCCTTCTTCGTCACGACAATTATTATAAAAGACTCGACAATATTCCTTTTGAGGAGCGGGTAAAGGTCAATTACGATCATCCGGATGCTTTTGACACAGATCTGCTGTGCGGGCATATCATGGACCTGAAGGCAGGAAAAGCGATCGAGATGCCTGTCTATGACTATTCGATCCACAACCGATCGGATAAAATAATCAGGGTTCAGCCCAATCCTGTGATCATCCTGGAGGGAATTCTCATACTGGCGGAGCCCAGGCTCGTTGATCTGATGGATTTCAAGATATATGTCGACACGGACGCCGATGAGAGGATTCTGCGCAGGATCATCCGTGACGTCAAGGAAAGAGGCAGGTCTCTTGACAGTGTGATCACCCAGTACCGCGAGACGGTCAAACCCATGCACGACCAGTTTGTGGAGCCGAGCAAGAGAAAGGCCAATATCATTATTCCCGAGGGAGGAAGGAATGATGCGGCTATGGAGGTGATCGTGGAGCTGATCAGGAGCCGGCTGCGGTAAGCTGTCGGCCGGAGTCCCTGACGGATCCATCAGACAGTGCTTTGGGCGGCATACTGCGCAAAAGCGGAGTATTGGCCAGCCTGTAAATAAATAATAGTAACTCAGTTAACGACAAAGGAGGATGCAATGAAAAAGTGTACCAGAGGGGCGGCAGCTGTCCTGAGTCTGATCCTTTTGCTGTCACTTGCCGCCTGCCGGTTCGTGCGCCCCGGTGAACTGACCGGGGGCAGCTCGGGCAGCGCGAGCGGAAAGGGCTCCAAGATGGATCTGGACGTGGGAAATGTGGATGGAACCGGCTGGAAAATCGCAATGATCACTGACACAGGCGGAATCAATGACCAGTCCTTTAACCAGAGTGCCTGGGAAGGTTTGCAGCAGCTGAATAAGGAGACCAACGCGGAAGTCAATTACATCGAGTCCAAACAGAGCGCTGATTTCACGACGAACTTTGAGACCCTGGTTGACAACGGCAACAGCCTCTGCTGGGCCATAGGTTTTGCTACCGCGGATGCTGTCCTGGAGTCCGCGGCCACCAATCCCGATGTTCATTTTGCCTGCGTGGACAACGCTTTTACCGACACTCCCGCGAATGTGACGGGCGTCATCTTCCGCGCCCAGGAATCCTCCTTCATGGTAGGTTATATAGCCGCGGCAGTGTCGGAGACCGGAAAGGTCGGCTTTGTCGGAGGTATATCCAGCGAAGTCATCGAGCAGTTCGAGCGCGGATATGAAGGAGGCGTCGCCTACGCCAACCGCGTGCTCGGCAAAAAGGTGAAAGTTGTCTCCCAGTACGCGGAGAGTTTTTCAGACGCGGCCAAGGGCAAGAGTATTGCCAACAAGATGTTCACAACCGATGGATGCGACGTCGTCTATCACGCGGCGGGCGGCACAGGCATGGGCGTCATCGAGGCTGCCAAGGAAGCCGGCAAATTCGCGATCGGCGTCGACCGCGACCAGGCTTACCTGGCTCCCAAAAATGTCCTGACCTCTTCCCTGAAGAATGTCAATGTCGCTGTCATGGCTGTCTCCAAACGGCACATCGCGGGAGAGGAGATCGGAGGAAGAACGCTTTCGTTCGGCCTCTCCGACAATGCGGTCGGTATCCCTGCGGACCACAGCAACTACTCTGATGAAATTTACTCGGAAGCTCTTGAAGTCGGCGAGAAGATCAAGGCAGGTGTCCTGACTCCTCCCGCCACACTGGCGGAGCTCAAGGATTTCGTGCAGTTCCTCAAAGACACGCCTGTCGAAAAACTGACAGCGTCTGTCAACGATCTCAGCGATGTTGACGGAACAGGCCACAAGGTCGCGATGATCACAGATACGGGCGGTATCAACGATCAGTCCTTTAACCAGAGCGCCTGGGAGGGCCTGCAGCAGCTGAACAAGGAGACCGGCGCGGAGGTTAATTATATCGAATCCAAACAGAGCGCGGATTTCTCCACCAACTTCGAGACTCTGGTGGACAACGGAAACGAACTCTGCTGGGGCATCGGATTTGCCTGTGCCGACGCGGCCATGGAATCCGCTGCCGCCAATCCCGGCGTGCACTTTGCCTGCGTGGACAACGCCTTTGACGACCTTCCGTCCAATCTGACAGGCGTTGTGTTCCGCGCCGAGGAGTCTTCTTTCATGGTCGGCTACATCGCCGCAGCTGTCTCCAAAACCGAAAAAGTCGGTTTTGTGGGAGGCATCGCCAGCGCTGTCATCGAGCAGTTTGAGAGCGGGTACGAGGCAGGCGTCGCCTATGCGGACAAGAAACTGGGCAAAAATGTAAAGGTGGTTTCCCAGTACGCGGAGAGCTTCTCCGACGCCGCCAAGGGCAAGAGCATAGCCAACAAGATGTTCACATCCGACGGATGCGATGTCGTCTACCACGCGGCGGGCGGCACCGGCATGGGTGTCATCGAGGCCGCCAAGGAAGCCGGCAAGTTCGCGATCGGCGTCGACCGCGACCAGGCTTACCTGGCTCCCAAAAATGTCCTGACATCCTCTCTGAAAAATGTCAATGTTGCAGTCGATGAAGTCTCCAGAAGGATGATCATCGGTCAGGAGATCGGAGGACAGAACCTCTCCTTCGGCCTGGCTGAGGACGCGGTCGGAATCCCGGAGAACCACGAGAACTATTCGGACGAGATTTACGAACAGGCCCTGGAAGTCGGGGAACAGATCAAGGCAGGAAAGATCAAACCGCCCGCTTCCATGAAGGAACTGAAACAATATCTGGAGACACTGAAATAATCGGACCTGGAACTGATCCCTGCGGACAATCAGGCCGCGGGATAAAAGAGGATCGGCCAGACATGCGGACCCGGGCGGGACAGCCCCGCCGGCGCCCGCGTGCGGGGCCTGAGCTTTTACAGTATCAGAGGAATGGAGGTAGACATGGCTGCTGAAGTCAGCAACAAATATGCTGTGCAGATGCATGGGATCACCAAGCGCTTCGGGTCCTTCTATGCACTCACAGACGTACAGCTGGATGTCGAGCGGGGGACCATCCACTCGATCCTCGGCGAGAACGGCGCCGGCAAAAGTACATTGATGAATATTCTCTATGGTCTTTACAAGGCTGATGAAGGAGAGATTTTCATCAATGGCAAAAAGGTAAATATCAAAAATCCGACAGCCGCCATCCAGGCAGGCATCGGAATGGTGCACCAGCACTTCATGCTGGTGGAGAATTTTACGGTCACACAGAACATTGTCCTTGGCAGCGAGCCTCACACGGGCATCCTGACCAATATGAGAAAAGCCCGTCAGGACGTGCTGGACATCGTCAAAAAATACGGGCTGGAAGTCAATCCCGACGCCAGGATCCGCGATATATCCGTGGGAATGCAGCAGCGAGTCGAGATTCTCAAGGCCCTGTACCGCGGAGCCGAAATCCTGATCCTGGACGAGCCCACAGCGGTCCTGACAGAGCAGGAGATCGACGAGCTGCTGGGGATCATGAAAAATCTGATCAAAGACGGCAAGACGATCATCATCATCACCCACAAGCTCAAAGAGATCCAGGCCTCCTCGGACGTCTGCACGATCATCCGCAGGGGTAAGTATATCGACACGGTTCCCGTAAAAGGAATCACTGAGGATGAACTGGCGACCAAGATGGTCGGACATTCGGTCCAGCTGGTTGTCGAGAAGACACCTCCCGATCCCGGGGAAGTCATTCTGGACATCCAGGACCTCTATGTCAAGAATGAGAAGGGACTCGACGCGGTCAAAAACCTGAACCTGCAGGTCAGGGCGGGCGAGATCGTGGGCATCGCCGGCATCGACGGAAACGGACAGCAGGAGCTGACGGACGCGATCAACAATATCCGCAAATCCTACAGAGGAAAGATCATTCTGTGCGGACATGAGATCCAGAACAGAAATCCCAAGTACGGCATAGACCTGGGCATGGCTACCATCCCGGCGGACCGCCACAAAGACGGACTGGTGCTCGGTTTTTCCGTCTATGAAAATACGATCATTGAAAAATACAGAACAGATGAGTTCTCACCCAGAGGCAGGATCAACCGCAAAAAGATGAAGAGTTTTGCGGAGGAGCTGATCAAAGCCTACGATGTGCGCCCCGACAATTGCGGCCCCCTCGCGGCAGGCGGCCTCTCCGGCGGCAATCAGCAGAAGATCGTCATCGGCAGAGAGATCGCCAACGATCCCAGGCTGCTGATCGCCATTCAGCCCACGCGCGGACTGGATGTCGGCGCCATTGAAAATGTGCACAAGATGCTGATCCGGGAGAGGGACAAGGGCGTAGCTGTCCTGCTCGTATCCTTCGAACTGGATGAGGTCATGAATGTCTCCGACCGGATCGCGGTCATTTATGACGGACATATTCAGCAGATATTCAAGCACGGAACCGTCGATAACCGCACGCTCGGACGTGTGATGGCAGGCGGCAAAATCGAGGAAGAAGAACTGAGGGAGATTGAGGCTGCGGTTGCGGCAGAGGCGGCAGCTGAGTCCGCACCCCTTGCAGCGGCACCTGTACCCGCGGCACCTGCGGCAGCAGCGCCTGCACCCGCGGCGCCTGCGGAGGCAGTTCCGGCGGCAGAGCCCGCGCCCGCAGCGGCAGCAGCGACCGCACCCGCGGCAGCGGCATTTGCGGCGGCACCTGCGGCGGCAGCGGTTCCTGCGGCATTTGCGGCAGCAGCACCCGCGG
>JAUNEM010000319.1 GCA_030525515.1 Eubacteriales bacterium
TTGGATATCTGTTATTCGAGATGGTACCGATCAATTACAGACCGATTCTGATAGATGGAAACCTGGAAGCGTCTTATCCTTCATCGACTACTCTGCTGGTTTTGAGTGTGATGCCGACCTTGAAATACCAGGCAGATAGAAGAGTGAAGAGCGCAGTTCTCGGTAAGTCAATAACCATTTTTGTAATAGTGTTTTCAGCATTTATGGTAATCGGAAGGCTGATCTCGGGTGTCCACTGGGCGACAGATATCGTGGGTTCTGTTTTACTAAGTTCCGGTCTGTTTATGATCTATCGCTTCATGGCAGATCATTATCGAATCGGTGCTTAAACACCAGCCGACACAAAGTGTCGTCCGCGGATACATCACGACTCAAAGATACCGTACCCGAAGCCGGAGGCGTCAGATGGAGTTCAATGAGAAATTACAGGAATTGCGAAAGAGCAGGTCACTGACGCAGGAGGAACTTGCCGAAGCTCTGTTTGTTTCAAGATCGGCGATTTCAAAATGGGAGTCCGGCAGAGGGTATCCGGGCATTGATTCATTAAAAGAAATATCCCGCTTTTTTTCAGTAACAATTGATGATCTGATCTGTTCGGATGAGATGATTACTGTTGCAGAAAACGAAAAAAGAGAGTTTGCCGACAAGTACATCTCGCTCATATGCAATGCTCTGGATCTTCTTCTGGCTATATTGCTGTTTATCCCTGCGTTTGGAAACGGAACGGCTTCCCCCGAAGCGGTATCTCTGTTTGGCCTGAGCGGGATTAATCCGTGGATAAAGACCGTTTTTGTTGTGATCATAGGGGTTATAATCCTGAATGGAATCTGCGGAGTGATCATCACCAATTTCAATAATCCGGTGTGGAACAGGCACAGGCTTATGACAGGAATCATCCTGTCAATACTCGCAGTCACGGTTTTTATTGTGACCAGGCAGCCATATGCCGGTATCGTCTGTTTCTCATTCCTGGTTATAAAAGGCTTTCTGATAGCCAATGTGAAACAAAAATAGGACACAAATATAAAGTCATCATCGGTTCATTATTAAGGAAAAAAACACTTAAGGAGAGTGCTGTTTGAGAAAGTACAGAATATTGGAGATTGTAGGCTGACCGGGAGGTTTGCAGACAATCAAAACGAACCTCCCGCTGAAAGACAATTGCTGTCAACAATTGAGTGAGCAATACGGGCGGACTGCAAATGTTCGCGAGTCTGAGAGGAGGAAAACAATGAAAATGAAAAATTATATTATCCGTTTGGAAAAAAACGAAGACCACAGAGAAGTAGAAAACCTCGTACGGGAGTCATTCTGGAACGTGTACCGCCCGGGATGCAGTGAGCATTATGTGATCCACGTGCTCAGGGATGATCCGGCTTTCGTCAGGGAGTTGGACTTCGTCATGGAGCAGGATGGAAGACTGATCGGGCAGAATATGTTTATGAAAACAATCATCCAGGCGGACGACGGCAGGATCATCCCTGTTTTGACCATGGGGCCGATCGGCATCACACCGGAGCTCAAGCGCAAGGGCTATGGGAAGGCTCTGCTGGACTATTCCCTGGAAAAAGCTGCAGAGCTTGGTTACGGGGCTGTCCTGTTTGAGGGCAATATCGGTTTCTATGGCAAGTGCGGCTTTACATATGCTCGTGAGTTCGGCATTCGTTACCACGACTTACCGGAAGGCGCGGATGACTCTTTCTTTCTCTGCAGGGAACTGATTCCCGGTTACCTTGACGGTATCACAGGAATATATCAGACGCCTCAGGGTTATTATGTAGATGACTCCGATGTGGAAGAATTTGACAAAACATTCCCGCCTAAGCAAAAACGGAAGCTTCCGGGACAGATTTTCTAAAGGCTTCCTGACAAAACAGAAACTGAAGCTTCCGGGGCAGATTTTCTAAAGGCTATCCGACAA
>JAUNEM010000126.1 GCA_030525515.1 Eubacteriales bacterium
AGGAATTCACTCTAAAAGGCGGGGGTGGGAAGGGAAAAGGCCGGCGGGAACTACCTGCTGCCGGTCATCAGCCGGTCAGAGTGCAGCCGGCAGTAAACACAGAATCCGCGGGGAATTGTACACCGGATCCCCAGCAGAATTTCCTGCAGGATTCGTGGGGAATATGTGAAAGATTCTCACAGGATTCGCGGGGGATTGCCAGTTGAACTGTGCGAAAAATAGCATTATAATATGTGGTATTGTTGTTTGATGAGTAGAATTCTGCATTTTATTCACCATACGATAAGATACTATCCATTTATCAGGAGGTAACAGGTTATGAAAAAGTTTTGGAAAAAAGCTCTCGTAGTTGCTGTGTCTGCATGCATGGCAGCTTCTCTGGCAGCCTGCGGCGGTTCTTCCTCCGCTCCTTCCGGCGCCGGTGAAAGCAGCGATGGCGCGATCAAGATCGGCGGCAGCGGCCCTTTGACCGGCCCCGCAGCTGTCTACGGCAATGCCGTCAAGACTGCGGCTGAGATGGCAGTCGAAGAGGTCAACGCAAAGGGCGGCGTTCAGTTCTCCCTGCAGTTTGAAGATGATAAGCACGATGCAGAAGAAGCAGCTACTGCATACGGCACCCTGAAGGACGGCGGCATGCAGATCTCTCTGGCAACCGTCACATCCGCTCCCGGCGCGGCAGTCTCTCCTCTTTATCAGGAAGACCAGACTTTCGCGATCACTCCCTCCGGCTCCAGCCCCTCTGTCATTTATGCTGACGGCGAAGGCCAGACCGGCGCTTACGGCAACGTCTTCCAGATGTGCTTCTCCGATCCCAACCAGGGTTCCGGAAGTGCTTCCTATATCGCTGCACATCCCGATCTCGGCTCCAAGATCGCTGTCATCTACAAGAACGATGATCCCTATTCAAAGGGCATCTTCGATACCTTCAAGGCTCAGGCAGCGGCTGACGGCCTCGAGATCGTCTATGAAGGCACCTTCAAGGGCGAAGAGAGCGACTTCAGCGTACAGGTGGGCGACGCTCAGGCAGCAGGCGCTGATCTGCTCTTCCTTCCCATCTACTACACTCCCGCTTCCCAGATCCTGACACAGGCCAACAAGGTTGGTTATGCTCCCGTTTTCTTCGGTGTCGACGGCATGGACGGCATCCTTGATCTGGAAGGTTTCGACACTTCCCTCGCTGAGGGCGTCTATCTGCTGACTCCTTTCGTGGCAAACGCGGAAGACGAGCAGACCAAGACCTTCGTCGAGAATTACAAGGCACGCGCCAACGGCGAAGTTCCCAACCAGTTCGCGGCAGACGCTTATGACTGCATCTACGCTATGGCTCAGGCCTGCGAGGCAGCCGGAATCACAGCTGACATGAGCAATGCGGACATCTGCGCCAAGATGGTTGAGCAGTTCACTTCCATGACATTCAACGGCCTGACCGGCTCTGACATGACCTGGAATGAGAACGGCGAAGTCACCAAGGCTCCCAAGGCTATGATCATCCAGAACGGCGAGTATGTTCCTGCAGCGGAATAATACGGTTTATGCCGTGTGTACCTGAATAGTACAGAATCTCTGCAGTATCAGGACCTTCCGGTTTCTCTTGTGAGACCGGAAGGTCCTTCTTTTGCGACGGCGCGGAGACAGGGGACGGTTCTTTGTCTCCGAACCGTCTCGTCCCGACCTGTCTCCCCTCGCTGTAACCGGAAGCGGCCGGAAGAAGGCTAATTTTTTTCGTTTGTGTTTTTCCATGCGGATAATACGTGGTATAATATTGCCTAATTGAATCTGTGCATACTGGTGGTTATGACCTGTATCCGCTGAAACACATGCTCAGGTCTTCGCAGCGCATGTGCGCATCCGGCATCCATATCTTCCACACAGATTTTTTCTTTTGCGCTTATATCTTTTTACATAATATATGTCTGTAAGAAGGCAGAACCATACTTTGTAAAAAACGGACATATACTTTGTAAAAAGATATAAAAGGGGAACTTGTCCACAAATTCTTGAAGGGGGAACTTTCAACAATGAGATTTCTATCCAATCTGGTAAACGGCCTGGGACTGGGCAGCGTGTACGCGATCATCGCTCTCGGTTATACCATGGTCTACGGCATCGCCAAGATGCTGAACTTCGCGCACGGCGACGTCATCATGGTCGGTGCCTACGCGGCTTTTTTCGCGCTGACAAAATTCAATCTGCCACTGATTCCCGGCATTCTTCTGGCTGTCGTGTGCTGCACGGTCCTCGGCGTCGTCGTCGAGCGTCTGGCGTATAAGCCCCTCCGGCAGGCTTCCAGCCTTTCTGTTCTGATCACAGCGATCGGTGTCAGTTATTTCCTGCAGAACGGGGCGCAGCTGCTCTGGACCGCATCTCCCAAGATGTTTCCCTCTGTCATGTCCGGCGGCGCTCTCCAGTTCGGCGAGCTGTCCATCAGCTTTATCACTCTGATCACAATTGCCACCTGCCTGGTCGTCATGATCTGTCTGACCCTGTTCATCAATCGGACCAAGACCGGTAGCGCCATGCGCGCCTGCTCGGAGGATAAGGACGCGGCAAGGCTCATGGGCATCAATGTCAACCAGATCATCTCTCTCACGTTCGCGATCGGCTCCGGTCTGGCGGCTATCGCCGCGGTGCTCCTGTGCGCCAACTATCCGACCATCACGCCCACCCTGGGTTCCATGCCCGGCATCAAGGCCTTCACGGCCGCGGTTTTCGGCGGAATCGGTTCCATCCCCGGCGCTCTGCTGGGCGGGCTCCTTCTGGGAATGATCGAAATACTCTCCAAGGCCTATATTTCCACACAGCTGTCGGATGTCATCGTTTTCGGCGTGCTGATCGTCATCCTTCTGGTGAAGCCCGCGGGACTTCTCGGAAAGAATGTACGGGAAAAAGTGTAAGCAGAAGGGAGTTCTATCATGAAAGAAAAAAAAGGTATTTTCGGAGTCCTTCTGGACAACCGGCACCGGTCAAGGACTATTTCCTATACAATGGTGATCGTCGCCTATATAGTGCTGGAAGCTATGCTCAAGACAGGCAATCTGTCCAGTCTTTTTACGGGTCTTCTGGTGCCCGCCACCTGCTATCTTGTGGCCGCGATCGGTCTGAATCTGAATGTCGGTTTCTCCGGTGAGCTCAATCTGGGACAGGCCGGATTCATGGCAGTCGGAGCCTTCTCCGGCGTCTGCGTGTCGGGTCTTCTGGCGGGGAGCGTCCCTCCCGTCCTGCGGCTTATACTGGCGATCATCATCGGAATGCTGCTCACCGCTTTCGTGGGCTTCCTCATCGGAATCCCCGTCCTCAAGCTTCAGGGCGACTATCTTGCCATTGTCACTCTGGCTTTCGGACAGATTGTCATGAACCTGATCATGAACCTGTACGTCGCCTTCGACAGCACAGGCATCAAAGTAAGTTTCGTGGAGTCCAGATTTGAACTGGGCGAGGGCGGCAAATATCTGATCAACGGCCCCATGGGCGCCACCGGAACCGAGCGTATCGCCAACTTCACGGCGGGCACCCTGCTCGTTCTGTTCGCCCTGGTCGTCGTCTACAACCTGATCTACTCCAGAAACGGGCGCGCGATCATGGCCGCCCGCGACAACAGGATCGCGGCGGAATCGATCGGCATCAATATCGCCAACACCAAGATGATGGCCTTTGTCATCTCCGCCTCCCTGGCCGGCGGCGCAGGCGCTCTCTACGGCCTCAATTATTCCACCATGGTAGCCAGCAAATTCGACTACAACACCTCGATCCTGATTCTGGTCTACGTCGTGCTGGGCGGACTCGGCAATATCAACGGCACTCTGATCTCGACAGTCGTGCTCTTCCTCCTGCCGCAGCTTCTGCGCGGACTGCAGGACTACCGCATGCTGATCTACGCGGTCATCCTCATCCTGATCATGCTCATCACAAACAATGAAGCGATGAAGACCAGGATGGAATCCTTCCGCAGGAAAAAGAGCAAAGTAAATTCCAAATGATGAGAGGTGGCTATGAGCGAGAAGAAAACTCCCGTTTTGGAGACAAAAGAACTGGGAATTGATTTCGGAGGTCTGACCGCGGTCAACGATCTGGATCTCTCGATCTATGATGAAGAAATCGTGGGACTGATCGGTCCCAACGGAGCAGGGAAGACAACCGTCTTCAACCTGCTCACCAAAGTATATACCCCCACCAGGGGACAGATTATTTTTGACGGAAAAGACACGGCGGGCAAAACCGTCGTCGACATCAACAGGGCCGGCATTGCCCGTACCTTCCAGAATATCCGTCTTTTCGACAACATGACCGTGCTCGACAACGTCCGCACAGCCTATCACAACAACATCAAATACTCGCCGGTTTCCGCAGTCTTCCGCCTCCCCGCATATTACGCGAAGGAGCGGGAGATTGAGGGCAAATCCAGGGAGCTCCTGGAAA
Source organism: Eubacteriales bacterium (assembly GCA_030525515.1). Classification (GTDB taxonomy): domain Bacteria; phylum Bacillota; class Clostridia; order Lachnospirales; family Lachnospiraceae; genus CAG-791. Next base: position 4,417 of record JAUNEM010000126.1, read on the forward strand.
TCATGGAACTGGGGGAATACGCGGAAGTTACCGCAGGAAACCTCCCCTACGGCGCCCAGAGGCGTCTGGAGATCGCCCGCGCCATGGCGACAGAGCCCAAGCTCCTCCTGCTGGACGAGCCGGCCGCCGGCATGAATCCCCAGGAGACAGAGGATCTCATGCGGATGATCCGCTTCGTGCGCGACCACTTCAAGATCGCTGTCCTCCTCATCGAGCATGACATGCAGCTCGTCATGGGAATCTGCGAACGCATCTACGTGCTGAACTACGGCATGCTGCTGGCCGAGGGACTCCCCGCCGAGATTCAGGCAAACCCCGAAGTCATCAAGGCTTATCTGGGTGACTGATCAAGGCCATGCCGGGTAGACAGATGTGACGGCAGCTATCCTGTCGCAGAAAAGAGAAAAAGCGCAAAAGTTCTTATGGCTGCCCCCGGGGCGGCGAGAAAGGTTATTATGCTCACAGTAGAGAATTTGAAAGTCAGATACGGCATGATCGAGGCCATCAAGGGAATTTCCTTTGAGGTCCGTGACGGAGAGATCGTGACTCTGATCGGAGCGAACGGAGCGGGTAAAACCACGACCATGCACGCGATTTCCGGCCTGATCAAGGCAGCGGAAGGCTCTATTACCCTTGACGGAAAGGAACTCACCAAGATACCGGCACACAAAATCGTCAATCTGGGCCTGGCACAGGTCCCCGAGGGACGCCGCGTGTTCGCCCAGCAGACTGTAGAGGAGAACCTGATCCTTGGTGCTTACCTGCGCAGGGACCAGGGAGCGATCGCCAAAGACATTGAGGACGTCTATCAGACATTCCCCCGCCTCGGCGAGAGACGCACACAGCCCGCCGGAACCCTTTCGGGCGGCGAACAGCAGATGCTGGCAATGGGCCGCGCCCTGATGGCCAAGCCCTCCATCCTGCTTCTGGATGAGCCCTCCATGGGACTCTCCCCCCTCCTGGTCTCCGAGATCTTCCAGATCATTGAAGAGATCAACCAGAAGGGCACTACCATCCTGCTCGTGGAGCAGAACGCCAAGAGGGCTCTCTCCATTGCCGACCGGGCCTACGTCCTTGAGACCGGGCGGATCACTCTGACCGGCACCGGCGAAGAGCTGGCCCGCGACGAGCGCGTGCGCAAGGCATACCTGGGCGGCTGACCTCTGTCCGCGGGCAGGCACTCGCGTGCGGCAGGTCTTGAATGAATCATTGTAAAGCTTTCATCATTATTTGAAATTCTGCAAGAGGAGGACATTATGTACGTTAAAGATCATATGACAAAAGAACCGGTCACAATTACGGAGGACGTCAAGATCTCCAAGGCGGTGGACATTATGTCCAAGGGTCACTTTCACCGCCTTCCGATCGTGGATGAGGACGGCAGGCTGATTGGCCTGATCACCGGCGGCCTTGTCACAGAGAAGAGCGGTGCCAACGCGACCTCTCTCTCCATTTACGAGCTCAACTATCTGCTCAGCAAGACCACAGTCAGAGATATCATGCTCACCGATATCAAAACCATCGGACCCGAGGCCTTTATAGAGGAAGCAGCCCAGAAGATGCTGGACGAAGGGATTTCCGTCCTGCCTGTTGTCGACGAGGACAATCACGTAGTCGGTATTATTACAGAAAAAGATATCTTCCAGGCCTTCACAGACCTGCTGGGCTACAAGCACCAGGGCACCCGCTTTGTCTTCCAGTGCGATGACCGGCCCGGTTTCTTCGCGGGAATCGCTCAGCTTCTGGCCGAAAATGAAGCCAATATGGAGGCCATGGCTGTCTACCACACCAAGAGCCGCGGGACGGAAGCAGTTGTCAAGGCTACCGGCGAAATCTCTGTCAAGAGCATGGTTGACATCCTTGTCAATGCCGGCTATAAGCTGAACAATGTCACGCAGACGACAAAATTCGGGACTATTAAGAATTTTGATCTGTAATACAATCGGCCGCGCCCTTAGGTCGCGCCCTTAGGAAGTCGCCTTCGATGTATACCTCCTGTGTCCTTCAGTTTTTTTCGCAGGGTTGTACTAAGGCTCGCTTATAGTCAGAACGGATCGGACCAAACTCGTCTCCCGTGTTGAAGACACGGGAGACTCAAACAGTGTGGTCCTAAAAAACCCGGCCATGATGGGCCGGGTTTTTTATCCGTTCTTTTGTATAAGCTTCGCCAAGTACAACCGGCTGCTCAAAAAAATTCACTCCACAGGAGGTATACTTCTCAGGCTCCAATTTCCTGCCGGGCTGTGGGATGAATATTGCTCCATGGGGGGTGCCTTTGAGGCTCTGATTTGCTGTCTTTATTCTGTAGGTGCGGTGAGGACTACGGTTCCGGATTTCAGATCTTCGGGGATGGTTATGCTGCTCTTTTCCAGACAGAAGACAGAACTTTTGTCACACAGGGACAGGTAATTCTCAACAGGCGCAATGACATCGTAGCCGAATTCTGCTCCCCTGTAGTGCATAGTGATCAGCATATGGGGGTTGAGTTCCTGAACCAGCTTCCGCACTTCTGCAGGCTCCAGGGTAAAAAAGCCGCCGACCGGCATCAGCATGATGTCGATGTTCTTGAGGACTTCTTTCTGGTCTTCAGTCGGAGGACATCCAATGTCGCCCATATGGGCAATGCGATATTCCCCGTCGTCAAAAATACGGATGATATTATTTCCGCGCTTCTTTCCCTTTGCGTCATCATGATAGGAATGGATCTCTGTGATGGTAAAGGGATTCTTTTTCGAAGAGGCGTCCTTGTTGATCTTCACACACTGCACTGCATTGTGGTCGCCGTGGCCATGGCTGCACAGGACTTCGTCGGCAGTGAGTCTCAGATTTCCGAAACCGGGGACCGAACCGTCCGAATAGGGATCAAGAACGATTGAATAGCCGTCCTCCTCCAGTGTAAAGCAGCTGTGTCCGTGCCATGTCAGGTTCAGTTTTCCCATCCTATCCTCCATTCCGGAGCGGCCTGCTCCTTTTGTGTGTGTCTTTTCTTTTCCTCATCTTTTGTCTTGACGCGGCTTTTTGCCATAAAAGGTTCTGTCATGTCGGCGTTTCGGCTCTTTTCTGCATTCATTATACCGGTTATCTGCTTTTCCTGCCAACCGGGTATGATCCGCTTTTCGCGAGCTTTTCACCCGCTCCTGTTCTTCGGCTTTATTATT
>JAUNEM010000127.1:0-1692 GCA_030525515.1 Eubacteriales bacterium
CGGATACAGGCTACGTCCCGGTTCTGGATAAGCATTCCGCAAAAGCAGATGCTGCAGCTCTGCCACTGACAGAAAAGGGGGAAACTTCCTATGCACTTAAGGCAGATCAGGTGATTCTTCTGGACGGAGCTTCCTGGTTCAATTCTCCCGCTGTCCATTTCATGAACGCGGACATGACGGAAAGAGATCTTCTTGAAGGCTATATACTGACAACTTCAATGCCCCCCTCGCTGTCAGATACCCTCAAGGTCTGGTCCATCTATGATCCCCTGGTCCTGACAGATTCCGCTACACGCCAAAAAGGGTTGTATGACATTGCGAACGGAAAGTGGCTCCTTGAACCTGATTATGGCTCAATAATCCGTAATACTAACGGAGATTACGTCTGCTACAAGGACGGTGAACCCGCCATTATCTATAGCGAATCCGGAATCCTGCAGGTAGAAAGTGAATGTCTCTGTCTCGGCGAATATTACTGGATCAAAGATGAGACCGGCTATTCCATACGAAAAGGCAGGGAAGAAATCGTTGGCCATATAGATGTGGAAGATCCGGGACAGAGCAGGATCCACCGTGCCCCTGACAGCCAAATCGTGGAATTGGATCCGGAAGAAGACCAGGATTATTTATACGGCAGAGAATATATTTACAGCATAGATGGAAATCTTCTTTTCAAGCCGGAATATCTGCAGTCCGAGTTTGAGGACTTGCAGGATCTCTCCTACTATCTATGCAGCTGTACAAATACAAAGGGACTTCTCCATCTCGCTGTCAATGCTGACGGCGGGAACCGCTCCCTGATTTATGATATAGAGACAGGAGATTATATATGGAACGAAGATGTGATGCGTACGGTCCTGTGCAATAAGGAAGGGGACTATGCTTACCAGATTGAGAGTGAATCCGGATTAAAGATCCTGACCGACAGTCTGGAACCCCTGAGAGCGCCGGACGGGACGCCCTATGAGTACTGCTTTGGCATGGACTGCTACGGATATCGGGATAGCGGGAGCGGTAATATCGTAGTAGAGAATCCGGACGGCAGCATTCATTTTGAGATGCCCTATCATGAAGAGGGATCGGAAGCGCGTCAGGGCACAATGATCGCCAGAGGAGTCATCCTGTATACAAACCGGGACCAGGAGAATTCCTTATATGAACTGACCAGTTACGGAAAATCTCTCTGCAGTTCAGACTCTTATTCCTGGTATTCCTATTCAACAGTGGCGGGAGATTTCCGTTCTATTAATCAGGAATATACAGTCCTGCGTATTGGAGAAAAAATCTTTGTGATCCAGACAGATACCGGTAAAGTGACTTATCAGTCATCAGAGGACTCTCTAAGGGAGAAGGATGGTCCGGTCCTGGTCTTTCGAAGCGGCAACTGGCTGAATTTCAGAGATCCGGACGGAAACCTGGTCATGAAAATCTTTGCCGACCAGAACAGCGGAGACTGACCTTTCTATACTGGTTGTCCCATCTCGGAATGTCGGCGGTATCACCGAAAAAATATTTACTGCTGAATATAGTAATGACAGTGACCTGATCCGTGAAGAGACATCCGTTAAATGAAAAGACGGCGGCGGAACAGGAGCAGAATATCAGGGCGGACCGGCAACAGCCGGTCCGCCCTGTACAGTATCGTAAATATTATTCTTATATTAAAGTATTTATATAAAATTTCACCTATAA
>JAUNEM010000127.1:1702-7546 GCA_030525515.1 Eubacteriales bacterium
TCTTATGATATTTTCTTATGATAATTCTGATAATACGTTCTCTGATTCCGCAGATGCATCAGGTCATCCGCACTTGCCTGCCGGTATGTCCACGACTATGATCTCGTCCATGGTGACACCGAATACTGCAGCAAGTATGACAAGGTTATCGATCGTAGGCATGGCTGTGCCGTGGATCCACTTGTAGACAGCCTGCGGAGTAGAGAAGCCGAACACTTCCTGTATATCTCTTACAGTAAAACCGGCCTCAACTCTCATACGGTTGATGTTCTCACCTGTAGCGACAGTGTTGATGTAAGGAAATCTCATCATGCTGCACCCCCTTTTTTGTCCGGCTGCATAACCGGCAAAGGAAGTACAGGTTACGCCGCCTTATTCTTTTTCATTTTTCCGCCTTACGCCCTGTGCTGCCTCCCCCGGCAGGAGCAGGGCTTCATAATCGTGATCCATAAAAATCAGTTTCATAACGCGGTTCTCCATTCTGTCGGAATACACCTCACAGGTTTTCCGACTGGCATTTTGAATCTCAACCATAACTGCTTTTTCCTTTTTCTCTTTCTCTTGTGTTCTGTACACTTTCAACTCTCATCTCTCTTCTTGAGTAAAAGAATACAGTATCTGAGTGCCCCCGTGGTCGCCCGGGAGGCGACACTTTTTTAATTACATAGACGTAAGGGGCAATCATCTCCTAAGTTTTTTCTACAGATTTCCCGCAAATACCGCCTGAAAACATCCATTCTTTCATGGTTCTCTCATGGTTCTTTTACATCTCTTTCTCTCTTGTCGGACTTTTGTGGCTGCGGTCTCCTGCCTTGTCTTACCGGAACGGGAACATTATAATGATGGGGTACGGTCAATTTGACAGGAGATGTATAAAATGCAGGCGAAACGTATCCATTCTTCATCGCGCAATGCCCGTGACCTCAATCGCGGGACAGACTCTCAAAAAGGAAAACCGCAGGCAGGTTATGAATGCGCACAGTGCGGAGCCGTGATCCCGCCCGGTGAGGCCAAGTGTCCCTACTGCGGATCCTACTATGAGCCTGAGGCAGAGCGCGAATATATGCGCAATCTGGATCAGATGCGCAGCGACCTGGACAAGGTCGGAAATATCGGTGAGGAGACCTCCAGAACAGAGGCGCGCAGGATCCGGAAACGGGTGATCAGAATATTAGCAGGCATCCTGATTTTTTCTGCAGCCATTTACGGGTTCTTTCTTTTTCAGCAGAATCGTGAGGACCGCAAGAACCGGGAAGAGTATCTGTGGAGGCAAGAAACAGTCCCTGTGCTGGATCAGCTCTACGAAGAGGGAAACTACGACGAGCTTATGAAGGCATATCAGGAGGCGATGGAGTCCGGTCATTCCCTCTACAGCTGGGAACACAATGCCTTCTGCGAGTATTATGAGGCCTCGTATTATGCGGGTGAAATGCTAAAGATGCGGGAAAAAGGTCTGTTCGAGGAGACCGACGCAGTGTTGCTGCTGAACGATGAGCTGCGTTTCCGGGGCCTCCCCCTCAGAAAAGGGATTTCCGATGAGGACAGAAAACTGATTCAGACCAGGATCGCTCCTTTTGAGAATGACCTCGTTGAAATCTTTCATGCGTCCGCGGAGGAGCTTGATGCTTTTGACAGCATTCTGAAAAAAAACGGAGGCTATCCGGACTATAAAGCCTGCGAAGAGTTTGTCCGAAACCATCCTGAGATTCTGATTGAAAAGCCTGACAGATGATATGATATCGGCGCAGAGCATTGTCAGAAGGCTCAGGCACAGATATCACCTGTTTAAATCAGATACAGCCTATCAAAAGACTATTAATAACTATTAATAATTTGAAAGAAGATGTCAGCGGAGAATAGCGCTGTTTTAGAAGAAGACAACAGCTGAGGCTGCCGGCGGAGGATGCTGCTATGAAATGTAAAAACTGCGGAGGAGAGATCCGGCTGGAGGATATGTACTGCCCCTATTGCGGCAGACCCAATGAGCAGGCTCAAAGACATGCGGCCGATATGGCGCAGTACCGCCGAGATTACCAGAACACCAAACAGGATGTGATCGAGAGGGCCGGAACGCAGTCCAGAAGGGCTACACGCTTTGCCACGATCGCCCTGCTCATTGTCGCGATCGGTGTCAATATTATTCTCCAGATGAACAGTTATTCTTTTTACCAGGCCCTGGAAGACTCAAAGGTTAAAAAGAACATGCCGGCCTACAAGGCGAAAATGGAGGAATATCTTGAGGAGGAGGATTATCTCGGCTTCTCCGCCTTCTGTTACAATAAGAGAGTTCCCATCTACGAGGATTCTTTCAAGGAATACTTTATTATTTACAGAGTGGCTACAAATTACCGCTATGCCGCCATGGAGCTGATGCAATTGATCAATCACAGCCGTTACAGTGATCTCAGTCATCATTTGAAAAACACCTCCCAATACGTGCAGACCTTTTATGAGGAACTGGAAGCGGATAAATATGCCTATTATGATAACTACGATACCCCTTTTGTTCAGGAACACCTTAAAAACATGGCCGATGCCATGGACTCCCTGTGCATTGCCTACCTGAGCATGACACCTGAAGAGGCGCATAGCCTGCGGAACGCATCCGGAGGCAGCCGGCTCCTTCTGATCGAGAAGGGACTGGAACCCTACACGGCGGAGCTGGCGGGAGAGTCACAGACTTCGGACTGACCTAAAAAAAGCCGAAGACCGCGGATCTGCTTTACAACAAGTCACAATCTGCGGGAGGGAGCCGCAAAACACGGACCCCGGACCGGCTTTCAGAAAGCCGAAGACCGCGGACCGGCTTTTCAACATATCACATCCTTCAAACCGGATTTCAGAATCGACACGGTGGAAACGGAGACCATTATGCGGAGAAAAAAACCTTTTTCCATTTTAAATCTGCTTATTATTATCCTCAGCATCATCCTGGCCATCTCGATCCTCATTACAGTATTTATCGTGAGAGATGTGGGAAACACTTACTACCCTTCAGAGTCCTCTTTTTATTATTCCCTGAATTCTCAGGAGTACTCTGCCCTGACGCGCAGGTATTATGACAATGCCGCAGGACATGAGGACAATCCACATGTCAGAAAAGTGGCGGAGTACTATGCTGTCGGACTTTATTTTGAGAAGGCCTTTTTTGCAAATGCCTATAAAAAAGCCGGGAATCCGGAAGCGGAGAAAAAATACCGTCAGCAGATGGAAGAGCTTGAGCCAAAAATGGGACAGTTATCAGCCGAGAAGCAGCAGATCCTGAAAATATTTCCGGATCTGTGATCTGAGAGGCCTGGCCGCACCTGCGATCCGGGGGATGTCTGTCCGGCTCTGCAATCTGAGGTAAGCTTGTTATGACTACAAAGCAAATCGATTACTGCATCGAAGTAGCCCGTACATTGAATTTCAGCCGTGCGGCAGACAATCTTTTTGTCAGTCAGCCGACCTTTTCTTATCAGATCAAGCTGCTGGAAGAGGAGGTCGGCTTTACAATCTTTGAACGGACCGGCAAGGGTGCGGCACTCACACCTGCCGGCTCTCAGTTCGTATCCTTTCTCACCGCGATGCGGGAGGATTTAAGGCGTGCAATCGAGCAGGGCCAGAACTTCAGCGCCAAATACCGGGACAGTATCTCCATCAGCCTGATGGTTCGCCCTGCGGTTTACTTTCTGCCGGAAGCCATGCGCCTTTTCGCGGAAACACACACGCAGGTTCAGATCCTCCCTGTCTTTCAGTACGAGGGAGGCCTGGAGTCCTTTCTCCGCAATGAGGTCGATATTCTCTTTGCCTTAAAGGAACAGACAAAACAGATTCCCGGGATCCATGTCCACGATCTGTTCGAGAGCCATATTTACCTGATCGCGCAGCGGGATGATCCTCTGGCGGCCAAAAACCGGATCACTGAAGAGGACCTGTACGGCCGGACCCTGATGGTGGGCGGCGGGTCTCCGCCGGCACTGAAAGCCGTCCAGCACCGGCTGATCGGAACAGGGAAGCTGGACTATTTCAACAGCGCGGACCACGATACCACGCTTACGAATGTAGCCGCCGGGCGGGGAGTGTGTCTGGCCCCCGGCTTCCTCAATGACCACAGCGGCCAGTTTGCCTGGATTCCCTTTGACTGCAGGGAAAGCTTCTCCTGTGTTCTCTGCACGCACAGGGAGGACAACCGGTCCAGTCTGAAGGCTTTTCTGGATATATTAACGAAGCTGTATGCGGACGCTGTTGCCTTCCCTTTGTGAAAACAGAATTTTTCACACCTCTGTGATAATCACAGGAGCATGAGCCAAAACAGGATATGGAGATGTGTATATGAAGAAAAAAATGTCGCTCGCGGAGACAGCTGCGGATCAGATTATGGATCTTATACGGGAAAATGGTCTGAAGGCAGGGGACCGCTTGTATAATGAATTTGAACTGGCAAAAAGACTCAATGTCGGAAGAAGCACTGTACGCGAGGCTGTCAAAAGCCTGGAATCCAGAAATATACTCACAGTGCGCAGAGGCGCCGGTACTTTTATCTCACAGACAGAAATCGTAAAGACGGATCTGCTGGGTGTTTCTTTGTTCGGCAGGGATGAGCAGACAGCCCTGGAACTTCTGGAAGTGCGCCTGATCCTGGAGCCTGAAAGCGCAGCACTGGCCGCCATGCTTGCGGATGAGGATGAGATAAAAGCGATCCAGAAGCAGAACAGGAAGGTCACTTCCCAGATCCGTCACGGGATCAATCATTCAGAAGAAGACGCTAAGTTGCATCAAATGATAGCGGCTGCCACAAAAAACAGGATCATTGCAAAATTAATCCCCATCATACAACACTCTGTCAGCCTGGCAATAGAAATCACAAATCAGGAATTATCCGAGTCCTCTATCATGTATCATAACCAGATTGTAGAGGCAATTGCCAGACGGGATCCACGCGGGGCCCGCAGCGCAATGATGGCGCATATGGGAGAAAACAGGCTGTATGTTCTCAAAGAAATAGAACGCAAAAAAAGATTTTGACAGCCCTGCCGGAGCATCTGTGACAATTTTTCAAAATATTCGAGAGAATAAAGACGTCAGTGAATCGCAAAGCGGAAAGCACTTCCGTATGATTTGTCTGACGTCTTTTTCGCACCGCAAAGTTGTCTGATGTATTTTTTATCTGTTTTTGTTCAATATCTACAATTTATCCTTAAATATCAGCCTATTTTGGAGAATAATTTGTGATATATTGACAATTAATTGGGTGTCACGTAAAATTATAAGCATAAAAGACGTCTGATATATAAACAGTGATCACAGGGATACCTTACAAAGTTTAGGATCGAATTCAGCCCTCAAAAGAGGCGTATGAAAGGTGAGGAGGAATGAGCAGCAATGACGAGTAAGTCAAAAGGAATAACCGTGTTCCTGATAGTAGTTGCTTTGTTTGCCGGGGTTGCAATGACCAAAGTCGGCAACAAATACAGAACACAGGAGAATGTAAATCTTATTTTTTCTAACGTAACATCGAACTCCGCAAAAGAAGCGGGTGTGTATTTCAAAGATCTGGTTGAAGAATATTCGGACGGAAAAATGACTGTGGATCTGTTCCCCGATAATCAGCTCGGTGATGACAAGACCGCTGTAGAAGGCGTACAGAACGGAGATATTGATATTGCCGTTTCCTCTTCCAGCAGCCTTTCCACTCTGTACAAGGACTATTACTTGTACGACACCCCTTATCTCTTTCTCAACTCCCAGGAAGTATATGATGTCGGTTTCCATGGAAAAGCAGCTCAGGAAATGCTTTCGGGAATCGATTCCGTAGGACTCAAGCACCTGGCAATGTGGGAAAACGGATTCCGCAACTACACT
>JAUNEM010000015.1 GCA_030525515.1 Eubacteriales bacterium
CAGAGCTCGACCTCGCACTGGGAGTGAGCCAGGCGGGTGGTGGTCCGGATGATGACCGGTGTGTCAAACTTTTCGCTGATCTCATAGGCGTATTTCATGAAATCCTTGGCTTCCTGGGAATCCGCGGGTTCCAGGCAGGGCACTACGGCTGCGCGGCAGACACGGCGGGTGTCCTGCTCGTTCTGAGAGCTGTAGAGACCGGGGTCATCGGCGACGACGAAGACAAGACCGCCGTCCGCGCCGATATAGGACACGGAATAGACCGGATCGGCCGCCACATTCAGACCGACCATCTTCATGCAGGCCAGGGAGCGCACGCCGGCAAAGGAAGCGCCGATAGCAACTTCCGCGGCCACCTTCTCATTGGGAGCCCACTCGGCGTATACACCGGGATATTTGACAAGTTCCTCACTGATTTCCGTGCTGGGGGTTCCGGGATAGGCGGAAGAGACCTTCACACCCGCCTCCCAGGCGCCGCGCGCGATGGCAGCATTGCCCAGCATCATTTTCTTTTCGCTCATAAAAAACCTCTCGATTTATTTTAATGAAACGCTGCTGCGCGGTCAGGCGCAGCAGCGCATATAACAACTATAAGATGCGGACTTCCGCAATTTCTGTCTGCGGATTATCCGTTTTATCACCTGCAGCTTTCCGCGATTGCTGCCTGCGGATTCCCACAGTTCATTATCTGCAGCTTTCCGCGATTGCTGTCCGCGGATTCCCGCAGTTCATTATCTGCAGATTTCCACGATCCAGCCTTCGGGAGCCTCGATGCGGCCCATCTGGATTCCGGTCAGGGTGTCATACAGCCTCTGGATGACGGGGCCGACCTTCTCCATGCCGTTGGAGAACATGATCTCCTTGCCGTGGTCGTTGATGCAGCCCACAGGGGAGATAACCGCGGCGGTTCCGCAGAGACCTGCTTCCTTGAAGTTTCCTTCTTCCACTTCCGCCAGAGTGACCACGCGCTCAGTGACCTTGAGGCCAAGATAGTTCTCGGCGACATAGTGGATGCTGCGGCGTGTGATGGAGGGCAGGATACTGTCGGAGGTCGGAATGACCAGATTGCCGTCGCCGTCGACGAAGATGATGTTGGCGCCGCCGGTCTCCTCGATCTTGGTGCGGGTCGCCGGATCAAGATAAAGGTTCTCAGCAAAGCCTTCTCTGTGTGCCTGCATGACAGGCAGAAGGCTCATCGCGTAGTTCAGGCCTGCTTTGATGTGGCCGGTTCCCCGGGGTGCCGCGCGGTCATAATCACTGACCTTGATGGCGATTGGGGTCGCGCCGCCCTTGAAGTAAGGGCCGACGGGTGTCACGAAGACACGATACATATATTCCTCAGCGGGCTTGACGCCGATGACAGGGCTGATACCGAACATCAGGGGGCGGACATACAGAGTAGCGCCTGTGCCGTAGGGAGGAACCCAGGCAGCATTGGCCCTGACTGTCTGCACAACGGAATCAATGAAACGCTCTGCGGGGAAGGGAGGCATCTCCATTCTCAGCGCGGAATTGACCATGCGCTCCGCATTCAGGTCGGGACGGAAGCACACAATACGGCCGTCCTCAGTTGTATAAGCCTTGAGGCCTTCAAAGATGGACTGCGAATAATGCAGGACACCGGCATCTTCGCTCATAACGATCTTGTCGTCACTAATCAGCGCGCCTTCATCCCATGCGCCGTCCTTATACATGGATACATAACGCTTATCTGTCACCATATATCCAAATCCAAGGTTACTCCAATCGATATTTTTCTTTTCCATCTAGGTTTTCCTCCCGCTCTAGCGTTACGGGGCGTCTGTCAGCGCAGCAGGTCATTCTATAAATTTCCCGCTCCGGCTGCGGTGCCCGCCGGACAAATGCCGGTCAGGCGTCAGCATTCGCCAAAATTTATACTACGAATCCCTATTATAAAACGCAAATATCAATTTTTCCAGTCCAAATACCAAAAATCGAATCAAAATATACATGTATACAAAAGATTTATGTTTATATTCACCGGTTTATACATATCCTGATGTAATTTCCGCAAAAAAGGACTGTATCAGCACGGGAATGCCGACAAAAACGATTAAAACGATAATAACAAATACAAAGGCAGACGGAATGCCCTCACTCCGTCTGCCTTCTGTTTATTCCTTTTATTCAGGGATCCAGAATAGCCGCCACTCCGACCAGGCCGGGGCCTGTGTTGAGTGCAAGCGTCGCCGCGATCTGCTTTCTGTACATGACTTCCGCACGGCCGCCCAGAGCCTCCAGGATCATCTTTTCCATCTCCTCCGACTCCTTGTCGGCATCTCCGTGCCCGATTCCCAGCCAGACATGGTGGTCTCCGCAGAATTTCACCATTTCCTTCAGCAGCTTCTCTTTGCCCTTTCTGCTCCCGCGGATCAGGGAGACAGTATAGTAGATTCCTTCTTTATTACAGGAAATAATAGGCTTGATCTTCAGCGCCTGTCCGATCATGGACGAGACAGTCCCGATGCGTCCCCCGCGTTTGAGATACTCCAGGGTGTCCATATAAAACATGACCTTGGATTCATAGATTCTGTCCTGCAGCCCCTGGCAGACGTCCGCATAGGACATCCCCTCCGCAAGTTTGCGGGCAGCCCAGATGCCCAGCAGTCCTGAGGCCACAGAAATATTTTTCGTATCAAAAACAAAGACTTCCACCCTTTCCTGGTGGAGGGCCGCAAGACGCACTGCATTCCAGGTTCCGCTCAGTCCGCTGGAAATACAGACAGCGATGACCTTCTCGATTCCCGCGTCAGCCATCTCGTCCAGCTTGTCGATGACCTCCTGAAGAGAAGGAGTCGATGTCTTGGGATAATCTTTCGGGTAGCGGTCGTAAACCATCTGAGGGTCTATGTCCACTCCGTCCAGATAAGCCTTTTCCTCGTAATCAATGTGCAGGGGCAGCAGCCACATGCCGAATTTATCAAGACATTCCTGCGCAATGTCACAGCCGGAATCCACCAGGACTGCAGCCTTTTCACGGTTTGCATTCACTTTTGAATCCATCTCAATTTCCTTTCCGACAGCTGTCCCGCCCCCCGAAGAAGTATCAGAAATCAAATCATACAGGGCATATCCGACATCATCTGGTTTTGATAAATACATCATATCATACGAACTGCCGATTCGCACCTATACCTTGCCGGAAATGGAGACAGAGGGGACGAAGCGCTGCCCCGAAGAACCGTCCCCTTCCCTTAACGGAATTCAAACCTGAATCAGACCATATATTCCGGAAAAGAGATAGACAACATACAAAATCAACTGAAAATATGGCAGCCGCGATCCCAGCTGGGCGCTGATCCTGACAGACAGTGCACCCGAGAGGGTCAGCGTGATCATTGCAGGAATCAGGGAGGATGCAAGCGAGAAGAGAATCGCCAGGAGCAGGGCGCTGTGAACCGGGAGAAGAGCTGAGAAGCCCAGCACCATCATGAGGGGGGCACAGGGGGAAAAGCCGTATGCCATACCCACAGTAAAGGAGGGAATCCTGCGGCTTTCAGCGGAACAACGACGACAGTTTTTACAGCCCTTTCGTTCTCCTGCCCAGGATCTTAACAGCCATAAAGAGGTGATAATCATGGCCAGGGAAACCAGTCTGCGCAGGGGAAAGCCTGCCAGTTCGCCGTTTCCCGTGATCAATGTATTGCCCAGCAGGGCGCCGCCGGTACAGACTGCGGCAACTGCCAGCATCTTTCCGATATAGAAGGCAGCAACCTGTGACATGGCATAACGCATGTTTTTTCCTTCGGACAGGACATAGGTTGTCAGAAAAGCAGATGCGGATGAGCCGCAGCCGGCTCCGCATCCAATCCCGACTGCAGCGGCAGAGGTAAGCGCCTGAGATAACAGCATGGTTCAGAGTCTCCTTTCACATGCAATAAGCGCGGCTCCGATGGCACCGTTGAACTGGGGATAGGCTGCCACATAGACATCCCTCATCAGCTCATCCTCAAAGGCCCGGCGAAGGCCGATATTCATGGCACCGCCCCCGGTCATGAGGATATCGCCGCCCATATCGTTTTTGCGGATCATTTTCACGATTCTTCTGGCCATGGAGGCATGCATGCCGGCGAGAATGTCTCTGCGGTCGTATTTCCTGGCCACAAGGGAGATCACCTCGGACTGGGCAAAGACGACACAGGTGCTGTTGATATCGCACGGAGCTTTGCTCTCAAGGGAAATAGGTCCCACCTGGTCGATCGTGGTTTCCAGAATCTGGGCAATCACCTCCATAAACTTGCCGGTACCCGCGGCGCATTTGTCATTCATGGAAAAGTTCTTCACGCGGTAGTGAGCATCCAGATAGATCACTTTGCTGTCCTGTCCTCCGATATCCACGATCACACCGGGGCGGTACCCTCCGGGGGCGGTAATCCTGACGCCGTATGCATGAGCCGTGATTTCACTGACATCGTCGTCGGCTGTTTCGAGGATTTTACGGCTGTATCCGGTGGCCATGGTGTAATCAATATGTGAAATACCGGCTTCTCTGCACAGCCGTTCCAGAAGGTTCTTTGCCGAACCGTTGTTATCTATACCGGTAGACTTTACACCTGTGTTCAGCACTCTGCCTGTATGATCGATCAGGGCCGCCTTGAGGTAAGTTGAACCGCCGTCCAGTCCTGCATATACACCCATGATGATTATCCTCCGTATTTGATCAGCTCTATGAAGGCTTCCACGCGGATTCGCAGCTGTTCCACGTCTTCATCGTTATAGTCTGTTTCCACCCGGATCACAGGAATCCCCAGCTTTCCCATTTCTTCTTCCAGCTGCCGGTATTCATAGTCATAGACCAGGCAGCCCCGCATCACATGATAGATCACCCCCTGGATCCGGTAATCCCTGATCAGCTGGCGGATCCTGTAGATTCTGCGCAGGTTGTCCGTAAAAGTGGGACAGGTGCAGGGCCGGGTCGCACGGTTGGCAAGCGCGCGTATCATTCCGTCCACGGTCCGGTCACAAACAGCCGGCGGGTCATAAAAGCCTCTTTCACCCATACAGGTTTCATCTGCCGCCAGAAGACCGCCCATGCTTTCGATCAGCAGCGGAAGTTTGAAATTGGGAAAAATAACGGGAGAGCCGGTGAGCAGGATCCTGGGACGGTTTTCTTTCACTGCCATTTCATTTGCTTTTGCCCGGCCTTCCAATTCCCTGTTCAGCGCGGATAACTGTCCCGTCCATTCCGGCAGCCAGCTGTAACTCAGGGCATTCATGAAAGCCATGGAAAAAGTCCCGCGAATGATCAGGGGGTTTTTCCTGCGCAGATCGATAAATCTTGACAACTGAAACTGGGCATCCGCAGTCATCTGGCAGGCGTCCGAAAGGCTGTCATAGTCCAGGGCTTTACCGGTGATCTGCTCCAGCCGGCTGCTGAAACGGTACAGTTCACCGACAAACCGCTCCATATCCTCGTCCCGGTCCCGGTTGGCAGGTACATGGAGAATGGCAGTGGGGCGCCGCTCTTCCAGCCATCCTGCCAGTTTCTTTTTGCAGTCGCAGGTGACCGGCACAGCCATCAGAGAGCAGTTTTGATAAACCGGCATCGTGCCGATTTCTTCAAAGCCCATGACTGCCTTCACCAGGGGACAGGCATCCCGGGGAGCCGTATCGTCGCCGATTCCAAAGGCCGTACTGCTTCCTCCGCAAAGCTTCACAGGCATTCCGCCCTGGGCATAGATGATTTCGGGCGGCACCATGACACAATAAGTGCCGACAGTGGGAAGGCCCTGCGGGCTCTGCACATCCTTCCTGTTTGAAAAAATGTTTTCCAGTGTTTCCAGGAAGGGTTCTATCGCATCAGGTTTATGGCTGAGCTCCCTGATCTGCCGCAGCGTCTTTTGCGCAGCCGCTGTGCTTTTTCTCTCAAAACGCTCCTGTTGCCGCTGCATTTTTTCTGCTGCTTTGTTTTCCCGCTCTAAGACTTCCTGCTGCCGCTGCATTTTTTCCACTGCTTTGTTCTTCTGCTCTAAACGCTCCCGCTGCCGCAGTTGAGCGGGATTCATCGGTAAATTATTCCTGTTCTCATTCATTGCCCGCGGCCTCCTTGCCGGGTCAGGAAGTATAATCCTGCATAAATTTCATCCGGGACGCGGTACAGATCTTTTTCCCGGCCAGGGTCATGAACAGAGCCCCATCCTCCGGGCAGCGGCGGATACATTCTCCGCAAAAGATGCAGTCCGAAGTTGTCACATCAATAGACAGCTCGTTTTCCCCCTGCCGCACAGTAAATATAGACTTGATTCCCATAGGGCAGGCTTCGTAACAGGCTCCGCATTCCGTACAGGCGACCGCGTTTTTCCTGAGCCGAACCAGGCTAAACCGGTGAGGCAGCCCAAGCAGGTATCCCATAGGGCAGATATTGCAGAAACACCGCCGTTTAAAAAAGCCGCTCACAAGCACCGCGACCATCATAAAGCCGCTGAAATACAGGCTGGTCTTGAAACCTGCCAGCGCGGGTGACAAAGTAATTGCCGGACAGAAATCACAAAAGCTCCCGCCCACAAGTCCGATCCCCAGAAAGATCAGAAGCATGATCCATTTGATAAAGCGGAGCCACGCGTAAAGCTTCTCATTCAGCGGGATCCCCTCTGTATGTGTTTTCTGTCTCAGCTCATGTATCACATCCTGCACAAAGCCCAGGGGACAGACAAAAGCGCACAGCAGTCTTCCCAAAAGCAGGACACAGACAACAAAGCTGCCCGCAAACCAGAGGATCTCATCCACGGGCGATCCGGCCAGCACATCCGGGTGGCTGAACAGGTAGCAGCCCGCGCCCGTGCCCTGATCCAGATTGTAGGGACAGGATAGAACCGGCAGCTGGATGGAAGAAAATGTTGTCCCCAGAATCCTTCCTCCCCAGATCAGCAGCACGAAGCTGACGGCCATGATGATCCACCGGACCATTGAAAAGCCAAATCGCAGCCGGATTCGTCCGGAACCGAAAGCGGCTTTTCCTGTCCGGCCTGCAGTCACCCCGCTTCTGCGATACAGGTGCTTTCTCAGCAAAATATCCAGAATAATACATATCAGAGAGATTCCGAGGATGATAGTGAAAGGCATCATTGCCTGCAGCCAGCGCAGGGAAAATACTGTATTGTCCTCCCAGAGATAATGAAGCAGGTATGTGTGCTCCGCGTCCGGACGATAGAGGAAGGTCACTCCGGAACGAAAATCGTTCAGTGACAGCGCGGAAGCAGAGCCGCTCCCGTCCGTTGTCAAAGTGACTTGCTCTCCGTCGTGAAGCAGGGCTGTAATCCCGACGCCGGTCAGGAGACTGCCGTTCAGGGTAAATGTGAATATGCTCCGATCCGTCAATGCGGCTTCAAAGGGCAGGCGGCTGTCCAGAAAAGCATTGCCGCCGGACACAAACTCCTGGGTGTATTCCATGTCTGTCTTGGCTGCTTCGATCACCGTTTCGACCACCCCGTCTCCGTCAAGATCCGCCGTGTACGCATCCCGGACCGCAGCCAGGGTTCCCAGGCTGTCTGCGGGAAAAGATGCTGCGCGCGCTTCCGGGATTTCAGCCATACCTTCCAGAGTCAGCCCGTAGGCTTTAACATCACTGCCTGCCCCGTGCAGAGTCAGGGCATCTCCGCTGTATGAAAAAGAAAGCTGCTGACCATCGTCCACAGACTGCAAAGATGCTCTTTCCAACGGCTCCTGCCAGGTGAAGAAGGGTGTATCAGCAGCGAAATACGCCAGGACAGCAAGCACCAGAGCGGACAGGAGCGCAGTCAGTATCTTCTTCGTTTTCATTGCGCGATTCTTATCCTTTCCTGATTCCTCTGGCGAAGCATTTCCCCAAAGGCCTCCAGACGGATGCGAAGCTGTTCCACATCCTGCTGTTGATAGTCCGTCTCCAGACGAATCACCGGAACGTCATATTCGGAAGCCATTGACTCAATCTTCGGCAGTTCAAAATCATATTCAATCTGGCCTTTCAGCACATGCCAGACGATTCCACTGACTGGAAGGCGCTCCAGCCTTTCCTGCACTGCGGACAACAATCCATTATTTGTGATCCAGGCCCCGGATGTTTCCATCCCCATACGCAGATCGGCCATCCGTCCGAGAATCCTGTTTACAGAATGCGCACGAACCGCACAGGGAATATCCGTCTGCAAGGCCACTGAGTCCACCCGGTCCGCCAGATATAGTCCGGAGGCCTCCAGGAGATTTGGCAGTTTTTCATTGGGGAAGATCACAGGGGACCCTCCCATCAGAACCCATGGGCGCCGGTCCTGCTGATGATAATACTGCCTGGTCCGGTTTCTTATCTGCATTGTGAGAGTATGCAGATGGTCTGCCCATTCCCGGCGGTCAGAAATATACCAGACGCTTTCCAGAATCATGTCCCTTAAAGCCGGAGACATGCACCCTGCGTCCTGCCAGGCAGTGTATTTGAATACTGCCGCAGCCCGCCGGACCTGTTCCTTCTGCCGAATCGCCTGATTCAGCCTTCGGGCGGAAAAACGTACGCGGGTATGGGATGATACTATCTCCGCTGCCCTCTGCATTTCAGAAACCCAGGCAGCCCTGGCTTCAGCAGTGTCGTAACGCGGCGGAATATCCGCCGCGACAACCTTGATTCCATTTCCCCGGAGCAGGGATGCCAGTTTCCGTCGGTTATCGGAAGATAGAACCATTACCACTACTGCATCCCGGGCAAGATTGAATCTGTCGTTCAACAGCCACCCGCAGGCGGAACGGCTGACCGGATCCGCGTCTCTGGGAAGCAGGGCGTCTGACCAGTGAGTCGTCTCCAGACTTCCTCCGAGAATGAAACGTGTGTGATCCGACAGTGCCATTGCAAGTTCCTGGGGAAAATCTTCACCCAGAACGATCAGGGAGGGTTTTTCCTGATTCAATGTCTTTGCACTGAAAGAGCCTTCCAACCTGCCAAGGAACCAGTCCACTTCCGGAAAGCCGCAGTGCTCCCGTCCTGCCTGCTCCAGTGCTGAGCAAATCTCTTCGTTCATTTTTCTCATTATTTCAGCTCCCGTAGGTTTGTTGATATTCAATCGCTGCATTTTCGGCCTTGGAACGGCCTTTCATGCATCGGGGAGAAAGCAGGATACAGTTATGATGGCAGCCTCCGCAGCGCAGCATGGATAAGAACTGCTGCAGGGTAGGCACATCACCGGAGGGCTCTTCCTGCTGCTGCAGGGTAGGCACATCACCGGAAGGCTCTTCCTGCTGCTGTACGATTGCGCTTTCGGAGCTCTCTTTCAGGGTGGGATCCTCTTCTTTCTCTTCAGACTGAGTAATGCCGTTAGGGGAATATGATTCTGTACTGTTATCGTTGTCCGGACCTATATCCTTATTACGTCCTCTGTGCCGTCCGCCGCCTTTGCCATGCCTGCCTCCCCGGGAGAACTGCCCATCGGAAACGCTGTTTTCAGAGTTTTGATCCGGACTGTCATCACTGTTTTCCGGAGGAAACAGCTGCTCCCCTGTTGTTTCCTCCGGAAACTTCTCTGTATCCTCGCTGGCGACAATCGCAGCCGGTTTGATCTGCCAGACTGCTGCCTCAACGGCAGGACTTTGGCCTCTCAAAGCCTGGGATATACTGCTGTAAAGCAGGCACACACTGAATGTCCCTGCAGCAAAACAGGAAATAATTTTTCCTCTCACCACATAACCTCCTGTTAAAGACCGGTATCCCGGATGCCCGACTGCTGCGTCACTGCCTTACAAAATCGTCATAAGGGCAGCCTTTTCTCTGCCGCATCCGGAACTGTGCATGATGGCTGACAGATACCTCACATGCATATTATGGTGTGTCAACCTTTGATGAACCTTAAAAAATGAATAAATACCGTCCCCTTCCGAACCGTCCCCAGTCCCCTTCAAGCTTGCCAAAATGACCGGACCTGAATTATGATTGAGAGGTTAGAAGACCTGACAGGAGGAATGATCCTATGACAGACATCTTGAAAGAGACAGATGAAAAAATGAACGCAGACCTTGCCGGCAGCGCTTCCGCCAAAGTAAAGAAAGGCGGTGCCCGCTCCTTCAAGGCCGGGGGGCTGTGGATTTATGACAATGAAATTGACCGCATAGACGGTAACCCGGAGGATGGCGATATTCTGTCGGTGGAAGATTTTGACGGATATTTTCTCGGATGGGGCTTCATCAACCGGGCTTCCACAATCACGATCCGGATGCTGAGCAGAAAAAAAGAACAGCGCATCACCCCCGCCTTTCTGGAGGAGCGCGTGCGCAGTGCATGGGAATACAGAAAAAAAGTAATCGATACATCTTCCTGCCGTGTGATTTTCGGGGAAGCTGATTTTCTGCCCGGAATCACCATCGATAAATATGAGGATGTGCTCGTCGTGGAATCCCTGGCTCTGGGAATCGACCGGCTCAAGCCCATGATCCTCGCCTCGCTCAAAAAAGTACTTGCCGAGGATGGGATCACGATCCGCGGAATCTATGAGCGCAGTGACGCCAAGGTACGTGAAAAAGAGGGTCTTCCCCGGGTCAAGGGTTTCATCGGCCAGCCTTTTGACACACTCGTTCCGATCACAGAGAATGGTGTCCGCTATATCGTCGACGTCGAAAACGGACAGAAGACGGGTTTCTTCCTCGACCAGAAAGAAAACAGGCGCGCGCTCGCCCGGCTCTGTCCGGGTGCCCGGGTTCTGGACTGCTTTACCCACACAGGCTCCTTCGGCCTGAATGCCGCCCTGGCAGGAGCTGCCGAGGTCACCAGCGTCGATGCCTCTGAACTTGCCATTGAGCAGGCAGCGGAAAATGCCGGGCTGAACGGATTTGTTCCTGAAAATCCGGTTCGGGAATCCGGGGTCTCCGCTCCAGCTCAGGACTCCGGCGCCTTTGCTTCAATCCCGGAATCCGGCGCCCCCGCTTCGGTTCAGGCAGGAGCCGGCGCATCCCCCTGGCTGATAAACGAGGCCGGCACCCGCCTGCGGTATCTCTGCGCGGATATCTTTGACCTGCTGCCCGACATTCACAAGAAGGGCGAGCTCTTTGATGTCGTCATCCTCGATCCGCCCGCCTTTACGAAATCACGCAATTCCATCAAAGCCGCAGTGCGGGGTTACCGCGAGATCAACCAACGCGGCCTGCGCCTGGTCAGGGACGGCGGCTTCCTGGCCACCTGCTCCTGTTCCCATTTCATGGATCCTGATCTCTTCCGTGATACTATCGCAAAAGCCGCAAAAGACGCCCACAAGCGCCTTCGCCAGATCGAGTTCCGCACCCAGGCTCCCGACCATCCCATCCTCTGGGCTTCGGAGGAATCCTATTATCTGAAGTTTTACATCTTCCAGGTGGTGGATGAGAAGTGATTCCGCACCTCGCAAAGGCGGAAGAGAAGTGATTCCGCACCTCCCGGGCGGCGGATGAGAACTAATTCCGCATCTTCCGGCAGCGGATAGGAAGTAATACTGTATATCCCGATCGGCAAAAAAGAATCAGAACTGCTCCCGCCGCGTGACAGCGACGTGAAAGCAAGCCCAACAGGTCTTTTTTCATAATCACAGGAGAAGCACATGTACCATTATGTCTACATGGTAAACAGATTTAACCTCAGGGAAAACAGTGATGAGATGATCCGGAGGCTGAAAGAGGCATCGGAGGAGTTTCACCGCGACTATGAGATCATCGTCAATGAGACTCCAGAAGAGGCGGAAGCAGTCATGTCCCGCTTCAAGGACACGGAGTACATTATCACGGCCATCGGCGGGGACGGATCAATCAACCGCCTGCTCAATGCCCTGGTCGGAACAAAGAATATCCTGGCTTTTATTCCCGCCGGTACCGGAAACGACTTTGTCCGCGCCTGCATGAATGATATGGAGAACGGCATTCATAACATCGACCTCATCCGGGTCAATGACCGTTACTGTATCAATGTGGTCTGCTTTGGAATCGACGCGGACATCGCCAATGACGACACCTTCATCCACAACCGCCTGATCCCCCGCAGCATGCGCTTCAACGCCGGCGTCCTCTATCACTTTCTGAATCACAAAAAAGGCCGCCTCCTGAAAGTCAAATACGGTGATCAGACCACAGTGCGGCATTTTACAACCGTAATCGCGGCCAACAGCCAGTATTATGGGTGCGGTTATAACGTATCCCCCGAGAGCCGGCTTGACGACGGTCTGATGGATGTTTTTCTGGTCAGAAGCCTCAAAAAAATCAAGATGGCTCTCCTGATCCTGTCCATGAAAAATGCCGGGCACCTGAAAAGCCCGTCTCTGAAAAAACTGCAATTGAAAAAAATGACCATCTCAGCCCCTCTGCCTTTCAGGGCTAATATCGACGGAGAGCCCCTTGCCGGCAGGCATTTCGAGCTGCAAGTTGTGCCTGGAGCGATCCGCGTTGATTTCAACAGGGAATTTATAGAGCAGGTAAGGATCTGACAGCACAGAATCCTGAAACATCTTCTCCCCGCCCCGGAAGAACAGCCCCGGAAGAAAAAGAAAAAGAAAAATTAATCAAAACCATCTGCGTCAAAACCGCATCATAAACAAGGGACAGGCACCACACTGCCTGTCCCTCTTTTACTCTGAAAATTCAGATCCTGCGCCGCGGTGCACGGTTCCGTCCCCGTAGCGTCTGTTGATCCGGGCTTCCATCTCGCGCAGCCTCGCCGCGCGGTCGGATGGATTGTCCCTTTTTTCCCCCGATCCAGCCGCCACGGAATCCGTTATTGCCTGCAGATTTGTCTCCGGGTCCTCTTTCTCCGCGCCATCCGGCTTTCCCGGATTTCCTTTTTTCGGGTCCTCTCTCTCTGCCTCTTCTGTTTTTTCCCGGATTTCTTTTTCCGGCCCCTCTTTTCCTGAGCTGTCCGGCTTTCCCGGAATTCCTTTTCCCGCTTCCTGTTTTACATTGTTTTCCGCCTGATCTTCCCCGGGATCCCAGTCCAGCAGACTCATCTGGCGGTAGGATCCGTCGTCGAGGTCAGTGACCCCCGCCCCGACCAGGCGGATACCGGCCCCTTCCGCGAACAGGCCCTTTTCCCCCAGCAGGAGCTTATCCGCAAG
This sequence comes from Eubacteriales bacterium, assembly GCA_030525515.1. Classification (GTDB taxonomy): domain Bacteria; phylum Bacillota; class Clostridia; order Lachnospirales; family Lachnospiraceae; genus CAG-791. The sequence goes on from JAUNEM010000015.1 coordinate 13,041, forward strand.
GTCCGCTGACGCCTGAAACAGAACCTCGGTCCTGTTCGTGGCATCGGGCAGCTGCCTCTGGGCAGACCTGCGGCGGAAATCATCGGTTTTGACCGTGACGACAACCGTTTTTCCGTACACACCGTCCCTCTGAAGCCGCCCTGCCACCTTGTCGCAGAGATGCTGCAGCAGAGGCATGAATTCCGCCTCATAGGTCTCCTGAGTGATATCAGAAGAAGTAGTCCACTCATTCGAATAGCTCTTGGCGTCCTCTCTCACCGGAGAAACGCCTGCCCTGCCGATTCCGTTGGAGGCATTGTGGATATATTTCCCCGTTTTTTCACCGAAGTGATCGATCAGGACTTCCACCGGGATCCCGGCGGCGTCCCCGATTGTCTGAATTCCCAAAGTGCGGAGTCTCTCACAGGTTCTGCTGCCGCAGCCATAGAGTTCCCCGATTGGCAGAGGCCACATCTTCTCCTCTACTTCCTCCGGAAAAAGGGTGTGGGTTTTGTCCGGTTTTGTAAAATCGCTTGCCATTTTGGCCAGCAGGCGGTTGGAAGAGATACCGATATTCACCGTAAATCCGAGTTCCCCGAATATCCTCTGCCTGATCTGCCCTGCCAGTTCCACAGCCAGCCGCCTGAGACGCTCCGGGCTGTTTTCAAGCCGCTGCCTGCACAGGTCCGTGGCATCCATGTAAGCTTCATCAATCGAAGCCTGTTCAACCAGAGGCGTGTACTCCCTCAGGATTTTCAAAAAACCGCGGGAATACTCCCGGTAGGTCTGGAAGTCGGAGGGGACGATCACCAGACCCGGACACTTCTGCATGGCGGAAGCAATGGTCTCCGCGGTCCGGATCCCATACTTTTTGGCCGGCAGGGACTTGGCTGTCACGATTCCGTGCCTCTTGGTCCGGTCTCCCCCCACAACCGCAGGAATCGTCCTCAAATCCACGCTTCCCGGCTCGTCGCGGAGCTTCCTGACCGCGGACCAGGACAGAAAAGCCGAGTTCACATCTATATGAAAAATGATTTTTTCTTCTGCCTTTATGTTTTTCTCTTTTTTCATTTTTCCATGATATTGCAGGGTGCCGCAAACTAGGTATCATCAAAGCTTTTCAGTAAAAAAGATAAAAAAATGATATCGGGACACTGCGCCAATGTCAATTCGGATTCATTCCAGGGCCGGAACACATAGGAGGATTCATTCCAGGACCGCAGCTCATAGGAGTGCGCAGAAAAAAAGCGCAGCCGGCATAAACGGATTCCCGTTTTCCGGACTGCGCTTTTTTTGTGTATTATCAGGGCTGCCTGACAGCCCTTCCGCATACGTCATGTGAAACCCGGTATCTGACATCAGGTCAGACTTCAGCTGCCGGCGCGGGACATGACATCATCTGAGAGGTTATGCCGGCTGTCGCGCCAGGCCTCAGGTCAGATACCTGATCTGGCATCGGGTCAGACACCGGGCTTCTTGTCTGTCAGGAGTGCCTGACTTCTTCTCAGGCAGCATCCACGTTTTTGGTCGCGACGACGTCAACGCCTGTTCCGCAGACATCCTTGATCACGATGTCGCCGATGTGGACCGGAGCTGCGACTATAGCATGATTGATCGCGTCCATACATGCGAAGATCTTCTCTTTGGGGATATTCCCTTTGGTCTTTACGCTGCAGCGCTCTTTGTCACCGCCTGTAACGATGACGGTAGATGTAACTGTGCGCTCAGGATGGGTTACCTCCTGACGGGCATATTTGTCACCGATCGCACAGGTGTTGCCTTTGACGCTGAAGACTTCTTCGCCCTCAAATTCCACTGTGATCTGGCAGCCCATAGGGCAGCCGATACAGGTCAGATTTCTTTTTTCCATAATCATTAATCTCCTGATTTATAAAGGCCGGGAGCAGGTGCTAAGGACTCTGTCCTGTCTCCCGCTGCAATTGAGTCCATGGCATCGCGGACACCGGATGGTGCGGCACGATCCCTGTCCCTTAGCCGCGATCATTCAGCTTCAATCTTGATGGTGATCGTCTTGAGGTCGGGGCACTCCTGCAGTTTCTTCTTCTGGAGGATGATCTGCTCCATCTCGCCGGGTGCCATGATTCTCTTTTTGCGGTGCTGGACGCGCTCATCGTCAAAGTAGACGCTGACATAGCTGTCCTTGAAGACCGCGCCGACACGGAAGCGGACGGTGAGGTTGTCTTCCATGCGGGAGACATTGATGGTTCCGGGAACGGTGTAGCGGGCACCCTCTGTGGCGATCAGTTTGATGTCCCCGCCTTCCTTTGCGTCTTTGCAGCCGCTCTGGACATAGGCAGCAGCGTTGGCGCCCGCGCGGGTCGCCTCTTCGGAGACATAGTCTACGAGGTCATGCACGTGGAGGACATTGCCGCATGCGAAGACGCCGGGGATGCTGGTCTCAAGAATCTCGTTGACAGCGGGTCCGTTGGTAACAGGATTCATTTCGACGCCTGCGCCGCGGGACAGTTCGTTCTCAGGGATCAGTCCGGTGGAAAGAAGGAGTGTATCGCAGGTATAGCGCTCCTCTGTACCGGGGATGGGTTTCATGTCGGGGCCGACTTCGGCGATCGTAACTGCGGAGACGCGCTCCTTACCCTCGATGTCCACGATCGTGTGGGAGAGCTTAAGCGGAATGCCGTAGTCGTCCAGACACTGGACGATATTTCTCTTCAGACCGCCGGAGAAAGGCATGAGTTCTGCGACGACCTTGACGATCGCCCCCTCAAAAGTCATGCGGCGGGCCATGATCAGGCCGATATCACCGGAACCCAGGATAACGACTTCGCGGCCGGGCATGTAGCCTTCCATATTGACCAGACGCTGGGCTGTGCCGGCGCTGTAGATACCTGCAGGGCGATAGCCGGGGATGTTCAGGGCGCCTCTGGGCCTCTCGCGGCATCCCATCGCCAGGATCACGGCTCCCGCCTTGACCTGGAACATGCCCTCGGTGCGGTTCATGGCTGTGACGACCTTGTCATTGGAGATGTCCATGACCATAGTGTCCAGCTTATATTCGATGCCCAGGTCATAGACCTGTTCGATAAAGCGATATGCGTACTCGGGACCGGTCAGCTCTTCTTTGAATGTATGAAGACCGAATCCGTTGTGGATGCACTGGTTCAGGATGCCGCCCAGTTCTTTGTCACGCTCAATGATGAGGATGCTGTCCGTGCCCGCCTTTTTGGCGGAAACCGCAGCTGCAAGGCCGGCAGGGCCGCCGCCGACGATCACGATATCATAGGAAATCATGCCTGCCATTACTGCGCACCTCCTTTCGTTCTCTCAAGGACCATCTTGGAATCTCCGCCGAGTTTTGTGATTTTCTCCATAGGAATTCCAAGCTCTCTGTTGATGATCTCCATTGTGCGGGGTGAGCAGAATCCCGCCTGGCATCTGCCCATTCCGGCTCTGGTTCTGCGCTTCACGCCGTCAAGCGAGCGGGCTCCAAGCGGACGATGGATCGCGTCCATGATCTCGCCCTCGGTGACCATCTCACAGCGGCAGATGATGCGGCCGTAAGCGGGCTCCTTTTTGATGAGCTCGTTGCGCTCTTCAATCGAGAGATCCGAGGGATTCAGGATACCTTTTCTGGTTCCGGTCCACTCTTCCTTCTCTTCCAGGCCCATTTTCTCCTTCATCATCTGACCGACATACTCTCCGATCGCGGGAGAAGAGGTCAGACCGGGTGATTCGATACCTGCGCAGTCGATGAAGTGAGGAGCATCCTCGACCTCGCCGATGATGAACTCATGGCCGTCCTCGTGAGCGCGAAGGCCGGCGAAGGAGGTGATCACCTGGCGGATGGGCAGGTTGCGGACATGATCGCCTGCTTTGGAAATCAGATCATTGATTCCTGCAGCTGTAGTGGCATTGGCTTCTTTGTCCTCAATATCGATAGCTGTAGGGCCTACGATGAGGTTGCCGTGAACGGTCGGGGAGACCAGAACGCCCTTGCCGAGCTTTGTGGGCTGAGGGAAGATTGTGTGGCTGACATGACCGCCGACAGTCTTGTCGAGCAGGCAGTAGTCGCCGCGTCTGGGGGTGATATGGATCTTCTTTTCAGAGACCATATTGTGGAAATAATCCGCATATACACCTGCGGCATTGATGACATATTTTGCCTTGTACTCGCCATTATTGGTGCGGATCTTCCAGATGGGCTGACCGCATTTTTCGCAGGTCGCGGGGGTCAGTTTTTCGACTTCCGTATTGAAGAAGAATTCCACGCCGTTTACGTTGGCGTTCTCAGCCATGGCGATATTGAGCATGAAGGGACAGACGATTCCGCTGGTAGGCGCATATAGAGCCGCCACCACCTTCTCGGAGAGGTTGGGCTCCTTTTCAAGCGCTTCTTCGCGGTTCAGGATCTGAAGTCCCTTGACGCCGTTGGCGACACCGCGGTCATACAGATCCTTCAGACCGTCCTTCTCGGACTCGTGAATACACACGACCATAGCTCCGTTTCTCTTGAAAGGAATATCCAGATCCGCTGCGAGCTGATCCATCATTTCATTGCCGCGCACGTTGAAGCGGGCCATGAGAGAACCCTCAGCCGCGTCAAATCCGGCGTGGATGATGGCGCTGTTGGCCTTGGATGTGCCGCAGCATACATCTTCTTCTTTCTCCAGTACACAGACGTTCAGTTTGTAGCGGGAGAGCTCGCGTGCTACCGCGCTTCCCGTGACGCCTGCGCCGATGATGATTACATCATACATAAGTTGTTTCCTCCTGATGGTTTGAAACGATCAGATTTACAGACAATTCTGTACTATTTTGCAAAAAATGGAGCCGGACAATCCTTGCCCCTTCAAAAAGGGGGGTTATGATTACCTGACTCCATCTCCGCAATGATCAATAATTCACTTATAAAGCGGAAGTACAGGCAGAATCAGATCGAATAATAGTTGGTGTTCTGATCATGCACTGTATGACAGATTGGTTCTGTCTTTTCCTGAATCTTTTTCTCCCGTCGCTCTGATCAAGATTCATTTGTCCGGGTCATGATTTTCAATCACGAACACAGATTCTCAATACTCAGATTATGCCGGGAAAGGCATGATGCCATAGACGAGTGCCGCAACGACTGCGCCGCAGATCGGAGCGATCACAGGGATCCATGCATAGCCCCAGTCCGCATCCTTGTTCTCGCCGGGGCACATAAGTGCGAAGCAGAGACGAGGGCTCAGATCTCTGGCTGCGTTCATTGCATATCCTGTCACGCCGCCGAAGGAGAAGCCGATGGCCATGATGATGCCCCATACGAAGACGAAGTTGAGGCCGGTATCTCCGGCTACAGTCTGGCCGATGCCCAGGATTGCGAACATCAGAACGAAGGTGTCAACAAACTCTGAGAAGAAGTTGAGACCGGTGTTGCGGATGGAAGGAGCTGTGCAGTAGCAGCCGCGCTTGACATCATTCTCGGGTGTTGCCGCAAGGTGATCATGATACATGATGGTAAGGATCGCAGCGCCGACAAAGCCGCCGACCATCTCGCCGATCACATAGAAAGGAACCAGGCCCCAGGATACGCTGCCATTGACAGCCAGTGCGATTGTAACGGAAGGATTGAAATGCGCGCCGGTGGCTTTCCCGAAGATAAACGCGGGAACCATAACTGCAAGGCCCCAGCCGATGCCGCCGTGGGTACTTGTGCCGCCCTTCTGGCCGGACTTGTTCAGGTTCAGGTTCATGCAGACGCCGTCGCCGAGAAGGACGAGCATCGCGGTACCAACCAGTTCACAGATCAGAATACTCATACCGTTCATAATAAACCCCCTTTTAGGTTCTGCGCCGGACCGGTTAAGTCCGGCGCCGGTGTATAAATGAATGATTACTGTTTATGCAAAGACCATCCGCCGCGTTTCCCCGCGCTGCCGTCCGGTCTGTTTGCACTTGTTGCGGAATCTGTCCGGCTGTCTGTCAGATATGGTCTGTATCAGTTATCACGCCATAATCTGATCAACAGTGCCGGCAGAATCTGTTTTCAGCTGCTTTGATGACTCAGACAGCACACTGTCCGATCACTCTTTTGCCCAGCCGAGAGTAGCGTTGACAGCCTTCTTCCAGCCCCTGAGCTCTTCCTGCCTTGTGGCATCGTCCATAGCGGGCTCGAATACTTTGTCCAGTGCCCAGTTCTTGATAACGTCTTCTTTGTTGGACCAGAAACCAACTGCAAGGCCTGCCAGATAGGAAGCACCCATAGCGGTTGTCTCTACGCACTCAGGACGCTGAACAGGGGTGTTGATCAGGTCGGACTGGAACTGCATCAGGAAGTTGTTCTTGCAGGCGCCGCCGTCGACCTTCAGGGAGCTGAGCTTGACGCCCGAGCCTTCTTCCATGGCTGCCAGAACATCGTGGGTCTGGAATGCCAGAGATTCAAGAGTCGCACGAATGATGTGATACTTGTTGACGCCGCGGGTCAGGCCCATGATAGCTCCGCGTGCATAGGGATCCCAGTAGGGAGCGCCCAGGCCGGTGAAGGCGGGAACGACATAGCAGCCGTTTGTATCTTCGACGCGGGTTGCGAAATACTCGGAATCAGGAGACTGATCCACAACCTTCAGCTCATCGCGCAGCCACTGGATGGCAGCGCCGGCCACGAATACAGAGCCTTCCAGAGCGTACTCGACCTTGCCGTCGAGACCCCATGCGATGGTGGTCAGCAGGCCATTGTTGGGATACATGGGCTTCTCACCGATGTTCATCAGCATGAAGCAGCCAGTGCCGTAAGTGTTCTTTGCGTCGCCGGGTGTGTAGCAGGTCTGTCCGAACAGAGCCGCCTGCTGGTCGCCCGCGATACCCGCGATCTTGATCGGGCCGCCGAAGAACTCGGGATCGGACTCGCCATAGATACAGCTTGAAGGCTTGGCCTCGGGAAGCATGCTCTTCGGGACTTCCAGTCTCTCGCAGAGCTCATCATCCCACTCGAGAGTGTTGATGTTGAACAGAAGGGTTCTGGACGCGTTGGAATAATCTGTCACGTGTACTTTGCCCTTGGTCAGCTTGTAGACCAGCCAGGTGTCAACAGTACCGAAGGCCAGCTCGCCCGCCTCGGCTCTCTCGCGGATTCCTTCAACATTGTTGAGGATCCAGCGAACCTTTGTACCGGAGAAATAAGGGTCGAAGACCAGGCCGGTCTTGTGATATGCACTGTCAGCGATATCAGGATACTTGGCCATGAGCTCATCCTTCATATCAGCGGTTCTGCGGCACTGCCACACGATCGCGTGATAGACGGGCTGTCCTGTCTTGCGGTCCCATACGATAACGGTCTCTCTCTGGTTAGTAATACCGATGGCTGCAATGTCCTCATAAGTGGCGCCAACCTGCTGCATTGCCTGACGGGCAACGGAAAGCTGTGTCTGCCAGATCTCGTTCGCATCATGTTCAACCCAGCCGGGAGCAGGGAAATACTGAGTAAATTCCTTCTGCGCCATGCTGCAGATCTCGCCCTTTTCATTGAAAAGGATACAACGGTTGCTGGTTGTGCCTGCATCAAGTGCCATTACATATTTTGCCATAATACCCTCCTTATTCCGGGGCGGGTCCCACCCGCACCCCACATAATGATTTGCTGCCGTTCTGCCGTCTTCTCTGTCATATATGCATAGTATTCATGCAAATACTAAGATGTACAAAAATGATAATGAATGAAATGTCCTCAGAAGCCCGGTTACATGAGCCATACATCGGGGCAGCTTGTCGAAATCGCGATCACCCCGTTGTCGAGCATGTTCATCACATCCTCCCGGTCCTGGATGAGCCCCCCTGCCACGACAGGAACCCTGCTCATTGCGCAGATCCTCTTGACCACCTTGGGTACCAGAGTGCCGGGAAGAATCTCGATCACATCCGGCTGGGAGGAATACCTCTGCAGCGCGAGCTTGTGTATGTTGTCGATCGCCATACTGTCCAGAACAAAATATCTCAGTACTGTGGCGAGTCCCCGCTCCTTGGCGTGCCTGATCAGATTGGCCCTGGTCGTGATGATTCCGTCCGCGCAGGTTCTATCCCTGATATAATCTATGGATATTTCCTTCTGGGTAAGTCCGGCGACCAGATCCAGATGGACCATCGCTATACGCCCGGCTGCTTTGATCTTTTTTGTGATCTCAGGAATCGTACACACATCTCCATAGAGCGTAAATACGACTTCCACCTCCGTTTTGAGACATCGTTCCAGTTCCGAGTCATTTTTGACTGCTGCAATGATTGGTGATGCCTCAATTTTGTTCACAAAATCTCTTCCCATTTTCACCCCCGGTCATATTTCAGTGCTGAAACCCGTCCTGGCAAAAGCCATGCTCATGGCTGCGCACCGTTTCCGGTGTCAGGGAAAACCTGTGACAAGCCGCTCTTTACCCGCTGCTATATGCATAAAAAAAAGAATACATGCCACAAAAAAGGGATTCCCTCCCTCTACGCAGCCATACTCTCTTCTCTCCAGGCAACTCGATTAACTTATAAATACAATAACACTTTGAACAAAAAAAGGCAACACATTTATAAAAAATCGTTAAAGAAAAATTTAAAAAACCATGCAATTTGTTAACTTATAGACAAAATGCACGGTTTGTTTCTATAAAATTTATATAAAATACGGACTCTCTTCAGGGCCTGTTTTCGTTATTTTTACACAAAAGAGTCTGGAGGGACAATACAGCAGCACAATACTGTCCCTCCGGTTTTCCGCGGACGGTCAATCCGCCATAAAAGGATCTGTACAGGAACGGAGATCAAAGTGCTTTTGCGCCGGGACACCCAAAGACATGGCTTGTTCCAGGCCAGCCATCAATCCCCTGCATACTTTGCGCCGGGACACCCGCAGACATAACTGCTTTCTTTACACCTCTGCCATTCCATAAGGAAGACCTTCGTTGAAATTGCGTGCGTTCTCCATGGTGACAGCCGCAATTGCCTGGAGGGCTTCTCTGGTAAAGAATGCCTGGTGAGAAGTCAGGATCAGGTTGGGGAACATTGTCAGGCGGGCCACGATATCCGTGTCGATCATCTCATCGGAGCGGTCCATATAGACGTTGGGATCCTCGCCCTCATACACATCCAGCGCCACCGCATGGAACTTGTTGGCCTGCAGACCGCGGATCAGAGCCTCGGCATCGATCAGCGGACCACGGGAAGTATTGACCAGCATGACTCCTTCTTTCATCATTCTGATTGCAGCCTCGTCGATCAGATGATAGGTTCCGCCATCGCCCATGATCAGGGGAGCATGTACGGAGATCAGGTCGGCCTTTCTCAGAACTTCCTCTTTCGTGGCATAGGTCAGAAGTCCGTCCTCTTCCAGCTTCTTGTTGGGGAAAGCATCCCAGCCGAGAACAGTCATTCCATAGCCCTTGCAGATCCTGGCCATGATCTGGCCGATGCGGCCGGTGCCCAGAATGCCGGCAACCTTGTTATGCAGATCCACACCGAGCAGTCCGCTCAGGGCGAAGTTGTTGTCCTTGACCTTGATATAGGATTTGTGGATCCTTCTGTTTGCGGCCTGAATGATGGTCATGGCATGCTCGGCGACAGCGTAAGGAGAATAGGCGGGAACACGCAGTACAGTGATACCGAATTCCTTGGCTGCGGTCATGTCGACATTGTTAAAGCCTGCGCAGCGCAGAAGGATCAGCTTGACACCTCCTTCGGCCAGGCTCTCGATCACAGGGCGGGGAGCTTCATCGTTGACGAAGATGCAGACAGCATCATAACCGTGGGCAAGGTGAGCGGATTCAACAGTAAGTCTGCTGCTGAAGTACTTGATATCGACGTTGTATGTGCCTTCACCCTTGTCCCTGGACAACTCGCTGAAGAAAATACGGTCATAGTCTTTCGTTCCGTAGAAGGCGACCTTCAGGACTCTGGACTGTTTGTCTTTGGGAGCGATATTCTGGAGAACTTCCTCGATCTTCTTAAGGGCGTCCTCTTCATCGGGTCCTTCCACTGTGAACTTAATAATAGATCCTTTTGCTGCATGAAGCTGGAGAATCTGAAGTACGTTTTTGCCGGATGCCTCATAGCCATTGCACTCAAGCGTTACGGAACTTTTCAAATCTGTGCAGGCCTGAGCCAGCAGAGCAGCGGGGCGCGCATGAATGCCAAGAGGATTTTTTACGGAATACTGTAAAGTTTTCATTACCGATCCTTTCCTGAATAAAAAAATACCGTGCAGACGTTATTTCCGGAGTTTTGTCCCGGGCGAATCAGCTGTCAGTCCAAATCCCCCAAATGAAAAGACCGCCAGGATGCAAAACTATGTTTATTATATATACTTTGTTATGTACAAATCAATCTTTTTTGAGATATTGCCAAAAATATTGCTGTTTCAGCCGCCTGATTTCGTGCATATTGTCAGGTGTTTGATAATTAAATATCAAAAATATGGTCATTTTGCTTAATCTGTACATGCGCAGCCATAAAAAAAGAGCCTCGCTTGCGAGACTCTCGTGCCGGGCGCGGCCGCTTCAGCGCCATGATTCATTTTTTGAAGATCATTCCGGGAGGTTCAACAGGATTTCCTCTTCCAGGCTGATCCCGCCTCCCATTGTCCCATGCAGCTCCCCGTTTTCATCCGGGGACAGATGCACAATAATCTCTCCTCCCGGCTCCCTGAATCTATAGGTCGCCGGGCTGTCCGTTTCGCCTTCAACCTTGCGGATCCTGCTATCCAGGTACCAGGCCGCGGCAAGCGACCCGCTCCCGCAGGAGGACTCATACACCAATGATTCAGAGGCACCTACATAAACGACGGGAATCAGCGTATTTCCCTTCAGGAACTGCAGTCCGAAAGCATCAAATCTCTTTCCGCAGCGCTCAATCATGCGATGGATCAGGCCGGAATCGGGTTCCATGTCTTCGATGACCATATGCGCGATCCCCTCGCTGATGATCAGAGGAAAGCCTTCTCCTGAATACTCTATCCGCTCCGGCATAGGCATCTCCGAAAAAGCTGTCCCCTTCCGGGGGTCGCAGTCCACTCGAAGAAGACCCTTGCTCCCGGAAATCTCGATCAGGATACTCCCTCCCGCCTCCGACGCCGGAGAAGTGCCGGAATTTCCGGCAGAAAGTGCTGCCTGTCTCTCGGAAAAACACAGAAAGCCGAAGCTCCTGGCAGCGTTGCCGCAGAATTCGCCCCCCATCATCTCCAGGCGGCCGGCTCCGCCCAGACGGGGAACTGCTTCAAATCCGACCTGCTCTGCCCGCAGCTCCTGTATTTTCATAATCTTCGCGGCAGTTTCCGCACGCAGTTCCGCAGGGACAGGGGTCCTGACGATTGCAGTCCGGTTGCCGGCGGGATCCGCCATAATGAGTCTCAATTCCATCCTGTCACTCTCCCTGTCATGTCGAAGCGCTTCTGTGCTGAAACTCCCGAAGAGAAATCGTATTTCAAAGCCTTTCCTGTCAGGGCTTTGAAAATGGCGATATTCTCCGATAGGATCCGCGAAGGTTTGCGGCGCTCGGGCGCAAACCTCCGCAGTAAAAAAACGCTGTCAACATCTGCTCTGTATATCTGTATATATAGAAAGGTTCCCGGAATCATTTCCGGATTGCTCACTGGTTGGAGAATCTGGACAGGAACTGCTGGGTGCGTTCCTCCTGGGGATTGCTGATGACATCGTGTGGATGTCCCTCCTCAACGATATATCCGCCATCCATGAAAATGACACGGTCCGCCACGTCTCTGGCGAAGCCCATCTCATGGGTGACGATCACCATAGTCATCTTTTCCTCCGCCAGCTGACGGATGACCTTGAGGATTTCACCGGTCAGCTCGGGATCCAGAGCGGATGTGGGCTCGTCAAAAAACAGCATCTTGGGATTCATGGCCAGCGCGCGGGCAATCGCCACACGCTGCTGCTGACCGCCGGACAGTCTCTGCGGGAAAGCTCCCTCCTTCCCCTCAAGACCCATCTTGCGGATCAGTTCCCGGGCTTCGGCCTCCACCTCGGCTCTGTCCCGCTTCTGAACATGGATCGGCGCTTCCATGAGGTTGCGAAGGACGGAAAAATGAGGAAACAGATTAAAGTTCTGAAATACCAGACCGAAATAGCCTTTGATCCTGCGGAGTTCCGCGGGAGTCGCGTAGACCGTGTGTCCCTCCGCGTCGTTTTTCGCTGCAGTCTCTCCCAGATAGATCAAAGAGCCGCTGTCCATGGTCTCCAGCATAGTGGCGCAGCGCAGAAGGGTGGATTTGCCGCTGCCCGAAGGCCCGATAATAGCGACGACTTCGCCCTCATCCACACGAACGGAAATATCGTGGAGGACAGTCAGGTTGCCGAATGTTTTTCTCACATTGTTGATTTCAAACAGGCTCATTCACATCCTCCTTATTCAAAGTAGGACAGGCTCTTTTCGACTCTGCCCATTGCCCATGCGACTATGATATTGAAAACATAATAAAAGAGGCCTGCAACAAACAGGGGCAAGATGCTGGACTGTGCCGCTGCGACCTGTTTTGCCATGGTGAACATCTCCGCGTAGGCGATCGCGAATGCCATGGAAGTATCCTTGACCAGAGTGATCACTTCGTTGGTCACAGGGGGGACAACACGCTTGACCATCTGAGGGAAAACGATTTTAAAGAAAGTCTGGGCCTTCGTAAATCCAAGGACCTCCGCCGCTTCGTGCTGTCCGACAGGAACTGCCTCGATACCCGCACGGAATATTTCTCCGAAATACGCCGCGTAATTAATGGAGAAACCGATGAGGGCGGCATAGACACGCCAGCCGGTGGAGAGTTTGATGCCAAACACATAATAAGGCATGAAAAAGACCACGATCAGCTGCAGCATGAGGGGTGTTCCGCGGAGAATGGAAATGCAGACCTGCATGAAAATATTCAGCGGCTTGAATTTGCTCATCCTCGCGAGCGCGAAAAGAATGCCGAGGGGCAGCGAAAAAAGCAGCGTGAAAAAGAATATAAGCAGAGTCGTCCCGAATCCTCCGATGATCTGCCGTACAATTTCCATAAAGCCCATATACTCTTCCTCTTCCTGTTCTTTTGAGAAAATATGACAAAAATACTACTTTCAAGACTCGCCCGCGAGTCCTGCGCGCGTATCCCGCGACTGAAGTCAAGGGTATTGCGCGATGAAGAATAAAAACCGCCTGCAGGCCAGGCTCCCGTACAGACAGGGTCCGTCCTGCAGGCGTCCGCTTTATTCTGTTACGAATAATGATTTCTTTTGCTGTTCCCTGTTTAAACAGGTTTTTCTATCTTCCACTTGCAGATCACTTGCCGATGATCAGCATAGCGGGCAGGTTGTAATCCGCGTAATTAGCAACAATCTTTTCAACTGTTCCGTCTGCCGCCATCTCGTTCAGAGTCTCCTGAACCTGATCGCGGAGCTCGGTGTTTCCTTTCGCGAAAGCAATGGCATACTGCTCGGTGGAAATGGGCTCCTCAAGGATCCTGTACTTGCCCTCGTTAGCTGCCAGCTGGTACTGGGCGACACCGATGTCAACCGCGATCGCGTCATAGACGCCGGCATCCATCTGCATAAAGGCATCGTTGTAATCCTTAATGGTCTCATAACCGGAGAAGGTGTCTTTGAGCTCCGGATTATCGTTCAGAGCAGTATCCGCGGAGGAAGCAGCCTGGGCAACGACCATCTTTCCGGCAAGGTCCGCCTCGGTCTGAATATCAGAGTCGGCGTTGACAGCGATCACAATGGTATTATCCACATAGGGCTCGCTCCATGTGTAATCATTTTCACGTCCGTTATAAGTCATGCCGTTCCAGAGGCAGTCGATGGCGCCGGAGTTGATCTCCATGTCCTTGGCATCCCAGTCAATGGGCTG
>JAUNEM010000320.1 GCA_030525515.1 Eubacteriales bacterium
ATGAATCGGCATGAACCTGCTGAGTACCTTTCTCAAATCCCTCTGTTACCTATAATAATCTGAATCTGATGAAAAACAGCAGCCGGGAACAAAACTGACGGCTGTCGTAAACTCCCATCAAAGCACGCAAAAAGGGGCTGCCGCATTAAGAAAAAAATGCGGCAGCCCCTTCTTTATCATAATTTGAATCCAGCGCGCGGACAAAAACAGTCTCAAAGCCCCGCCGTGGAATTCCCTGGCGTGATGATCTCGGAGGCCTCTGCCCAGATGCCATCTATAGCCTCCCGGTGCAGGTCTTCTCCCGTGACAATCAGGACCTCTCTTGCAAAGACAGTCGGTTCAATCTGCATCTCTTTGGCTGTCGCGTTGATCTGCATGAGCGTGTCCGGGCTTGTGCGGACGAAGCCCTTGACACGAATCACATTTCCGCATTCAGGGTTGCTGAAAGTCTCTTTTACCCTGGCGCGGAGTTCTTCCTCCGTCATTTTCGTCCCGTAATAAAACAGTGAGCCGTACCCGCTCTCTCTTTCAACCGGCAGCTTGACATGGTTGGCAGGGATCATACCGCAAAGACCGATCGTCTCCATATCCCCGACAGTGAGCTCGTCCCAGCACACTGCGACGATGTCTTCCTCCGTAAACCGGCGGCTGCTCTTGAAGCGTTCCAGTGCCCGGTTCACCCTGTCCAGCACATTGGAGACCTTCTGCCTCTTTTCTTCTTCCGGGATTCCTTTTTCCAGATGGCTCAGCAGGATCTTGCCTGCATTATCCGTCTGCGACACAAGAAGATATTCCGATTCCTCCGACAGTTCGCCCAGGTCGGCATCGACGATCGCGATCATGCAGCCTGGAGAATACCAGTCACAGATCGGTTCCTCTGCCATAGCGTCAAAGAACTCATCGGTATCATATATTCCCGAAGGTTCCACGACCACGATATCGTAGCCGGTCATAGCCATGGAGATCAGCTTGGTCTGAAATCTGCGCCGATGGGACAGGATTCCGTCCCCGCCCGTGACCATCTCCACGTCACAGTTGTCTCCCATCAGATCCTGCAAAAAAGCAAGGTCGATATTGATGGCGCCATAGTCGCTCTCCAGGATTCCGACCATAGCACCCTGGTCAACCAGGAATTTTACATATTTTTTGATAAAAGTTGTTTTACCGGCTCCCAAAAAGCCGGTGATCAAGTCTATCTGAGGCATTCCTATCTCCTGTAAACCCACAGTAAAAAAAGAAAAAAAGTGTAACGTAGGGGAAACATGGAAAAGTCCGTGCATTTGCGCGCCCCGGGTGATATATTTTTTAAATCGGGATCCCCGTGCGCCGCCTGTCACGAACATATCTGAGGTATTTTTTATATGAGAACACTGGAAGAAGTAAAGAATTTTTTTGAAGCCGATGTCTATGCCACCGCCACCACAGGCATCGAGATTGAGGAAGCCCGGCCGGGTTACGCGAAAGTCACTCTGGATCTGGACTCCCGCCACATGAACGCCGCCAACCGCGTGATGGGTGCGGTCTATTACACCATGGCCGACTTTGCCTTCGCGGTAGCCAACAACTATGACATTGAAGAAGGCATCACCGTCACTCTCTCCAGCCAGATCAACTTTCTGGGCGCCGCCAGGGGAAAAAAGCTGACGGCTGAAGCCCGGGTCCTCAAGGACGGCCGCAGCACGACCTTTTACTGCATCGATGTGACTGATGAGCTGGGAACGCAGATTGCGACAGTCTCCTCCAACGGCTTCCACATCCCCAGGTCTTAAGGAACAAAAGAGTCTTTCTGTAAAGGGCTTCGTGTCATCGTACTCTCAATTCTTCCGTATTTCCATCGCCGGATGGTTCCGGCACTGAATGTGTCCATCGCCAAATGGTTCTATCTTCGAATGGT
>JAUNEM010000128.1 GCA_030525515.1 Eubacteriales bacterium
TTGAACCTCCCTGAGTAAAGTGGGTTTTCCTGAGAATTTTGAACCTCCCTGGAATATATTGGAATTGCAGGAAAATATTCCGGGGGTTGTGATGATTTTTTTGAGTTTCAGGAAAATATTCCGGGGTTTTCGTTTACTTTTTTGAGTATTATAAAAATTTTTTATATTCTTTAAAAAGAAGAAGCGGCCGGCCCGCCTGTACTTAATCAGACGAAAAGGCGGAACTATGCGTTACAGCAGAAGGCCATATCCTCAGATAAAAAATGATATTTGTGGTATGATGCTGTTATGGATGATCGACAAAGAGGTTCCAAACACAGAAAAATATTCCAGATACAGAAAGGAAACAGGCAGTGAGAGAAGATTTTACATACCCTTCTAAAGATGGAAAAATACAGATTCACGCGATACGATGGACGCCGGATGAGGGGGAAATCAAGGCGGTTCTGCAGATCACACACGGGATGATCGAGCATATAGAGCGCTATGAACCCTTTGCCCTGTATCTGACACAGAACGGGTTTGCCGTGGTCGGCCACGATCATATCGGGCACGGGTCCTCCATCCGGACCCGGGACGACTGGGGATATTTTGCGGATGAAAACGCGGGAGAGATCCTGATCGAGGACATGCACAGCCTGCGGCAGATCACACAGGAAAGATATCCGGGTATTCCCTATTTCATGATGGGACACAGCATGGGATCCTTCCTGCTCCGCAAATATATTGTTTTTCACGGAGATATCGACGGCGCCATTATCATGGGAAGCGGCTATACAAAACCCAGGTCCTCCGCCCTGGGCATTCAGATCGCCAAAGGCTTCGCGAAGGTTTTCGGATGGAGACACCGCAGCAAACTGGTGACCTATATGGCTTTCCGCAAGAACCTGAACTACGATACGTCCGGAAAGGATCCGGCCAGGAACTGGCTGTCCAAAGATCCCGAGAGCGTGCGGAAATACTACAGTGACCCGCGGTGTACATATATGTTTACCCTGAACGGTTACAAAACCCTGTTTGAGACCGTGTCCTTCGTGTGTCACCAGGAAAATGTCGACCGTGTTCCCAAGGACCTGCCTGTTCTGATCGTCTCGGGAGATGACGATCCCGTCGGAGAAGGAGGCAGGGGCGTCAGGAAACTGGGCTCCATGTTCTGGAAGGCAGGGATTCAGGATCTGAAGGTGAAAATCTTTGAGGGTTACCGTCATGAAATCCTGAACGAGATCGGTAAGGAACAGGTATACGTTTATCTGAAGGACTGGATGGAAGCCAGAGCGCAGAAATGAAACAGAAAATGCTGTCGGAGGCGCTCAGGGAGCGGTTCGGAACAAAAGTTTATAAACTCTCGCTGTCCAGCGGCTGCACATGTCCCAACCGGGACGGGACGATCGGGACCGGGGGCTGTACCTTCTGCTCGGAAGGGGGCTCGGGGGAGTTCGCTGCTCCCTTCCTGCCCGTCGATGAGCAGATCCGGCTCGCGCGGGCACGGGTAGACGGCAAATTTCCGGCGAAAATCCCTGTCTCAGAGAGAAAATACATCGCTTATTTTCAATCCTTCACCAACACATACGGGGAGCCGGAGCGGCTGAGAGCCCTCTATGAGGAGACGATCCGGCGGCCGGAAATCGCCGCCCTGTCCATTGGGACCCGCCCTGACTGCCTGTCGGCGGACATTCTGCAGATGCTGGGAGAACTGAGCAGGATCAAGCCGGTCTGGGTCGAACTGGGCCTGCAGACGATCCACGAGCGGATCGCGGAGGCAGTGCACAGAGGTTATTCGCTGCCGGCCTTTGAGGACGCTGTAAAAAAGCTGAAGGCAATCGGGGCGGAGGTGATCGTCCATGTGATCCTGGGGCTGCCGGGAGAATCCCGCGAAGATATGCTGGAGACGGTGCGCTTCCTCTCCGGGATGGATCCGCGCCCGGACGGGATCAAGCTTCAGCAGCTGCAGATCCTGCGCGGCACACAGCTGGCGGAACAATACCGGCGAACTCCTTTTCCCGTCATGGACCTGGAAGAGTACTGTGCCCTGATCCGGGACTGCCTGGAAATACTGCCTGACGATATAGTGATCCACCGTCTCACCGGGGACGGCCCCAAAAAGCTGCTGATCGCTCCGCAGTGGTCAGCCGACAAAAAGCGTGTGCTCAATACCATGAGAAAATGGACCGCACACAAACCGCCGGGCGGCCTGTAAGAGCGCGGAATTTCTTTTTGGAAGTGACAGTGACCGGCGATATCCGGCACGCCTGACCGGCGATGTCCGGCACGAAGGGCAGCCTGTGAGAGCAGAGGATGCCCGGAAGCAGTTCCTGCCCCCGCGTATGTGCTTCAGGTACCCGGTATCACACTTCCGTGATGATATCCACACCTTTATGATGACTGCGTCAAATCTGACTCCTCGTATGTGCTTCAGATCCCTTGCTGATTAATCTCGCCCTCCCTGAGTTCAGGCAGTACGACCCGCAGCATGGTGATGAAGCAGGCCAGGCCTCCGACCACGTTGGAAATAGGCTCTGCCGCGAAAACGCCGTTTGTTCCAAAATGGAACACGTAAGGGAGCAGGTAGGTCAGGGGGACAACAATCACAGCCTTGCGGAAGAGGGAGAAGAAGATGGCGTGGTTCTTTTTGCCCAGGGATTTGAAGGTCGCCTGTCCGCCGTGCTGCAGCACCATAAAAATGAAAGTGGAAAAATAAATATTGAAGCAGGGGAGGGCGGTCTCCTTCAGGCCCGGATCGGAACTGAAAATGCCGAGCAGGAACATGGGGAACAGCCGCATGACGCCCCAGATGACGATGCAGTAGGCGAAGCTCATGGCGAACATGATTTTGCCTGCCTCCAGGACATTGCGCATGCGCTTTGCGCCGTAATTGTAGCTCATGATCGGAGAGGTTCCCTCGGCGATCGCGAGGAGGGGCGTCTCGAACATCTGCCGGGCGGAATTGATCATGGTCATGGCCGAGACATAAATGTCGCCGCCGACGTGGGCCAGAACATTGTTGCAGCTGATGGAGACAACACTGTTGGTGAACTGCATGATAAAGGCGGCCATGCCCAGCCCGATGATCCTGCGCGCCCGGGGACCGCATTTGCGGATTTCATTCATACCCATTAGATGCAGGCGGTAATCGACTTTTCTTCCGAAAAGGAAGCGCAGAACGAAGACGGCCGAAAGGGCCTGGGAGAAAACGGTCGCGATCGCGGCGCCCTCCACCCCGAGCCCCAGGACAAAGATCAGGATCGGGTCAAGGAGGATGTTGGTGACGGCACCGATGATGACAGTCGTCATCCCGATGGTGGAATAGCCCTGGGCGTTGATGAAGGGGTTCATGCCGGTGGCGATCATGGAAAAAATATTTCCCAATAAATAGATGCGCAGATAGGGCATGGCGTATACCATGGCGGCATCCGACGCTCCGAAGGCGGAAAGGATGGGCCGGCCGAAGATCTCACCGAAAACGGTCAGAAAGACTGCGGTGGCAATGAGCAGGAAAAAAGCCGTGTCCTGGATGCGGGAAGCCTCCTCGCGCCGCCCGGCGCCGCGCGCCATGGAAAACAGAGGAGAGCCGCCGCTGCCGTACATATTGGTGAAGGCGGTGATCAGGATGACCAGGGGAAAACACAGGCCGACCGCTCCCAGCGCGGCAGTTCCGCTCCCCGGAATACGGGCTATATAGATCCGGTCCACGATGTTGTACAGCAGGTTCAGGATCTGAGCCACGAGCATGGGAAGAGCTGTTGCCAGAATGTTGTGCAGTATTTTTCCATTTTCAAAATCGACTCGTTTCATGTGTTTTGTGCCTGAGGACCTTTCTGTATTATCATTTGATGATGGAAGCAGCAATCACACCCGGGTAAGGACGTGACAGGTAAGGATTATCTTAGGCATAGTATAGTACCATTTCATGCATATTTGTAACCCTTCTTTTGCAGACCCCCCTGTTTTTTAACGGGAGCGCGGGAGGCGGAGACTTTATGCCCGGCCGGTCAGGAAGCAAAGAAAACACAAAAGAGCAGAAAGTGTCTCGACATGTTCGGAAGAGGAAAAAATGAAAACAAAAACCAAGGCAGAAAATAAAAGGCAGGCTCAGGTCAGGACTTTTACAGAAGGGAAAATCCTGCTCCCCCTGGTGCGCTTTGCCCTTCCGGTGCTGGCTGCCCTGTTTTTACAGGCTATGTACGGGGCGGTGGACCTGCTGATCGTGGGACAGTTTACAGAAGTAAGCAGTGTTTCGGCACATGTCTCCGCGGTATCCACCGGATCTCAGATCATGCTGACATTGACAAATCTGGTGGCCAGCTTTGCCATGGGTGCGACGATTCTGCTGGGACAGCAGATCGGGCGCGGAGAGGCAAGAAAGGGAGGCGAGACGATCGGGGCCTGTATTGTACTGTTTGCCTGTATCGGGATTGTGTTCACAATTCTGTGTGTGTCCGGAGCGGGGATGATCGCGACTGTCATGCATGCCCCCAGGGAAGCATTCGACCTCACAAAGATTTATGTGCGGATCTGCGGCGGCGGTATGCTTGTCATCATCGCCTATAACCTGATCGGCAGCATCTTCCGCGGAATCGGGGACTCCGTCACACCCCTGATCACTGTGGCCATCGCCTGTGTATGCAATATCGTCGGAGATCTGATCCTGGTCGCCGGCTTCCATCTGGGAACGGTCGGAGCGGCGATCGCGACGGTCGGCGCCCAGGCGGTGAGTGTCGTGATCTCCCTTCTGCTGATGCGAAGGAGAACACTGCCCTTCTCCCTGGAAAAGGAACATATCCGTTTCCACCGCGAGCTCACCGGGCGCATCACCAGGCTGGGACTTCCCATTGCGACTCAGGATTTTCTGGTCGGCATTTCCTTCCTGATCATACAGGCAATCGTCAACTCCCTGGGCGTCATTCCCTCAGCGGGAATCGGAGTCGCGGAGAAGGTGTGTGCCTTCATCATGCTCGTGCCCATGGCGTTTATGCAGTCCATGTCTGCCTTTGTGGCACAAAATGCCGGCGCCGGCCGCTTTGACCGGGCAGAGAAGGCGTTGAGATATGGAATTCTGCTGTCCCTGGCGGTAGGTACAGTCATGTTCTGGCTGTCCTTTTTCCACGGAATCAGCCTGGCTTCCCTGTTCGCCAGGGATATGGAGGTCGCGGCGGCGGGCGCCGACTATCTCAAGGCCTATGCCATCGACTGCTTACTTACACCTGTCTTCTTCTGCTTTATCGGCTTTTACAACGGAATCGGCATGACGCGCTTTGTCATGATGCAGGGCATCGTGAGCGCCTTCTGCGTGCGTGTGCCTGTGTCCTTCCTGATGAGTAAGCGGGTCCCGGTCTCTCTTTTCCACATAGGACTGGCGACTCCCTTCTCCTCTGCCCTCCAGATCGTCATGTGCCTCGTGTGCATGGCCTGGGTGAAAGCCCGCATCCGCAAAAACGGTGTGGTCTGACAGAGAAGCTGCAGCTGTTCCCCGGGCAGCGGGAACGACACTGCGAAAAGACAGGAGAAGGAAGCGGGAAAGAAGCTGCTGCAAGTGCAGCACGCAGATATAATCCCGCGCCGAGAGCAGCAGGCTGCTTACATCGTCTGTCGACGGACATGCTGACTGCGTCAGACAGCTATGGAACAGAAGTGTTTTGGAAAAAGTTTTCGGGGAAATATCAGATATGGCAGAATACATCAGAACATACAGCGGAGTGAGATTTTATCCGACCGAGCCGGATTCCGCCGGATTCCGCATCGAGGACATTGCGCATGCCCTGTCCCTGATCTGCAGGGGAAATGGTCATGTACATTCCTTCTGGTCGGTCGGAGAGCACTGTATCTGCTGCGCAAAAGAAGCACAGGCGCGGGGACTTGGAAACAGGATGGCCCTTGCCTGCCTTCTGCATGATGCCGGCGAGTGTTATCTATCGGACATACCGCGCCCCTTCAAGAAGTCTCTTCCGGAGTACCGTGAGCAGGAAGACCGCATGCTGGATCTGATTTTTGAAAAGTTTCTGGGCAGCGGACTGACAGAAGAAGAGCAGCAGAACCTGAAAAAAATCGACGACGATTTTCTCTGGTATGATCTTGAGATCCTGCTTGAGGAGCCCCAGTCTCTGCCGGAGCCGGCAGTCCATGTGAAGCCGGATTACAGGGTGCGTCCCTTTGAAGAGGTGGAGCGCGAATATCTGGACCTGTTCAGGAAGCTGTCGGATCCGGGCATTTGATTCGGAGAAATGCGCAGCTTCCGGCAGGGGAGACGGAGGGTTCTCTACAGGACTGCAAATACTGCATGTAAGCACAAATAAAGTGACGGCAGAGGACTGTACTCCACCCGGCTCAATCTGGATCTCCGGAAAACAGGGACAGCAGAGGACTGTACTCCATCCGGCTCAATCTGAATCTCCGGAAAATAATGACAGCAGAGGACTGTACTCCATCCGGCTCAATCTGAATCTCCGGAAAACAGGGACAGCAAAGGGCTGTGCCGCATCTGACAAAATTCGATTGTCAGAATACGGCACAGCCCTTCATTTTTCATCACAAAAGCCCTGCGCAGGTCATTTGGGCGCGGGGTCTACTTTTTTTACAGCTGGGCGGCGACGTCCAGGGCGACTTCCATCATATTGATGAAATTGTTCTGGCGCTCTTCGGCGCTTGTCGCTTCTCCGGTGACCAGGGAATCGGAGACCGTGAAGATTCCGAGGGCTTTCACTTCGTGGCCGACGCCCCCATTCCCTGACGCGTAGGAGGCTCTGGCTGCATTGCAGTAAAGCGCAAAGGTCTCCATTTCAACTCCCAGGCATCCCATCTGTGCCCAGTCTTTCCAGAGCGGTTTTTCTTTGTAAAAGATGTCAGTCGAGAAGACGTTGCCGACGTCAAAGGGAAATCCATGGGCCTCGGCGGAGAGAACGGCTCTGCGGAGAAGGTCAAAGGAAGCAATCGCCGCAAAGGAACCCTGGAGTTCGTACTGATAGGCATAGTTGGAATCAGTGCTGGCGCCCTGTGCCATAATGATGTCCCCGATCTTGACTTCGGGAGTGATTGCTCCGCAGGAACCGATCCGGATCAGATTTCTGACATCGTAAAAATGGATCAGTTCATGAGTGTAGATGCCTATGGACGCCATGCCCATGCCGGTTCCCATAACTGAGACCTTTTTTCCATTATAAGTTCCGGTATATCCGAACATATTGCGGATGGTATTGAAGCAGACCGGGTTTTCGAGAAAAGTCTCCGCGACAACTTTCGCGCGGAGCGGATCTCCGGGCAGAAGGACTGTCTGCGCGATATCTCCGGGATTAGCAGCAATATGAGGGGTTGACATTTTGAAGCCTCCTTTCATGTTCACGTTTCGCTCTCAATCCGGAGTATTGGATTCTGAATTGATAAGCGCGTCTGATCGTATTCATTATACCACATCAAAATCTAAAACAGTGGGCAGAGGTGGAGAGAGCCTTTGACACGAGAGCCTTT
>JAUNEM010000129.1 GCA_030525515.1 Eubacteriales bacterium
CGGCATCCCTTCAGGCACCCGACGGCGCTGTTTGAAATCATCCGGCATCCCTTCAGGCGCCCGACGGCGCTGTTTGTTCAGGTGACTGCTTCATGGGAATCTGACGCGGTGTATCGGTTCTGATTTCGATCACAGGGCCGCCTTTTCCCTCTACAAAAGCACGTGTGATCGTCACTGTTCCGATGTTGTCGTCCTTGGGGATTTCGTACATGATATCCATCATAAATTCTTCTATGACAGACCTCAGGGCGCGGGCTCCCGTGTCCCGCTCAAGTGCTTTCTCGGCAATCGCCTGCATGGCGTCATCCTCAAAGCGCAGATCGACTTCATCCAGAGCCAGAAGCTTCTGGTACTGCTTGAGGATGGCGTTTTTGGGCTCGCGCAGGATCCTGACAAGCATCTCTGTGTTGAGGCCCTGCAGAACGCAGAGCACAGGAAGTCTTCCGATAAACTCCGGGATCATGCCGAAGCGGCGCAGGTCCTCATTGGTGACCTTGTCGAGGATATTTTTGTCCTCGTCAAAGGCATCCCTGAGCACTGCTCCAAATCCGATCGAAGTCTGCTTCTTGAGACGCTCCCTGATGATCGTCTCCAGGTTGGGGAAGGCACCCCCGCAGATAAAGAGTATGTTCCGTGTGTTTACAGTCGCCAGCGGGACCATGGCATTTTTGCTGCTCGCGCCCACGGGGACTTCTATTTCGGCTCCCTCGAGAAGCTTGAGCAGTCCCTGCTGGACGGATTCGCCGCTGACGTCCCTGGAATTGGTGTTTTTCTTCTTGGCGATCTTGTCGATCTCATCAATAAAGACGATTCCCTTCTCCGCCTTCTCCACGTCGTTGTCCGCGGCTGCCAGCAGTTTGGAGATCACGCTCTCGATATCATCCCCGATATAGCCCGCCTCGGTCAGGGAGGTCGCGTCGGAGATGGCGAGGGGAACGTCCAGAAGATCCGCCAGTGTGCGGACCAGGTAGGTCTTGCCGCAGCCGGTCGGTCCGATCAGAAGGATGTTGGATTTCTCGATCTCGATCTCATCCATGGTTCCTGTCCGGACTCTCTTGTAGTGGTTATAGGCTGCGACGGAAATAAATTTTTTTGCCCGGTCCTGACCGATGACATATTTGTCCAGCTCTTCCTTGATCTTATGGGGAGCAGGAATATTGTCGATCGAAAAAACAGGCTTTTTCGTGTTTTTCTTTTTCTTTTTGACTTTCGGTCCGCCGCCCTGTCCGAATCCGCCTCCGTTTCCGAAGATGTCGCCCAGGTTGAGAAAACTGATGGAAGGGCCTTTGCGTCCTCCACGGTCACGGTCCTCCCCGCCTTCCTCTTCGTCCGGTTCTTCCTCATCAGGGTCGTCATCACTGAAGGGACCTGTCATGCTTCCGGCGGGAACCCGGATCTCAATCTCCACAGGGACCTCCTCTGCGGATGTGTCATCCGTCTCTTCCGCGGAATCCTCGGAAGAAAAGACGACTGAATGATCCGGAGTTTTCCGGGAAGTTCTGTCCTCCTCCTGCCCCGCGTCTTCTTTCAGGGCAGTATTCCCGCCGCTTTCAGTCAGAGGCCGGGCTTTCTCTCCGGATCCGGAGCTGTCCTTCCCGCCCTTGTCGGCGTCCGCGCCGGTCTGCCTGTTCCCGCCTGTGCTTCCTGACCTGTTAAAAATATCAAAAAAGTTCTGGCCGAAAAAGGGGTTGCCGGTCATCTTGGAAAAGTCCATCTGGGAAATATCCATTTTCCCGGCAAAGTCCATCATTTTCTGCATGCAGTCTCCGCACACGCAAAGATTCCCCGGCATGTGAATCATCTTCCCCGCCGAGGTATCCGGTCTTCTGCACATAACACAGTATTCGGTCACATGAGAATTTTTATCTTTATCATTTGTATTATTTGCCATATGCAGTCTTTTGCCCCATATATACCCATCTGATAAAATGCCGCAATGCCCCGGTCCGCTTTTCGGGCGGTCCGGGGCTGCATTATAAGCTGAATTATAAGCCGCATAATAATCAGAATCCAAAGTTTCCGAAGGGGAAACCGAATATATTGGAAATATCTTCCTGGGGGATTTCCTCTTCGTACTGCTCCTCTCCTCTCATATCTTCGCTGCCCATTTGCTGGGTCTGCAGATCAGATGATCTGGAGAGGGTGACTTTGATTTCTCTTTCTTCATAGTCTCCGCCGTCGATCGGATGCTGAACCGTCAGCGTCACTTCGGTTCCGGCGGCGTAATAGGTCATCTGTGAGGAGAGGCTCTCCATGCTGGTGACCTCGCTGCCGTTGATCGCGGTGATGATGTCGCCCTGCTGCAGGTCGCTGTTGGCAGCACCGCTGCCTTCGATGATCTCCTCGACGTAGGCGCCGACAGGGAGGCCGTATGCGCTGGCGACGTCAGAAGTTACCGAGATTCCGTAGATGCCGAGCACTCCGCGCTCTTCCTCGGAAACCTTGGTCTTGCTCTCCTGCTCCTTGAGGTTATCGATAATGGGAATGGCCTTGGAAATAGGAATGGCGAATCCCATGCCTTCAACAGCCTCTCCCCCGATCTTGTTGGAGTTGATGCCGATCACCTGGCCCTCATCATCCAGGAGCGCGCCTCCGGAATTGCCGGGGTTGATCGCGGCATCGGTCTGGATAAATGTTCCGGTGATCCCGTCCTCTCCCGAGAACTCGCGGTTCTTGGCGCTGACATAGCCGACGGTGACAGACTGTCCATAGCCGAGGGCATTGCCGATTGCGATCACACGTTCACCGATGCGCAGAGCGTCGGAATCTCCCAGCTCCGCAATCGCGATAGCATCTCTTGTCTGGGCCGACAGATCGCTGATCTTTACAGCAATGACCGCCAGATCCGATGCGGAATCTGTGCCTTTGAGCGCGGCCTCACAGTTGTTCTCGTCGATGAACTGGACGCTGAGGCTGTCTGCTCCTTCCACAACGTGGTTGTTGGTGACGATCAGGAGTTCTCCGCCGTTCTCCCCGATGATGATTCCGGAGCCTGTGGATTCGCCCTCATGTGTATAGCTCTTGCCGAAAAACTGGCTTTCTTCCGTGAATTTGTTATAGACTGAGACGATTGCGGGCATCACGTTCTCCGCGACATCCGCGACAACTGTATCCGCACCGGATGACTTGGCATCCACCTTCTGGACAGTGGAAATCGTTGTAAGCTCTCCTGCGGAAGACTCCTGTGTCGCCCGGGGGCTTTCACCTTCTTTCTCCGCCTGACCGGAGTCCGGATTTTCACTTTCAGAAGTATCCTTTTCCTTCCGGTTTTCTGTCCCGATCCTGGCAGAGCCGTCTTCCTTTGCTCCGGAAGCGGAAGCGCCGCTCTGGAGAGAAGCGGTGGAGCTTCGTCCCTGGATGTAGAAACCTGCGCCCGCGCCCAGGATGAATATCAGTACAACTGCCAGAACGTAGGAAAGTACTCCTTTTCCCTTTCTTCCTCCGCCGGAGCCGCTGCCGCCCCTGCTCGCGGGTGTTCCAGTGCCGGGGGCATCATTGCGGTTGTAGTTGTAGTAATGTCCGGTGGCTCCTGCTTTCTCTCCTCCTAAGTCACGCTGTCTCTTTTCCGAGCTGTAGAGCAGGTCCGGGCCGCCTGCTGCCGGTCCGGTAGTGCCGGAACCGCCTGCATAGCTGCCGGAAACGGCGCCGGTATCAGGGTTTGCGCCGTAGGCACTGCCTGAGCCGCCCGAATAGCTGTTATAAGAATAAGCGGAGCCGCCGCCGAAGCCATCCCGGCTCTGATTGAAGCTGTCCCGGAATGTGTTCTCATAGGAATATCCGCTCGTTCCGCTTCCTTCGCTGTATGCGCCGAAAGCCGGGCCGCTGCCCGTATTCTCAGTCGCCTGACCGCTTATTCCGGTGTTTCCGCTATAGGTATCACTATAGGTATGGGTGGAGAAGTTTTCCTCCGGTCCTGCAGCCGTTCCCGCGGAAGCTGACAAGTCAGGACCGGTCTCCGGCATATTTCCTGCGGGGTTAAAAGAAGGAACCCCCTCCGGCACGGTTGCGGAAGTGTCTGCTCCGAATCCATCCCTGCTTTCAGTATTTTCACCGTTCATTTTTTCGTCCCACATGTCTGTCCCCTTTCCGATTACTGAAAAATCCAAAAAAGATCGTCCGGCACCGGGAATGTGCCGGAACGTTAATATTCATTTCTCTTTACGACATCAGTTTAGAAGGGAATTGTGTTATTTTTGTGTGTTTTTTTCATATAAATTGAGAATCTGTGTACTCTCTGAGGTTCACTCCCCGATCCGGACAGGAGCGGAAGCAGCCCCTGAAAACCGGCTTCTTCCATGAGAATAGCTGCAGTGCACATTCCCGCAGGGGCAGGCACTGCAGCGTGTTCTCTCATCTCAGTACATGCTGTCCTCTTCGATCACATAGATTTCCAGATAGTCGAAGTCTATCTCCTCCACAAAGGCGTCACGTGTAAACCTGGCCCTGGCATGCCTCTGGAAATCTCTGACTGTGGCGTCCAGCCACACCGGAACGGCCAGGTCAAACTCAACGCAGGCCGCCTCCAGAGCCCGGAAGACCTTGTGTGTCCGGGTATCGTCGGAGGGATCCTCGATCACTGTATCCTTGATGAGGTGGTTGTCCTTCCACTCTCTTACCCATAAACGGAACATATTTCTCCATTTCTCCCGGGATCAGGTCCGGGTACAGGCTGTCTTGCGCGATGCCCGGGGGGCTCTGGCTGCGATGCCCGCGGCTTTGGCCGCCTGGTTCGAGGCTTTGACCGCGAGGTCCGGGGACTTTGGCCGCGATGCCTGGGGGCTCTGGCAGCCTGGTTCGGGGCTTTCGCCGCGAGGTCCGGGTCCCGGTTAGCCGGAGTCGGATCTCCGGGTCAGCCCGTCAAAGCACAATGCCGTTTTTCTCACAGAGAACTCTGGCGCTCTCCACGGAATCAACGCCGGTCTTGTTTTTGATCGGGGCAAATTCACGGACGCGGTCGACCTCGACCGGCAGGCAGGAATCCATTTCCTGAACCATGTCGAGTACGAGCTGCTCGAACTTGTATCCGTTGGGTTCCCCGGGAGAAAGAGGATTGCCGTTCTCATCGAGGCAGGCGATTTTTTTCTCCACGATATGAACGGGAAGGGACTCGTCGACGATACGCTCGAGGTCCTTCTCGCGGAACAGGTAGTTCATGATCACGCCGAAGTTGTAGGCGGGATCGCCGTTCTCGTTTTTGGCATCGAGAAGCTCGGGAGTCATCTCATAGTACTCAATGATAGAAGGACGACCGTCCTTGAGGCACATGACACCGACACGCTCGTCGCGCTCTGCCTTCCTGACAGTCTTGGCCCCGCAGGCGCTTCCGGACGCAATCGTCGCGCCCACAAACACCGGATCCGCGATCCTCTGCAGGACATTGTCGACAGCAAATGTATTGAGCCATTCGATGCCCAGTTCATGGATCTTATCGATCAGGCCGCAGCGCTTCATGGACTGGAACCAGCCGCCGTTTCCATTGGGAGAAGTGGAGATTCTGCTTTTGGTCTCCATATAGACTTTGCCCTGGTAATCCGTGGCGGGAGCCATTTCCTGTTTAAAGAAAAAGACCATGGAGGGATCGTATCCGAAGTAGTTCTTTTCTTTCATAAAGGCGACCGTCTTGTCATGGTTTTTGTCGCTGGTCATAATAAAGAAGGGGACGAAAACACCCGCGGCGTCCACGACTTCCATCAGGTTCTCCACCAGCCTCTGCATGATGAACACCGGATGCGTGATGCCGATATCGTACATGCACTTGGGATCCTCGGATCCAAGACGGGTCCCCATACCTCCGGCGAGAAGAACCGCGCCGACCTTTCCCCGGCGCACAGCGTCCAGGCCGATCTCGGTAAACTCATCGCGGCGCTTTTCTACCTCGGAAAGTTCCATGGCGCCGATCGGAGAAATATGGCCTTCGCCGCTTTCACCGCCCTTGTGCTCCAAATATTTTACGATAGAAAAATCGGTCTCTTCGATCTGCCGGAGAAGATCCGCCTTCTCTTCGTCGTTCAGCTCTTCATAATATTTAAGGACATGCTGCTGTCCAAATTCCTCCAGTTTACGGTATGCATCCTGATAATTCATTTTCCTTTTGACACGAGCTGTCGTCCCGTGCCGTCCTCCTTTCTATACGTACGTTTTGCCATGGTCTGACGACCGCAAACATGTATAATAAACTGTCTGAGGATTTTTAGAACGTTCCGCGATCCCGCCATGCACTGCCTGTTTGCATCCTGCCCCGCTGCAGGCGCGTCCGGCGCCCGGTTCCTGCGAGAATCAGGATTCAAGAGAAACCCTGCCCCGCTGCAGGCGCGTCCGGCGCCCTGGCGTTGCTCTATGTCCACAGTAACATAGGATGAATACTTGCGCCACAAAAATCATCCGGGTTCAGGAAAAGACTCTTGTCTTAACCAGGATCCTGCCTTTTCTGGTCGTTTTTTCCCCACCGTCAAAAATGAATTTTCCATGTCCGCGGACAGAGATCCGGCAGCCCGGGGACGGCTCCCAGGAGGAGGACGTCACCGTCCTGCCGTCCGCAAAGACCTGCTCACCGGCGATGAGGTCCTGTGCCGCAGATCTGGACAGGCGAAAAACCATCGCGATCAGGCTGTCGATCCTGACCGAGGCGACAGTCCCCGCGCGTTCGACCAGATGGGGGCGCACCGCGCAGGACGAGGGGGGCACAATCTCGAGATCGACATGGGCCCGCCCCACAGTGATAAGCTCTCGGCAGATGTGGTCCGCCATGGAAGAGAGCACATAGATAAAGGCGGCTGACCCGTCGTCGGCGATCAATATATCGCCGATCTGCTCCCGTCCGATCCCAAGGTGCATGAGGGCTCCGAGGCAGTCCCGGTGCCCGATCTCCTTCGTAAAACGCGCTCCCCGCACAGTCAGCCTGAGACAGGACAGGATGCCTTCCCCGCTGTCTTCCCGGCGGATAAGCTCTTCTTCATCCAGGTAGGATGGCAGAAAAAAGAGCACCTTTCTGTCTGCTTCAGAGAAGCCTCCGTAAAAGACACTGCGCGCCGCGCCATACAGGCCCGGGCCGGCTTCTCCCCATTTTCCTGACGCCTCGTCCCATCCCCCCTTCCGGTCTCTTTTCCCTGTGAAAAGATCCGTTTCCGCCGCCGCAAAAGACTGTTCGGAAAGCGAGAGGAAGCCTGTGTGGGTCAGATAGTCGTTCTGTTCCGCCTGGCGGGCAAGATCGCGGATCCGCCCCGCCGGGATCGTTTCCTTTTCCTTTTGTTTCATTTTTTACAGCTTTTCTTTTCTCTCACCGGACCTGTCCTGTCCTCTGCCGGCAGTTGTGATCGTAATACTGTTTGTGTCTGACTGCATCAGTCCGGTCCGATCAAAGGGTTTATCAAAGGGTTTCTGCCAAAACCGGAGCTGTCCAAAGCTGCCCTGAACTTTGAACCAAACCCTTGAAGCAAAACTTG
>JAUNEM010000016.1:0-6613 GCA_030525515.1 Eubacteriales bacterium
CAATGGCTAAAGAAGCGACATTCTATGGAACCGGCAGAAGGAAATCCTCTGTTGCACGTGTTTTCCTTACCCCCGGTACAGGCAATATGACTATCAACGGCAGAACTCTCGACGAGTATTTCGGTCTTGAGACTCTCAAGGTTATCGTCAATCAGCCCATCGTTCTGACTGGTACAACCGGTCAGTACGACTACAAGATCACCGTCAAGGGCGGCGGCACCACAGGCCAGGCAGGCGCCATCCGCCACGGCATCTCCCGTGCCCTGATCGAGGCTGACGCTGATTTCCGTCCCATCCTCAAGAAGGCCGGTTTCCTGACTCGTGACCCTCGTATGAAAGAGAGAAAGAAATACGGTCTCAAAGGCGCACGTCGTGCTCCTCAGTTCTCCAAGCGTTAATCGGCGGCGCTTTTCAGGACGTCTTTATTCAACATATTGCGTCTTGCAGCGGGGATTACGCTCTGCATGCAGTTGTGAGAAGCCTTATTCAGCAATTCGCCGCGACAGATCAGCAGCGTAAATGCGGTATGCAAGCAGCACATCAGAATTCTCACAACCCCGAAAAATTCAAATCAGACAGGAGATCTTCTCTCAGGAGAAGGTCTCCTTTTTTTTACCTCACAGGAAATTGCCATTTCCTATGAGGTAAAAAACCCTCCGGGAGGATGCGCACCCGCGCGTAATGAATCATGTTGCTGAAGCGACCGCGCCCGGCGCGAGAGTCTCGCTTGCGAGACTTATTTTTATGACACGGCCCGCATAAGGTATCATTCCGCCTTACGGCGGACACGGGCCGGCCGGGGGGAGAGGACGGTGCGGCAGCCTCTGCCTTATTTTACCGGGCGTGATGAGTAAAACAGAGACCGGAGGTTTGGCTCCGGGTTTGTGCTGCCTTCCTTTTTTTGTTTCATGAAACCGGCTGATGTGGTATATTGAATGAGTACACTGTTTTTTGCCCTTTGCGGGTGCGGAGAGAAGACGATCTCAGACAACTTTGACACTGCCGGGGGGTTGTGCCCTTTGCGGGTGCGGAGAGAAGATTTTATTTCAGAGAGGATTCAGCAGATATGAGCAACGATATTAATACACGGGTTCTGAATGTGACCAAATTGATTCTGGACGACTACAGGAATGGCCGTGATATTGACAACATGAATGTTTTCAATCAGCCGGACAGCGCAGTCGTTGTGGATCTCGTCTACAAGCTGCTCAAGATTCTGTTTCCGGGATATTACAGGGAGAAGGCCTTCCGGAGCTACAGCTATGACAGCCGGATTGCCGTGGTGATCGAGGATGTGATCTACAATCTGAAAAAACAGATCGTGATCGCCCTGCCCTTTCGTGAGGAATATGCAGAGACTCCCTATGAGGAACTCAGCGAAAAGGCAGAGGAGCTCACTATTGAATTTCTGGCCAGGATTCCCAGGATCCGGGCACTCGTGAACACAGATATGCAGGCTTCCTTTGAGGGAGATCCCGCGGCCTTCAACAAGGCGGAGATTGTCCTCTGCTATCCGGGCCTTCTGGCCAGTACGATCAATCGTCTGGCCCACGAACTCTTCCTGCTCGGTGTGCCGCTCATTCCCAGGATGATGACCGAACACGCCCACAGCAAGACCGGTATTGATATCCATCCGGGCGCGACGATCGGAGAATATTTTTTCATGGATCACGGCACCGGCATCGTCGTCGGTGAGACCTCGATCATCGGAAAGCATGTCAAGATCTACCAGGGCGTCACGATCGGCGCGCTCTCGACCCGCGGAGGCCAGCGCCTGCGCGGCGCCAAGCGTCATCCCACGATCGAAGACAATGTTACCATTTATGCCGGCGCCTCTATTCTGGGCGGCGAGACAACGATCGGAGAGGGATCGGTCATCGGATCGAACGTGTTCATTACCAGTTCAGTGAAGCCCGGCAGCAGAATCAGCGTCAAGACACAGGAGCTGATCATCCACAACAAGACGGATGACCTTGAACACAGCGGCTCCTTTGAGGAGACAAAGCCGGACGATACCTGGCTGGAGGAATAATCCCCCTGTCTGCTGCGTGAAATGATGGTGCAGCCCCGGTTCAGGAACGTTGTTGCAGAATCCGACGCGCGGGACTCGCGGACAAGTCTTGGATTTCATATTCACGGTATAATCAAACGTAGTTTGTGGCAGACAGACATGGAACTGCACAATGATTAGATTTAACCAAAATACGGGAGGCTTCAAATGGCTGTTCAGGTGGGAATCAGAGGAGAAAAGAAATTTGTTGTGAGTGAGGAGATGCTTGCGTCCAGAGTAGGCAGCGGGCTGGTAAACGTGTTCGCCACTCCTTCGATGATCGCCGCGATTGAGAACACGGCGGCAATGTCTGTACAGCCGGAACTGGAAGAGGGAAAGACCACGGTCGGTATTTCGATTAATGTCTCACATGTGGCGGCGACTCCCCTTGGAATGGAGGTCCGTGTCGAGACAGAGCTGACGGAAGCGGCTTCCAACGGCAGGGTCATGACCTTCAAGGTGACCTGCTATGATGAGGCAGGCCTGATCGGTGAGGGCACTCACCAGAGGGCGGTCGTGGACCGCGCCCGTTTCGAGTCCAAGGCAGCGGCAAAGCTGTCGCAAAAGAAGGCGGATTAAGGTTATCTGTTCACGTCGGGAGGCATCAGCCAGGCTTCACGTTCCCCGGAGGTAAGGGATGGGAAGAAGACAGCAGGCCGGGCGGCAGGAAGGAGATTCATGAACTATACGATTATGCACGAGACTTCCGGATACATGAGACTTCACCTGAGCAGGGGGCGCATTACTTCTTCACAGGCTGAGGTACTCAGGTATGCTCTGGAGGGGCACAAGGGTGTCTCAAAGGTTAAAATCTATCCTTCGTCCGGCGGCATTGCTTTTGCATATGAGCAGGATCGTGAAGGCATCCTGAGCAGACTCAAAAATCTGCAGTTCCATAATGTGGAGCTGTTCGCCAGTGAACTTGACGACAGGATCAGCAGGGAAGAACTTAAGCGCAGAAAGCTCAGTCCAGAGGTCAAGAACAGACTTCGCAGAAAAGTGCTGATTGAAACTGCGGCTGATCTTCTGATGCCTGCTCCGCTGCAGGTCGGTTATCACATCTACCAGCTGGTGACGCTGAAAAATCTGTGAGAACCCGCCTGCCATCCGCCAGGCCGTTGATCAGGTCATTTGTGAGGTTCATTTCAAAAGTAAAAAACGCTTGACAAATGAGGATAAGTGCGCTCTAATGAGTTAAAGCGATGAGTTGAGCGGTTTTGCGAACTGCTGCAATCGAAAATACGAAACTCATCCCTACAATTTCATAATGGATTGTTTAAACCGTTGATGCGGAAGTAAAGCGTGAGGGGCACCCACAGAGAGTCCGGGCAGGTGAGAGCCGGGCGGTATGCTGACACGAATAATGGTCCGCGGAGGGCGCGTTGAAAGGAAGGCCGGAAAGCCGGCGAAAGTTCCGAGTATGACGCGACGTAAGGCATACGTCAGTTGCCGGAAATTTGTTGGAATTTCGCAGAGTGTGCGCGCTCTGACTGCTCTTGATCTGGGCTGTTTCCGCCGGATTTTTATAGAATCCGGAGAGCCGGCTGCAGGTGAGGCGGATCGGTGGTGTGTGAACCGGGGTGGTACCGCGGGCATCATGATTTTGATCGATGTTTCGTCCCCGGCAGGACAATACTATTTTCAGGTATTGTGCTGCCGGGGGCTTTTTTTGACGGAAAAAGAAGATGAAATTCCGGCAAAAAACAATCCTCCGGAGGTCTGCGCAGGAAGAACCAAAGGAAAGGAGTCATTATGATCAAAGAAGCTATCATCAAAATCGTCACTAAGCAGGACCTCACATTTTCAGAGGCGGAGACCGTCATGAATGAGATCATGAGCGGTAAGACCACCGCCACGCAGAACGCCGCGTTTCTGGCCGCCCTTTCAACCAAGAGCACCAAGGCGGAGACAATTGATGAGATTTCCGGATGTGCCGTCTCCATGCGCAGCCATGCGACGCCTGTGGAACATCCCGGTATGGATGTGCTCGAGATTGTCGGAACAGGCGGTGACAACGCCAATACTTTTAATATTTCCACTACCTCCGCCATGGTGATTGCGGCGGCGGGCGTCAAAGTCGCCAAGCATGGAAACCGCGCCGCCTCTTCCCGGTGCGGCACAGCCGACTGCCTGGAAGCCCTGGGCGCCAATATTCATGAAGACCCTGACCTCTGCCGCAGGCTGCTCAAGGAGGTGGGATTCTGTTTTATGTTCGCCCAGAAATATCACAGCGCCATGAAATATGTCGGAAGCATACGCCGGGAGCTGGGCTTCAGGACAGTCTTTAATATCCTGGGTCCCCTCACCAACCCCGCAAAACCGGAGTTCTTCCTTCTGGGAGTTTATGACGAATACCTTGTGGAACCGGTGGCCAAGGTCCTCGATTCCCTGGGCGTCAAACACGCTCTCGTGGTATACGGCAAAGACAAAATGGATGAAGTTTCGGTGTCCGCGCCCACAACGGTCTGCGAACTTCGGGACGGCTTCTACAGAACGAGGACCATCACCCCCGAACAGTTCGGCCTGACCCGCGGGACAAAGGAGGAACTTACGGGGGGAACGCCCGAACAGAACGCTCAGACAACACGCGACATTCTGGCGGGAAAGATCACTGATGCCAGAAGGACCTCCGTCCTGCTCAACGCCGGCTGCGGCCTCTACGCCGCCAACGCCGTTTCCTCGATCGAGGAAGGAGTCAAAAAGGCAGCCGAAATGATCGACAGCGGCAGAGCGCTCGCCGTGTTGGATTCCTTCATCGCAGTCTCCAACCAGGCAGGATGAAAAAACCGCGGACCATGCCCGGACACGGTATAAGATTTAGAAATAAGGAGCTCTTTCATGGCAACAATTCTGGATACAATCGCAGAGTACACGCGGTGCCGCGTTGCTGAAAAAAAGAAAAACCTGCCTCTCGAAGGAATGCGGGAACGTGCGCTTGCCATGAACCACGGTTCATGCGGGGAGCAGGAATTCCCCTTTGAGAAAGCCCTGGCCGCC
Source organism: Eubacteriales bacterium (assembly GCA_030525515.1). Classification (GTDB taxonomy): domain Bacteria; phylum Bacillota; class Clostridia; order Lachnospirales; family Lachnospiraceae; genus CAG-791. The sequence continues at coordinate 5,048 of JAUNEM010000016.1, forward strand.
CCGGGAATCCATTTTATCTGCGAGTGCAAAAAGGCATCTCCTTCAAAAGGCCTGATCGCCCCGGATTTTCCCTTCCTGGAGATTGCCCGGTCATACGAAGCGGCCGGTGCCGCCGCCATTTCTGTTCTGACAGAACCCGGGTGGTTTCAGGGGGAGGACCGTTTTCTGAAGGAAATAGCGCAGACCGTCAGGATCCCCTGCCTGCGCAAGGACTTCACTGTCGATCCCTACATGATCTATGAGGCAAAAACTCTGGGCGCGTCCGCCGTGCTTCTGATCTGCGCGATCCTGGATGACGGGGAATTGAGAGATTATCTGGCTCTGTCTCATGAACTTGGCCTCTCCGCCCTGGTCGAGGCCCATGACGAAACGGAGGTCAGCAGAGCTCTGGACGCAGGCGCGGGGATCATCGGCGTCAATAACCGCGACCTGCATACATTCACAGTGGACATCAACAATTCCGTCCGCCTCCGCAGCCTTGTTCCGAAAGACAGAATCTACGTGTCCGAGAGCGGAATACGCAACGCGGAGGACGTCGGGATCCTCTACCGCAATCATACAAATGCCGTCCTGATCGGTGAGACTCTGATGCGGAGCAATGACAAGGCTGAAGAGATCCGAAGACTTCGGAGCAAATGCAAATAACATTTAAACAGATAAAAACCCTCCTGATGTAAGCAGATAAAATTTCTCCTGCACCGTTCCTGATGGCAGGTGGAAGCCCTCCTCTGTGCCGGGGAGGAAACCTGTAAAACAACACACGACGGCAAAATTTCAAAACACCTCCCTCCGTGGCGGGGAGGAAACCTGCGGATTACCGGACAGGCAGATCACACTTTGATGTACCACAGAAAAGAGAAGCTGAAAATGGACAACAGGACACTTGTCAAAATATGCGGTCTGCGCCGCGCCGAGGACGCACAAGCGGCCAACCGGATCCTGCCTGACTTCGCCGGATTCATCCTCTCCCCGGGCTTTCGCAGATCCATCAGTCTTGAGAAAGCATTGGAATTGCGCAAAATCCTGGCTCCCGGGATCAGGACCGTGGGAGTCTTCCTGGACGCCGATCCTGAAGAGATCAGAGAAGCGGCGGACAGCGGCGCGATCGACATGATCCAGCTGCACGGAAGAGAAGACAATGAATATATAAATACGCTCACTTCAATGACTTCCCTGCCGGTGATCAAAGCTTTCCGTGTCAGCTCGCAAAAAGACCTGGATGCCGCGTCTGCCAGTTCCGCCCATTGGATCCTGCTCGACAGCGGAACCGGGACGGGGAAAACCTTCGACTGGGAAATGCTGGAGTCTTTTCTGCAGGAACATGCAGAGAGTTCCGGAGCGGAAGCCGATCCGGATACCTGCGTGCGCGCCGTCAAAAGGCTCTTTCCGGGAAACCATCCCTGGCTGCTGGCCGGAGGACTTTCCCGGGAAAATGTGGCGGCGGCAATCAGGAGATTCTGCCCCACCGCGGTGGATGTCAGCAGCAAGGTCGAGACGGACGGATGGAAAGATCCGCAAAAAATGAGGGCATTTACAGAGACGGCCAGAGGGTTGTAAAAGGACAAC
>JAUNEM010000016.1:6713-26589 GCA_030525515.1 Eubacteriales bacterium
CAGAAGGACAGCGCGGGACCTGCACTTTCAGACCGCAGGCGCATAAGTGGATTGGAGGCATAGAAATTGAAAAAAGGAAGATTCGGAGATTTTGGAGGTCAGTACGTTCCGGAGACATTGATGAACGAGCTGATCCGCCTGGAGGAAGCATACGAGCATTATAAAAATGATCCCGCTTTTACAGAGGAGCTGACGGCCCTGCTCAACGGCTACGCCGGACGTCCCTCACTCTTATATCCCGCGGAAAAAATGACCGCGGACCTGGGCGGAGCGAAGGTCTTCATCAAGAGAGAAGATCTCAACCACACCGGCTCCCACAAGATCAATAACGTCCTGGGCCAGGTGCTCCTGGCAAAAAAAATGGGGAAAACAAGGGTGATCGCTGAGACCGGCGCGGGACAGCACGGCGTCGCCACTGCCACAGCGGCGGCTCTTCTTGGCCTGGAATGCGAAGTCTTTATGGGCAAAATCGACTGTGACCGGCAGCGGCTCAATGTCTACCGTATGGAACTCCTGGGTGCCAGGGTGCATCCTGTGGAGAGCGGTTCCCAGGTCCTGAAGGATGCCGTCAATGAGACCATGCGCGAATGGGCAGGACGCGTGGACGACACCCACTATGTGCTTGGATCTGTTATGGGCCCCCATCCCTTCCCCACCATCGTCCGCGATTTTCAGTCTGTGATCTCAAAAGAGGCGCGGGCCCAGATCCTGGAGATGGACGGCAGGCTCCCCGACGCGGTCCTGGCCTGCGTGGGCGGGGGCAGCAACGCAATGGGCATGTTTTACCACTTTATCGGCGATGAACAGGTCCGTCTGATCGGCTGTGAGGCTGCCGGAAAGGGAATAGAGACAGGACAGCACGCGGCGACTATCGCCAAAGGCAGCCTGGGCGTCTTCCACGGCATGAAATCGCTGTTCTGCCAGAACGAATACGGACAGATCGAAGAGGTCTACTCCATCTCCGCAGGTCTGGACTATCCGGGGATCGGCCCTGAGCACGCCTATCTCCACGAAACCGGCCGGGCTCAGTATGTACCGGTCACCGACGAGGAGGCCGTCTCCGCCTTCGAATATCTGGCCCGCACGGAAGGAATCATCTGCGCCATCGAGAGTGCCCACGCCGTGGCTCACGCCCGCAAAATCGTACCTGAAATGTCCCCGGACCAGAGCGTCATCATCTGTCTGTCCGGCAGGGGGGATAAGGACGTCGCAGCCATCGCCCGCTACAGAGGGATCAACCTGCACGACTGATCTTGTCTGCTTCAGGAGACTCAGCCTGTCCGGCTGAACCGGGCAGTTCACAGGTGACTCAGCCTGCTGTCCTGCCCCGGCCTGCTCACAGGTGAATCAAAGAGCACAGGTCATCACTTCAACCAAAAATATGAAAAGGAGCGTCGCCCTCATGAAATATAAGACTATCAAAAACGCATTTGATCACGGCAAGGCCTTTATCCCTTTTATTACCGCGGGAGATCCGGATCTGGAATCGACAAAAGAATTTATTCTCGCCATGGAAAAGGCCGGGGCTGATCTGGCGGAGATCGGAATTCCTTTTTCAGACCCGATCGCCGAAGGAATTGTGATCCAGGAAGCGGACATCAGGGCCCTTGCCTCCGGAACCACAACGGACAAAATCTTTGAGATGGTGGAGGAACTGCGCCGGAAGACCGACATGCCCCTTGTTTTTATGGGTTATCTCAACCCTGTTTTCCACTACGGATATGAGCGCTTTTTTGCCCGCTGCGAACAGGTGGGCATCAGCGGAGTGATCATTCCGGACCTTCCTTTTGAAGAAAAAGACGAGTGCGCGGAGATCGCGGCTGCCCACGGTGTGGATGTGATTTCCATGATCGCCCCCACCTCCGAGGACCGCATCAAGGCGATTGCGTCCGATGCCCGCGGCTTCCTCTATGTCGTTTCTTCCATGGGTGTTACAGGAGTCCGGTCCGAGATTAAGACAGATCTGGCCTCCATCCTGGAAGCAATCCGACAGGCCACGGATCTCCCTGCCGGAATCGGTTTTGGAATCAACACCCCGCAGCAGGCCGCCGACATGGCCAGGCTGGCTGATGCAGTGATTGTCGGGAGCGCGATCGTCCGCATCATCGCGGAACACGGAAAAGAGGCCGCCCCCTATATCAGCGATTATGTGGGCAAAATGAAGGACGCGATCAGATCGATCCACTGATCATGCCTTTCTTCCTCCTCGCGGAGGGGGCACTTACGGACATGAATAAACCGTCCGGCAGTGCTCTCTCTTTTTTATTCCCTTTTGTCCGCGTTTTCTTTTTTAAAACAGCAGAAATATCGCTTTACACTATTTTGCCGGGCATCCCCCATCTATTCACTTCCATTTATCCTTTCGCATTTATCCTCCCATATTTATTTAACAGACTTATTCTGAAGACTGATTCGCAGGGTTATTTTGAGGGATTATTTCCCTTGAAAATGCATTGTCCATGCAAACTGCATTCATTACCATATTTTATGAGGAATCTTGAAAACACCGGCACATTGCAATACAGCAGTGCTCACGAAAAACAGGAGGTGGCAAATGAATGCTGTAATAGAGGATCCCATGGGGCTGGAATCGGGGATCCGGATCGATATGGTGAAGACAGTGACGGACAGGAAGGGCGGCAGGATCACGATCCGGGGAAGGATGACTGCTTGCACTAAATCCCCTGCGGTGCCGGACATTGAGCCGGAAATTGAGTGTGCTATAATTGATTCCAATGAGGCGATCGCGGAGATCGCCCTCAGCCGTCATAACGGTTGCTTCTGGACCAACCGGCAGGCGCTTTGGTCCATTGAGATAGAGGACATAGATATGAAGATTCCCTGGGAGGAGATTTCCATGCTGCATCTGCGCCTGATCTACTGTAATGCCGAAAGGACTGCCAACTGACGGGATCATTCAGGCCTGCCGGACCCGGCCGTCTTAGCAAAACAGGGCTGCAAAGCCGTGTCCGGGAGTTGTCTGCCGGCCCCGGCTGCCTCAGGCCGTGTGTGCGGTCGGAGTTCCCCGGGAGCAGTTGCCTCAGGCCAGGCGTATGGGGCCGGACTTTGCGGCTGCCATCCTGCAGTCTTGAAGGCAGAATATTATTCAATGATGAAATCATGAGGAATGGAACATACTTATGAGCAGTGACTATATTCTCACTCTGGAGGCAATCGACCGCCGGCTCTATTCCAAAGACAAGAGCAGGCCGCTGGCACGCTTCTCGGCTTCCGATCTCTCTCTGCCCAAGGGGAACCACACCGGGGTTGGTCTTTCTGACGAATGCCTCACTTACATGACGGAATTACTGACAAAACACGGGCGCCCCAACCTGCAGATGAACCACTTCCTTTTTTTGCATTTCGGGGGATGGGACGCCCTGATGGACTATATTCAGGCGGATCCCAAACGCCGGAGCTTTTTGCTGCGCTGTGAAGAAAAAGGATATTCGGTTGCTTCCGGGCGGGCTCAGTTTGACAGAATGCTGGCCGACGGAGATCCGGAGCAGGGCGAGGTCACGCCGTCCGCGTCCATGCGGTGTATTCTCGAGGCCAATATTCTGATTGCGGGAAAATACTGCGGCGCCTACAGCGGAATGACCAAACAGGATCTGCGCAATGAGATAGCGGGTTTTCTGAAAAACGGGCAGGAAGAGGAAAAGCAGCTGGTGCCGCAGATGAACCCTTCGGACCGCTATGCGATCTTTCGCCACATACGTTCTCTGCTGGATTCTTTTGATGACTATACCGCAAGGGGCGAAGAGGAAAACGCGGACCGGGCGCTGGGAACAGCCCTTACATGGCTCTTGCTGGCGGCCCTTCTGCGCGACAGTTGCAGCTGCCTCTGCAGCCTTCTGCCTCGGAATATCCAGATTCTCAAGGTGGAAGAGAGAGAATCAAGGCTCAGCGGCCTGCCGGCTGTAGCATCTGTGTCTCAGCCGCCGCGGACAGGCAGGATTTTCAAGGGAAGGAAAAAGGAACTGGAATGGATCGAAGACCAGTTCAGGCACAGGAGGAGTCCTGTCTGGATCACAGGGGACGGCGGCTGCGGCAAGACGTCTCTCGCGCTGCAGTATGCCTGCGGGGAGACGGATACCTGCCGTGTTTTTGCCCCTTTTCATGAAGACCTGCTCAATACGATTGCCGAGATCCGCTTTCAGGACAGGCTGCACTGGGAGGAAATAGCACCGGAGGAACTGTTTGAATTTCATCTTTCCAGGATCGCGCGCTATGGAAGCCGGATGCTGCTGATCATCGATAATTTCGATGCGGAACAATATGACCGGACCTTTTTCGAGATGCTGGGCGCAGTCTGCTCCGCGGATCCTGACCGGAGGACCAACGGAGACATCCTGGAGCTCCTCTGCCGCACCGGAGCCGACATCCTTTTTACGACCAGGCTTTTCGTGCCTCCCCAGTACCCTTCGGTCTGCCTCTCCGCGGAAGAACACCTGCTGACCCGGGCGGAACTTGTGGAACTGGCCGGGGAAATCTATGACGACGGCCCGTGGACGGAAGCAGAGGAAGTCATGATGGAGGAGATCATCCTGTCCGTCGGCAAGCACGTCATGGTTGTGGAACTGATCGCGGCCGCCCTCAAATACAATGCGGGCTTCAGCACGATCGAAGAGGTTCTGGGGAAAGTGCGCAGCGGAAGATATGCGCAGATTACGACAGAAGAGGCCGGGGGCTTTTACGGGTCAAGAGATGTGTACAGCCAGATGAGCAGACTTTTTTCTTTTTCCGCTTATAGCGGAGAACAGCAGCTTCTGCTCCGCATCCTGTCCCTGCTTCCCGCAAGCGGGCTCGACCGCGGGCTTTTCATGGAATTGTGTGAGGAGACCTTCGTGCCGCAGGTCCTGCGAGCAATGCTGCTGAGATTCCGCGACCTGCATCTGGCAAATGTCGGAAAGACAATTTCCATGCACCCGGTGACAGCGGACCTTGCCTCAGATAAACTCCTGCCGGGCCCGGACAACTGCGGATCCTTTATCCGCCGGGCTCTTGCCTATTACGAGCAGTACTCTGAAAAAAACTATGATTACCGTCTCCTTGCCCAGATCTCGCGTCTGCTCATGCGGATCTGTCATCGCCTGGACAAAAAAGAGAGCACTTTGGCGGAAAGCGGCGATGTAAGAGAAACGCACCATCGGGAGAGAGCAGGCAGCGGCGACGCAAGAGAAACGCACTTTCGGGAGAGAGCGGTCAGCGGCGACTCAAAAGAAATGCTTCATCGGCAGAGAGCGGAAAAAGGTACTCCGACTGCGGATGAAAGAGAAGGCGGACGGGTCCATGAAGAGATGATCGGGACGGCCAAAGACTTTCAGGCTGTGGCAGCATGGAAAGCTTCCCTGATCGAGTATGAACTGGGACATGCGCAGACAGCTCTGCTCTGGGCCCGGGAAGCGGAAGCCGCGATTGCGGGATCCGGTTCGTTGCGGGAGAACTCACCGCAGGAGAACCCGTTGCGGGAGAACTCATCCCGGGAGGGCTCACCGCAGGAGAACCCGTCACAGGAGAGCTCACCGCAGGAAGGTCTGTCCTGCCCGCCCTTCTCTCAGACAGAATTTTCCGCGGCTGTCTGCAAAGCAGCCGCCCAGGCGGAGGCCGCTCTGGGCTGCTTCGAGGACGCACTGTCCCATTACAGACAGGCAATAGGTCTGCAGCAATCCCTGGAGGGAGGCGGAGTCCCGGAAATCGCGGTCACTTACAATGACCTGGCGGTCCTTCTGTACGAAATGGAGGAGTTCGACGAGGCCGGAGATCTCCTGGAGCAAGCCCTGCGGATCCAGACCGCGGCTTACGGACCGGACAGCATTTATCTTTCCACAACCTTCAATAATCAGGGACTTCTTGCCTCAGCCCGGGGCGATCACGAGGCAGCGGCGGCTTATTATGAAAAATCCCTGATGCTGCAGAGAAAGTTCCATGGAGAGCTTCACCCGGGGACGGCGGTCATCTGCTGCAATCTGGGGCAGGAGTACAGTGAACTGTCGGATCTGGACAAGGCAGAGGCGTTTTTTGACCGCGCGCTGCGGATCAACACAGAGCTTTTCGGGGAGAACTATGCCGGGAATGCCGGAATCTGCAACAATATCGGGCTCATGTATGACGAACTTGCCCGGAAATCATTCGAACAGGGGCACGATGAGGATGGACAGTCGATGATCGACCTGGCCTTTCGCTGGTACTGGAAGGCACTCTCCATTCTGGAGCAGAATTACGGGATGGAGAACCCCCACAGGGCGGATCTGTACAACAATATGGCGCAAGCCTACCTGCTTCTGGGAGATACAAAGAAGGGATTTAGTTGTTTCGAGACAGCTGCTGCCATTCTGGAAAAAATATTCGGCCCGGATCATCCGCGGACACAGGCGGTTCTGCAGGATTACGCCTCGGCCAGGGAGTGGTTCGACAGGAAGGACTGACTTGATCTGTCAGATGGTTGTATACAGAACATACACACAAAAAACTTATATACATAGAAACGCTTACAAAAGAACGGCGGTTTCCAGTACACACATTTGAACGGCCGCATATGTTTAAAAGCCATCCGTCAGGGATTTTGCATACCCTGCCGGATGGCTTTGTTTACTGTGAAAGACGGCATACCCTGCCGGATGGCTTTGATTGCTGTGAAGGACAGCTTTCAGGTTTTCCCGGGCGACCAAACAGGTGTCCGGACCGGCGTGTCTGAGGTGTGCATGAGGTGTGCCAGAGGTGTACCTGCCACGGGTTTATTGTGCTACGGAAGCCAGTTTTGTATTGATCCTGCCCATTACTTCTGTGTAATAGACCAGCTCTTCCTTTGAGAGGTCTTCGTCATCTTCAATCTTTTCCAGAGCGTCCATGGCGACCGCGTAATCCTTCATGAATTTTGCGTAATCCAACATCATTGCGGCTGCGTTTGAAGGATCCGCGCTCAGATATTTTTCCATGAATTCCACATATGAATCAAAGAAATCCTCATAATCATCCATTGCCTTTTTAAAGGAAGGACGGATTCCGTTTACAGGGACGTCGTCTCCGGTTTCCTCACCTTCGGCAGACTCGTCGGAATCGGTGCCGTCTGTCTCTTCCGACTCCGGGCCGGCATCGGAAGCTTCCTCGTCTCCGGCGCTGTCTTCGCCGGAGTCCTGCTCCTCAGACTGGTCTTCAGTTACCTGGTCTTCATCGTCTTCTGACTTGTCTTCACCGTCGGATCCGGAAACATCCGTCTCTGTGTCTTCCTGATCTTTAACGGCCTGCGCGACCGATTCATTTTCTTCTATCTGTGTTTCCGCAGTTGTTTCTTTGGAATCACTTCCTGATTTTTTGTCCCCGCCCTTCATCATGGAAAAAGCAATGAACAGTACAATGATCAGCAGGATCAGGGGCAGCTTCTTTTTTTTCTTCTTCATGTTTTCCTCCTGTGAATAGAATCAATCTCATTTTTTTCATGGCGGTTAAGGTGAACCGCTTATCTCAAATATAGCTTTCAAATGCGCTTCTCTCTATGCAAAAAAAGGGGATTGAGTCCCCCAATCCTGCGCTTTGAGAGCAGAAACAGGAAAGAAATGAGAAAGGGAAAAAGAAAAAACACCCCTTTGCCTGGAAAAGGCAAAGGGGCTGAAAAAGAAATCATTTTGAAATTCACTATATCCCGGATTACCACACCTCGAGTCTGTATTCGGGGGCCAGGTACATTCCGTCGCCCTCTTTCGTGCCGTAGGTCTGATGGAACTCATCAAACTGTACCACGACCGCGTTGGTGCGCAGGTAGGCGAGGGGATGGGCATCCTGCTCTATGCAGTAAACTTCCGTCTCCAGGGTGGTCAGGCAGCGCCAGTTGGAAGCCAGAGTGCGGAAAAAGAGGTCATAGTCAAATTCGCTTTCATCGGCCGCGATCTTCAGCATGCATTTCACGCCTGTCAGGTCGGCGATCGCCTCTGTGTCGAGCATGGCTCCGTTGACTTTGTAGCCTGTGACCGGTTCGAAACCGTTGTAATAATCGACGAGCTTCTGAGCGCGGGCGTGGAAGCGGATGTAGTCATCCTCCGTCCACCAGTTGCGCAGTTTTCCGGTCTCATCGTACTGTCTTCCCGAGGTATCGAACGCGTGGGAAATCTCGTGTCCGATCATGATGCCGATGTGTCCGAGTTTTTCCTCACGGGACATGGAATCACTGTAAAAATTGCCGCCCAGAATTCCGGCGGGAATATTGATGGAATTGTCGAGCGGATAATAATAGGCGTTGACCTCCTGCGGGGCGGCGATCCACTCATCGCGGTTGACCGGCTGATTGACTTCCGAAGCCATTCTCAGAGTGACGTTTCTGGAGATGGCGAAGCGCGCTTCTATGAGACTTCCGCCTGCCTCCGGGCCCCGGAAATCGATCACCTGTGTTCTGCTCCTGCCGGAGCCGTCGCCGGAAGAACCGGAGCCCGTGGATCCGCCCGAGGAAATAATGGTCTGGCCGGTATCCATGAGGGTGAACTCGCTCACCCGCTCTTCTGGACTGGCAACGCGGATCGTGAGGCTGTCCAGTTTTTTGACCGCCTCGGATTTGGTCGAGTCGGAGAGGAAATCCTCGTTCTCCAGCATGACGCGATAATAATTGATGGCATCATTGATCAGTTCCGTGACGTCGCTTCGTGTTTTTTCCGTGATGTAAGTCTCGGCGTAGACGTCGCCCAGTTCCATCTCAAGAACTGAATTGACCGCGTCGCAGGCCGCCTTTTTATCATCGAGCTGACCGGAAGAACCGGAGAGAATATTGCGGACCTTGATCATCTGCCTGTAGCAGTCGTGATCGAGCAGATCCATGAACTGCAGCACGTCCTGAACGATCAGGTAGGACTTCATCTGTTCAAGATGTTCTTCATCATAGAGACTGCTCATGCCTGCGAGCCATTCGGGCTCCTGCAGGATGAAGACATTGGAATCAGCGAGACCGGCGCCCTGCAGCATTCCGATGAGGGGAAAGTTTCCCTGCTCCTGTACGAGCTCCTCAAAAGTGCGGGGGTTGTTGGTCCTGGCGGAGGCGTCCTCGGAATTGTACTCCGCGGTCGTCATCATGAAATCAGCCATCCGGCACTCGAATTCATAGCTCTGCTTCAGAACCGTGTCGCGATCGGCTTTGCTGTAACCCAGACGCTCCAGCATATAGCCTGCGGCATATATGTAGCGGGGCTGGGTCTTCCAGCTGTCGGGTTCCAGTTCCGCATAGTACTTGGCATCCTTGAAGGTCAGGGAAGGCGGAGAAATATAGACGGCAAAGGAATTCGTGTCGTTGGGATTCGCCGCTGTAAAGCTGCTGCAGAGAGGAAGGGCTTCGATCGTTGTCATGGGATCGGACAGATATTCTGTCATTTCCTCCAGATTTCTGACATTCTGAAGCGGTTCAAGAAGTTCCGCCAGAGGAGTCATTCCGACCGCGTCCCTGGCATCCCAGTCGAGCCACATCTTGTAATAATCCCGGACCAGCTTCTGGCAGTGAGCAATATAGGGGTCGGAGAAGGTCTCGTCGCTCTCCAGAATTTCCAGAAGCTCCGCGTCTACCTCAAGCTGACGCTCGGAAAAAGCGTCATAGGAGACATATCCGGAGGGGATGGAAGTGGAAGAGAGCCACTCCCTGTTGACAGCCGCGTGGAAATCTTCTGTTTCGGAGAGGCTGCCCAGCTTTTTGGAGTTCTCGACCAGATCGGAACATACCCAGTTGTGGGCGCTGGCCATCTCCGCGGGATCGGATTCATTGTAGGGCAGAGTGAGCGCGGGAGCGGAGGCAGTTGTTTCCTCCGCACCCTGGGAAAAAACATTTCCGGAACCGTCATCGGCATAAGGCCCGCCGACATAGGAGGTGCCGTCCGGGTAAGTGCCCTCAGCCGTATATGCGGAGCCGTCAGCGTAAGTCCCGTCAGCTGTGTATGCGAAGCCGCCTGTATAAGTGCCGTCATCGGCATAGGAACCGTTGCCCGCGTAGTTTTGGCCGGCGGTGTCGCTTTCGATGCCAGGCACGTTCCCGTTGAGAGCCGGATCAGCAGCGCCTGCATTTGTCTCCGGATTGTAATCTGCCGCCGGGGCTGTGCTCAGGCTGCTCTGACTTTGCTGGGACTGCCCGGAAGATTCGGGAAAGATACTGCATCCCGCAAGACTGGTCACAGTCACGCAGAGCGCCAGAAATGCCGCTGCGAAACAGGTTGAAACCAGATACATTCCCGCCTGGCGTTCTCTATAGGACATCTTCCTGGGAGGCTTGGGTTTTTTCTTTCTGTACCTGAATGATTTTTTCATGCACAAACTCCATATGCGCGAAGCCTTTTTCATAAAGAAAAGGTTCTGTAATTAAATGAAAGCAGTTAATTATCTGTGCAGTTTTTACTATTTTATCACGTTGCCCGAGAACTGCGCGATATTTTTTTAACGAGAATCCCATGCGAGAATCCCGTGAGCAAGAATCGCGTGCAAGAACCCGGGCAAGAATTCCGTGCAGGAATTCCGTGAAAGAACCTCGTGAGTGGGAATCGCGTGAACTCCACGTCCAGGGATTATCAGCCCTCGATGAAGCGCAAAACATTCAAACGAGTGTGAAAATCATTTTTGTCTGCAAAGGCGGCTGATGCGGACGGCGTCTTCCCTGCGGCATCTCGCTCTCACGGAAATTCCTTCAGGCAGATACTCCTCCGAGAGCAGCGCTCCGCAGGACCGGATTTCCTGCAGGACCGCGCCCTTTTTATAAGGAACAAGGAAGTCCGCAGTGACTCTTTCTTCCTCCAGCGCATCGTCGATGAGCCTGAGGATTTCCGATATGCCGATCCCCTTGCCGGCAGCCAGATAAAGAACATCCCCCCGTCTGAAGGGAATTTGTCCGGGGATCGGCCTGGATTTTTGGGCAAAAAGGGCTTCCGGATCACTCTCTGAGCCCTTATCCGGAATCGTCTGCATGGCCAGATCCGTCTTGTTGTAGAGATAGACGACAGGTATATGACCTGCGCCGATTTCCTCCAGTGTTTTTGCGGTCACTTCGATCTGCCGGCGATAATCGGGATCGGAGAAATCGACTACTTCCAGCAGCAGGTCCGCACAGCACACCTCGTCCAGGGTGGAGCGGAATGCCTTGACCAGGGAGTGAGGGAGGTCGCTGACGAAACCGACAGTGTCCGAGAGAAGAAAAGGAATATTTCCCGGAGCATCGATCCTCCTGACAGAAGTGTCCAGGGTGGCAAAAAGCATGTCAGCTTCAAAGACCTGTTTGTTTTCGGGAATCTTCCGGTTAGCGCTTTCGGCAGCAGGACCGGCGCCTGCTGTTACAGGCCGGCCTCTCTGCGGCTGACCGGGAGAACCGGAGAAATCCCTCCATGTGTAAAGGCCGGGATCATTCTGTGCAGCCGCTTTGCCCCGCCTTTCCGCGCAGTATCTGAGCAGGGCGTTCATGACGGTGGATTTTCCTGCGTTGGTATATCCGACCAGCGCGACCCGGGTCATGCCTGTCTGCATGCGCCGGCTTCTCTGGGTCGCCCGCTCGCGGCTGACGACCTCCAGTTCCCTGCCCAGCTCCGCAATGCGGTGCTCGATCCGGCGGCGGTCCAGCTCCAGCTTCTGCTCGCCGGCTCCCTTGTTGGAGAGACGTCCGCTGCCGCCGCCCTGGCGGGACAGCTCCGCCCGCATTCCGACAAGCCTGGGCAGCATGTATTGGAGCTGGGCGGATTCGACCTGGAGCCTGGCTTCCCTTGTACGGGCGCGGGAGGCGAAAATCTGCAGGATCAGCCCGGTGCGGTCCAGAACCTCCGTGTCCAGGATTTTCTCAAGGTTGCGCATCTGCATGGGAGTGAGAGCCTCGTTGAACAGAACAATGTCGGCGTTGCGCGCTTCGACTTCCTGTTTCAGAGAGGTGACCTTTCCGCTGCCCATATAGGTGGCGTGGGTGATGGAGTCCGCGTTCTGCAGAACCGTAGAGACCGGGTCGAGTCCGCAGGCCTTCGCCAGTCCCCTGAGCTCATCGATGGACCTCTGGTATTTGTCGGCATTCATGCCGGTGTTGCAGCCCGCCAGAACAGCGCGCGGCACTGTGTGGACTTCATTGTCAAAGGTGCCGGAGCGGCCGCTCCCGGATCTGGGGCCGTCATCGGCGGCACCTCTTTCCTTTGCCGAAATCACGGGGAATTCATCGTCCAGGTCCTCCTCCGGACCAAGAGAATCAGATGAGGAACCAGGCTGACCGACGGCATGACTGCCGCCTCCCTTCCCCCATTTTATATACATGGAGCCGCCGGGCTCCGCATTGGCCCGGGACTGCTTTGAATCTGTTTTCCGCTTCAAACAATAACCTCCTGGTAATGACAATATTCAGACCCTGAAGCCCGCATCCGGGGCGCAGGACCTGCAGGCGAGTCTTGCATGATTGTACTGTTTAATCGTCCCTCTTGCAATCGTGAACATAGGATTAAACCTGATTCGAATCTCATTTATATAGAATTAATGAAGAATCTGCCGCGGAAAAGGAGTTACTGTACAGACCAGCAGCCGGCACGTCGTGAAACGGGAGACAGTTTCTCACACGGAAATCCACAGATCCTGCCTGTGACCACATGTATAAAACAATCGTAAAACAAGTGTAAAACAATGGCATGAACAGAAAGTGAACGGAAGGTGAAAGCGGGGGGGAAAGATGAAAGCGGCCAGAAGCTCCGGTGAGAAGGATGACAGAAGCTCCGGTGAAAAGGGGACTTAAGATTTAGTGAGAAAGCAGACAGAACCTCCGGTGAGAAGGATGACAGAAAACATAGCGAAAGAACATGGCGGGAAAGTGGACAGAAAACCCTGTAAGACTGGACAAAACAATTAAATAGTGATAAATTAAATTGCTTTGTTTCTCCTGTTCCTTTTTTAAATATATGACAATATATGACAAACACGCCTTATCGTCCTGCCGGAAAGCAGGCAGAGGCGCCACGCCGTACCGTCCTGCCGGAAAAGCAGGCAGAGGCGCGCAGGGCGCCGGAATGGAGCGCAACAATCCCGGACATGATTCCGAAACAGGAGAATGAGAATGAACCGGCCCTGGTCCGGCATTAAACCATAGAGATCCTGTTGTTATCCTGATGGAGGTAAAAATGACAGAACATAAGGAGAAGTATGATTGCCTGAGACTCGACAGTCAGCTGTGTTTTCCCTTGTATGCATGTTCCAAGGAAATCATTCGACGCTATAAGCCCTTTCTCGACACTCTCGATCTGACCTACACACAATATATCACGATGATGGCCATGTGGGAGCATGGCAGGATGAATGTCAAAGAGCTGGGGCAATGTCTCTTTCTGGATTCCGGTACCCTGACCCCTGTACTGAAAAAACTGGAGGCCAAGGGCTACCTGCACCGCGACCGCTCCCGCACCGATGAGAGAAATCTGATCGTGACCATCACCGAAGAGGGGATACGTCTTCGCGACCGCGCCCTGACTGTTCCCGGGAAGATGGCCTGCTGTATCGACCTCTCGGAAGACGAGAAAAAAATGCTCTACTCGGTTCTCTATAAAATACTGAATAATATCAGCCGGGACTGATATTCGCAGAGCCATTGCCGGCCTTTTGCCAAACGGCTCTTTGTCTTGTCAAAGCTGCTGCGCCTCTGCTCGACAGCGCACCCCGGCCTGCGGTTTCAGCCGTGCTGCGATCAGGCAGCCGTGCTCCGGCAGGGCCTCAGAAGGCCTCAGTCGGGTTTCAGCCGCTCTGCGATCAGGCAGCCGTGCTGCGGCAGAGCCCTTGTCGGGCTTCAGCCGCGCTGCGATCAGACGGCTGTGCTCCAGGCAGGCTTCCGCCGACAGCAAGATGCATGTGGCAGTTTTGCGGGAACTATGTTATCATAACTCCGTCTATGCTTTTATATCTTAATAGTTTAATAGTTTACATCTTGAAAGCTGAAATTTTAAAAAACTGAAAACCTGATAATTGGAATCTTTTAATCCTTTATAAATGATGTGTCTTTTTTCCAGCATTCCGGATTCTGCTTTCTCAGTATCCGGACTCTGATTGAAAGATGATGAGAGGAAAGCTATGTCCAGATTAACAGATAAGCTGTTCGGAACTCACAGCGAGCGAGAAATCAAGAGGATCCGAGGCGATGTCGACCGTGTTGAGAGCCTCCGCCCCGCCATGCAGGCCCTGACCGATGAGGAACTCCGTGCCAAAACAGATGAATTCAAAAAACGTCTTCAGGACGGGGAGACACTCGATGATATTCTGGTCGAGGCCTATGCGGCCGTCAGAGAAGGCGCCCGCCGCGCTCTCGATATGGAGCCTTTCCGTGTACAGGTAATCGGCGGCATTATCCTGCATCAGGGCCGAATCGCCGAGATGCGTACCGGTGAAGGTAAGACCCTGGTGGCCACCATGCCCGCCTACCTCAATGCTCTGGAAGGCCGCGGCGTGCACATCGTCACGGTCAACGATTACCTGGCAAAACGTGACGCTGAGTGGATGGGCCAGGTCTACCGCTTCATGGGCCTCACCGTAGGTGTCGTTCTCAACAGCATGACCCCCCAGGAACGCCAGGAGGCCTACCGCTGTGATATCACCTATGTCACCAATAATGAACTGGGATTTGACTACCTGCGCGACAACATGTCGATTTACAAAGAGCAGCTGGTTCTGCGTGAGCTGCACTATGCCATCATCGACGAGGTCGACTCGGTCCTCATCGATGAAGCCAGAACGCCCCTGATTATTTCCGGCCAGAGCGGCAAGTCCACCAAGATCTACGAGGCCTGCGACATTCTGGCAGGCCAGATGAAGCGCGGCGCCGACGTCGAGGACCTGTCCAAGATCGACGCCATTATGGGTATCGAACGCGAAGAGACCGGCGATTTCATCGTCAACGAGAAGGACAAACTCGTCAACCTGACCGCCGAAGGCGTCGCCAAGGTCGAGAGATTTTTCCGCATCGAAAACCTGGCGGATCCCGAGAACCTGGAGATCCAGCACTGCATTATCCTCGCCCTTCGCGCACACAACCTCATGCACCGCGACCACGATTACATCGTCAAGGACGACCAGGTCCTGATCGTCGATGAGTTCACCGGCCGCGTCATGCCGGGCCGCCGTTATTCCGACGGACTTCATCAGGCGATCGAGGCAAAGGAGCACGTGAAGGTCAAGCGTGAGAGCCGCACTCTTGCGACGATCACCTTCCAGAACTTTTTTAACAAATTTGATAAAAAATGCGGCATGACCGGTACCGCCCTGACCGAGGAACGAGAGTTCCGCGAGATCTACGGCATGGATGTCATCGAGATCCCCACCAACCGGCCCGTCATCCGCTTCGATGATCAGGACGCGGTCTACAAGACCAAGAAAGAGAAATTCCGCGCTGTCGTCCAGGCTGTCAAGGAAGCCTATGAGAAGGGCCAGCCCGTCCTGGTCGGCACCATCACCATCCAGGTCTCCGAGGAAGTCTCGAAGATGCTCAAGAAGGCCGGCATTCCCCACAACGTACTGAATGCCAAGTTCCATGAAATGGAAGCGGAGATCGTTGCCGAGGCAGGACGCCACGGCGCTGTCACCATCGCGACCAACATGGCAGGCCGTGGTACCGATATCAAGCTCGATGAAGAGGCTCGCGCAGCGGGCGGTCTCAAGATCATCGGCACAGAGCGCCACGAATCCCGCCGCATCGATAACCAGCTGCGAGGCCGAAGCGGACGTCAGGGAGACCCCGGCGAATCCCGTTTCTATATCTCGCTGGAAGATGACCTCATGCGCCTGTTCGGCTCGGACCGCATGATCGCCATGTTCAACGCGCTCAATATCCCTGAGGACCAGGAGATTACACACAAATCTCTCTCCAAGGCGATTGAGGGCGCCCAGAAGAAGATCGAGAACAACAACTTCGGTATTCGTAAAAACCTGCTCGACTACGACCAGGTCATGAACGAACAGCGTGAGATTATTTACGCGCAGCGCCGCGAGGTCCTCGACGGCAAGAGCATGCGCGACAGTGTCCTCAAGATGATCACTGACTTCGTCGACGGCACGGTCGATACATGCATCAGCGACGACATTGACAGCGACGACTGGAACCTCACCGAACTCAATGAACTCCTGCTGCCTACTATTCCTATTGCGGTCGTAAACCGCGGACGTATCCGGGAGCGCACACGAAACGGACTCAAACAGCAGCTCAAGGAAGAGGCAGTGGCCCTCTATGAATCCAAAGAGGCAGAGTTCCCGGATCCCGAACAGGTCCGTGAGCTGGAGCGTGTCGTCATTCTCAAGGTTGTGGACCGCAAATGGATGGACCACATCGATGATATGGACCAGCTCCGCCAGAGTATCGGCCTGCAGGCCTACGGCCAGCACGACCCTCTGGTCGAATACAAGATGGCAGGCTACGACATGTTCAATGAGATGACCCGCAACATCGAAGAGGAGACCGTTCGCGTGCTCTTCCATGTCAAGGTCGAACAGAAGGTGGAGCGCGAAGAGGTGGCCAAGGCGACCGGCACAAACAAAGATGACACAGCCGTCAAGCAGCCCAAGCGCCGCAGCGACAAGAAGATCTACCCCAACGATCCCTGCCCCTGCGGAAGCGGCAAGAAGTACAAGAACTGCCACGGCCGTCCCGGCATGAAACTGTAACAGCCCCCGGCCGGGACTGCTCCTTACCCGTCGCTTTTTAAGACGAAAAGCCCGGGAAAAACTTGAAAAGCCCGGGAAAATCTTTGAAAAGCCCGGGAAACTTTTCACAAGACCGGAGCAGGACCGCAGCACTCACCGCGCACAGACTGCGGCGGCATATCCACAGAAAAGAAAATACAGCAGCCAACAGCAGTCCCCCGGAGAAAGCCGGCGGACTGCCCGGGAGGAAATAATAAATGCTTCAACTGGACCAGATGAAAACCGAGATTCAGCAGTACGAGAATACCCTGCACGAAGTGATCGGTTCTCTTGATCTCGAATACAAAAAACAGCGCATCGAAGAGCTGCAGCGTGAATCGGAAGCTCCGGATTTCTGGAACGATGCCGACACCGCCAACAAAAAGATGAAACAGCTCAAGGACCTTCAGACCACGGTTGAGGACGCCGACCACCTCGAATCCCAGTATGAGGACATCCTCATGCTGATCGACATGGGAAACGAGGAAGAGGACGAGTCCATGATCGACGCCGTCCGGGAGGATCTGGACGCCTTCATCAAAAAGCTTGAGGAAATGCGCCTGGCAACCCTGCTCACCGGAGAATATGACGACTCCAACGCCATTCTCTCCCTGAACGCCGGCGCCGGCGGAACCGAGAGCTGCGACTGGTGCTCCATGCTTTACCGCATGTACACCCGCTGGGCGGACCGCAAGGGCTTCAAGGTTGACGTCATGAACTACATCGACGGAGACGAGGCGGGCATCAAGTCCGTCGACTTCCAGATCAGCGGACCCAACGCCTACGGATATCTCAAATCCGAGCGCGGCGTCCACAGACTTGTGCGCATCTCCCCCTTCAATGCCCAGGGCAAACGCCAGACCTCTTTCGTGTCCTGCGACGTCATGCCCGACATTGAAAAAGATATTGACATCGTGATCAACCCCGATGACATCCGCATCGATACCTACCGCTCGAGCGGCGCGGGCGGCCAGCACATCAACAAGACGTCCTCGGCCATCCGCATCACCCACTTCCCCACCGGAATTGTCGTGACCTGCCAGAACGAGCGCTCCCAGTTCCAGAACAAGGACAAGGCCATGCAGATGCTCAAGGCCAAGCTCTATATGCTCAAAAAAGAAGAGGAAGAGGCCAAGCTCGCCGGCATTCGCGGCGAGGTCAAGGACATAGCCTGGGGCAGCCAGATCCGCTCCTACGTCCTTCAGCCCTACACCCTCGTAAAGGACACCCGCACCCAGGAGGAGACCTCCAATACCGGTGCTGTCCTCGATGGCGACATCGACCGTTTCATCACCGCCTACCTTCGCATGGGCGCCAACCAGGCCGGCCGTCACGAAGAAATGTGATCCACAGCCGTATGCCTGCCGGACCGCCCCGAAGAGACATGATTTATACCCGAATGCCTGCCGGCTGTCCAGAAGAGACATGATCCCTGCACGGATAACAGCCGGACATCTCAAATAGAAAGCAGTTTTGATTTATGATCACAGCCCCGGAAACAATCAAATTATTTGACCAGGACGCATATGCCTCCGATTTTTCCGCTGCTGTCCTCACTGCGGAGAGGACAGTAAAACAGGAAAAAAAGGGGAAAAAAGGCAAAAAAGAGATCGTGACCTGGCAGCTCGTTCTCGACCGCACCCTCTTCTTTCCGGAAGAAGGAGGACAGACTCCGGATACCGGGACCATTGATGGCTTTCCCGTGATTGACGTGCAGCTGGAAGGGAGCGTGATCAGGCACACCGTGCTCGACAACCGCACGGGAGAAGCCGTAAAAGAAGACAAGGAAAATCCCCTCTTCTCCCCGGGACAGACCATCCGCGGCGTGATCGACTTTACCCATCGTTTTTCCAACATGCAGAACCATTCCGGCGAGCACATCCTCTCCGGACTGGTCCACGGACGCTTCGGTTATGACAATGTCGGCTTCCACCTTAGCGACAATACCGTGACACTCGACTTCAACGGCCCCCTCACCGATGAGGACATCCTCTGGCTGGAACAGGCCGCCAACCGTGTCGTCTGGGACAACAGGGAGATCCGCGGCTGGTATCCGGATCCGGAAGAACTCAGGAAACTATCCTACCGAAGCAAAAAAGAGATCGACGGTCCCCTCCGCCTGGTGGAGATTCCGGGCGTCGACATGTGCGCATGCTGTGCGCCTCATGTGAGAAGGACCGGTGAAATCGGTCTGATCAAGGTGATCCGCACCCTTCGCGAACGCAGCGGCATCCGCCTCACGATCCTGTGCGGCAGCCGTGCTCTCGCCTATATGCAGATCCTGCAGAAAGCGGCGGAGGATGTCTCCCATCTGACCAATATGCCCCGCGAAGAAATCGCGGCTGGAACCTCCCGGATCCTGGAGGACAACGACAGACTCCGCCAGAGGGAAGCCCGGCTCGAAGACCTTCTGACCCGGTCTATGTCAGCCGCCGTTCCGGCCGGACAGAGAGATGTCTTCCTCTTCGCCGACGGGATCGGAAACCTGGCCCAGCGCAGACTTGTCAATACCCTCTGCGAGACACATGATGGTTACTGCGGCGTTTTCATCGGCACCGATGAGACGGGATACCGCTACATCATCGGGGCAGCTGATGAAAAAGATGCCCGCGTCCTGAACACCTGTCTCAACAAGACCTGCGGCGCCCGCGGAGGCGGCAGCCCAGCCATGGTACAGGGCTCCCTCAAATGCCCTGAAGATGAGATCCGCAGGGCACTCGAAGACGCACTGACCCATTGTACAGATATACCCGCGAGCGGGTCATGAATGAATGCCGGGAGGTGAAAAATGTCCGGATCTTTGATTTATCTGATACTGATGATTTTTGTCCTCATACGTTTTCTGACCACAGGCAAGAAACAAAACAAAACAGGAAACCGTGGGGCCTCCTCATCGACTGCGTCAAAAAACACCAGTGCCGGGCGTAACGCCCGCAGAGCCGCCGGGAACACCCCCATGGCTTCGGACGGTCACCGTGTCCCCAAAGACCAGGATGTTTCCTGCCGGCGCTACGGACACAACCATCCTGAGTTTAATACGCCCCGCTTCATTCCCCACGAGGATCCGGAGGAGGGCTACATCATTCTAAACGGTGTAAAAATGAAACTCACCGAAGCAGACAAATATGAGGACCGCATCTGAATAAGTACCCGGGAAGTCTGCGGGAGGTTTGTGGGAGGTTTGCGGCACTTCGACGCAAACCTCTGGAGTGAAAAAAATGCACAGGCATTATTTTTCACTTTTTTT
>JAUNEM010000130.1 GCA_030525515.1 Eubacteriales bacterium
TGCGTGCTTTAATCATAAATGTTTGCGGGCACTCGCCCATGGCCACAAGTATGAATAAAGCAGTGAGCCGCTTTAATCATATGAAGTTTATGGCACAAAGCCATGGATTTGATAATATATGAGAAACGTAATGATAATCTGCAAAAATGGCGGACGTAAAGTTGTGCGCCGGAAAGAGAAGGGAGAAAGATGGCAGATCTGGAAAAGATTCTGAGGGAAGTCAGTTATCCGGGAAGAGGAATCACGATCGGAAGAAGTGCCGACGGAAAGAAGGCCGTGATCGCTTATTTCATTATGGGAAGAAGCTCCAACAGCCGCAACAGGGTTTTTGTGACAGAAGGGAACGGAATCCGCACGGAGGCCTTTGATCCTTCGAAGATGGAGGATCCCAGTCTGATCATCTATGCGCCGGTCCGGGTTCTCGGAAATAAGACGATCGTCACGAACGGCGACCAGACAGATACGATTTATGACGGGCTTGACAGGCAGATGACTTTTGAGCAGTCCCTGCGCACCCGTGAATTCGAGCCCGACGGTCCCAACTACACACCCAGGATTTCGGGCGTCCTCCATGTGGAGGCGGGAAGTTACAATTTCGCCATGTCCATCCTCAAATCGGACGATGGGGACCCGTCCTCCTGCCTGAGACAGACATTTGCCTATGAAAAACCCGCCGCGGGACAAGGCCGTTTCATTTCCACCTATCAGGGTGACGGAAATCCGCTTCCTTCGTTCAAGGGAGAACCCGTAAAGATCGATTTTGACGAATCCTTCACTGCGGACATCGACACATTCGCGGACCGGATCTGGAAAGCCCTCAATGAAGACAACAAGGTCTCTCTTTTCGTACGCTTCATCGATATCGAGACCGGTAAGTTTGAGAGCCGCATCATCAACAAAAACATGTAATTACCGAAATACTGAAAATGAAAAGAACTCCAGGACATCAGTCATAACGAAGTCGGAAAAGAAAGGAATTCAGATGAGCACAGAGAATATTGCTATCACAGAGCTTCCGCTTAAATACGGATGTAATCCCAACCAGAAACCTTCACGTGTATATATGGAAGACGGCAGCGCCCTGCCTGTCACAGTGCTGAACGGACGTCCCGGCTATATCAACCTGCTGGATGCTCTGAACGGCTGGCAGCTGGTGAAAGAGCTGAAGGCGGCTACAGGAAAGCCTGCCGCCACATCCTTCAAACATGTCTCCCCCGCCGGCGCGGCGATCGGCCTTCCCCTCTCCGAGGTTGAAAAGAAGATTTACTGGGTTGAGGACGCAGGGGAACTCACCCCTCTGGCCAGCGCCTATGCCCGTGCCCGCGGCGCAGACAGAATGTCCAGCTTCGGTGATTTCATTTCGCTGTCCGACAAGTGCGACGCCTGCACTGCAAACCTGATCAAGCCCGAGGTCTCCGACGGCATCATCGCTCCCGCTTATGACGACGACGCGCTCGAGATCCTCAAGAGCAAAAAGAAGGGCAACTACTGCATCCTGCAGATGGATCCGGATTATGTTCCCGCTCCGATCGAGAAGAAGCAGGTCTATGGAATCACCTTCGAGCAGGGCCGCAATGAGCTCGTCGTAGACGATGCCCTCTTCTCCAATATCGTGACAAAGAACAAGGAGCTTCCGGCAGCAGCCCGCGATGATATGGCGATTGCCATGATCACCCTGAAATATACCCAGTCCAATTCTGTCTGCTATGTCAAGGGCGGACAGGCCATCGGTATCGGTGCCGGACAGCAGTCCCGTATCCACTGCACGCGCCTTGCCGGCCAGAAGGCTGACAACTGGTATCTGCGCCAGTGCCCCAAGGTACTGAATCTCCCCTTCAAAGAGGATGTGCGCCGCGCTGACCGCGACAACGCGATCGATCTCTATATGGGCGAGGAATACATGGATGTCCTTGATGACGGCAAGTGGCAGGCACTTTTCACCGAGAAGCCCGCTGTTCTGACCGCGGAAGAGAAGAAGGAATGGCTGGCAGGCAACACCGGTGTGACCCTCGGTTCCGACGCTTTCTTCCCCTTCGGAGACAACATTGAGCGCGCTTTCCGCAGCGGCGTGAAATATGTTGCCCAGCCCGGCGGCTCCATCCGCGACGACAACGTCATCGCGGCCTGTGATGCCCACGATATGGTCATGTGCTTCACCGGCATCCGCCTCTTCCATCATTGATCCTGCGGTATAGCTTCTGAGGAGATTTTGTATGCGCATAGGAACCGGATACGATGTCCATAAACTGGTCGAGGGGAGGAAACTGATCCTCGGCGGGGTGGAAATCCCTTATGAAAAAGGCCTTCTGGGCCATTCGGATGCGGACGTCCTGGTACACGCCATCATGGACGCTCTGCTGGGCGCCGCGGCGCTGGGCGACATCGGCCTGCATTTTCCTGACAATGATCCCGCGTACAAGGGCGCGGATTCACTTGAACTCGCCCGCAGAGTCTCCGGAATCCTGGCGGAAAACGGTTACCTCATTGAAAATGTCGACTCAACCGTAATCGCCCAGGCTCCCAGGCTCAGGCCCTTTATCGATCAGATGCGCGCCAATATCGCTGATGCCCTGGATATAGACGTCAGTCAGGTCAGCGTCAAGGCGACCACCGAGGAGCATCTGGGCTTTACCGGACGGGGAGAAGGCATCTCCGCCCAGGCGTCGGCCCTGATCACATCGCCCCGGGATCTGACAGCCAGGCAAGTTGTCCCGGCAGGTGAGAATCTTCAGGCGGACGGATGTGCGGCCTGCCCCATGTGCCGCAGTTCTGTGACCGCAGAACCGTAATGAAAGCAATTGAATATTGTTTAATTTTAATCAGATTAAGTAACAAAAGGTAAAGAGGGACTGTAAATGATCAGAATTTACAACACAATGTCGAAACGAAAAGAGGATTTTGTTCCGCTCAAAGAGGGAAAGGTCGGGATGTATGTCTGCGGCCCCACCGTCTATAACCTGATCCATATCGGGAACGCGCGTCCTATGATCGTCTTTGACACCGTGCGCCGCTATTTTGAATATCGCGGCTACGATGTGAACTTTGTTTCCAATTTCACTGATGTCGATGACAAGATCATCAACAAGGCAAAGGAGGAGGGCGTAGAGGCCGGCGTCATTTCCGAGCGGTATATAGAGGAGTGCAAAAAGGACATGGCGGCGATGAACATCCGTCCCGCCACAACTCATCCCCAGGCGACCCGTGAGATCGGCGGAATGATCAAAATGATCCAGAAGCTCATCGACACAGGTTACGCATATGTTGCCGGGGACGGTACAGTCTATTACCGGACCCGCAGATTCAGGGACTACGGCAAGCTTTCCCACAAGGATCTGGACAACATGCAGACCGGCCTTCGCATGCTGGCAGTCACCGGCGAGGACCAGAAGGAGGATCCGCTTGATTTCGTTCTCTGGAAGCCCAAAAAAGAGGGTGAGCCTTTCTGGGAATCCCCCTGGTGCCAGGGCCGTCCCGGCTGGCACATCGAGTGTTCGGTCATGAGCAAGGCCTATATCGGCGATACCATCGATATCCACGCAGGCGGTGAGGACCTGGTCTTCCCCCACCACGAAAACGAGATCGCCCAGTCTGAGGCTGCCAACTGCTGCACATTTGCCCGCTATTGGATGCACAATGCCTTCCTCAATATCGACAACCGCAAGATGTCCAAGTCCCTCGGCAACTTCTTTACCGTGCGGGACATCCTCGGCCAGTACGACGGACAGGTCCTGCGCTATTTCATGCTTTCCGTGCATTACCGCAGCCCTCTGAACTTCAGCCGTGAACTCATGGAGTCAGCCAAGACATCCTATGAGCGCATCGTCAACTGCGCGGAGAATCTCCGCTTCCTCCTGGAGAAGGCAGCAGATGCCGGAAGGACACCGGAAAAAGATGCCGTGACAGAGGAAGAGACAGCCCTGCTCGTTCAGGCAGACGCTTTCCGCACCCAGTTTGAGACGGCCATGGACGATGATTTCAACACCGCCGACGGCATCTCAGCTGTCTTTGAGCTAGTCAAGTGGATCAACAGCAACGTGAACGAGAAATCCTCCGCTGCTTTCCTGCACAAGCTCAACGAAGAACTCGCTTCTCTCACCGATGTTTTCGGCCTGATCCTCGTCCGCGACAAGAGCCTGGATGACGACCTGGCAGCCTATGTGGAGGCCCAGATCGCAGCCCGCCAGGCGGCGCGCAAAGCACGCGATTTCGCCAAAGCCGACGCGATCCGCGATGAACTCAAGGCCAAGGGTATTATTCTCGAGGACACCCGTGAGGGCGTCAAGTGGAAAAAGGCCTGAGTAAGAAGCGAAAGCAGTTCAGATGCCGCAGGAATACCGATAAGGCGGCAGTCTGATCCCGGAAAAAACAGCCCCGCAGCGCAAGCACGGGGCTGTTGCTGACCTGACTGAGTTCAGGCATGGAGGTTTAAATGGTAGAAGGCCTGTTCAGTGACGAATTACTGGAAAAAGCAGGGCAGGGAGCAAACGCGCCGGACGAACTTGAGGAAGTGAAACCAGAGGAAGCAGCCGGGGAGGCCCCCAATGTCGCGGACCTCTTTGCCCTGAATGGAATGAACGTGGATATCCGTACTTTTTCGCCGCTTGCCCTGGCCTTTCTGGGAGACGCGGTCTATTCTCTTTTTATACGGACCACTGTTGTCGCCAGGGGAAACCGTCAGGCGGAGAAGCTTCACAATGAGACGACAAGACTGGTGAGGGCGCAGAAGCAGGCGGAAATCGGAAAAGCCGTATATGATCTTCTGACCCCGCAGGAACAGAAGATCTACCGGAGAGGAAGAAACGCGCATCCCATGCATCACGCCAGAGGGGCTTCTCTGGAAGAATACCTGCAGGCAACAGCGCTGGAGACCCTTTGCGGGTATCTCTTCCTGCAGGGGGAGACAGAGCGGATCGCGCAGATTCTGAGAACAGGGATCGAACTGACCAAAAGGCGGGGCGGAGAGCTCCTGCTCTGATCTGAAAGTTCAGGACTGGCCCGCGAATCTTGCGCGATGATAATAAAGCAGGGGAAGTCATTCCCGGACGAAAGGACATAGAAAACATGCAGGACACAAATACACCCGGATTTGCCAATAACAAGGGAAGAGGAGAGAGACGGAACAGTGCCGGCGGACGCCGGGACAGCCGGCCCCGCCGGGATGGGAGCAGCTGGGACGACCGCAGAAATGACCGCCGGTACGACCGCCGGGAGCAGGAATTCGACGAGAACAGGATTGAGGGAAGAAACGCCGTGATCGAGGCCTTCCGCGCGGGGAGGACAATTGAAAAGCTTTTTTTGCTGGAGGGGCCTGCCGAAGGGGCAATGCAGACTGTGCTTCGTCTGGCAAAGGAAAAAAATACACCGGTGCGTTTTCTCAGCCGCCTGCGCCTGGACCAGATGTCCCAGACCGGAAAACACCAGGGCGTGATCGCACAGGCTGCAGCTTTCCACTACAGTGAGATTGAGGACCTGTTCGCGAAAGCCGCGGAAAAAGGAGAGGATCCTTTCTTTGTCCTGCTGGATCAGATCGAGGATCCCCACAATCTCGGGGCCATCATCCGCACAGCGAATCTGGCGGGTGCTCACGGTGTGATCATTCCCAAGGACCGCGCAGCAGGTCTCACTGCGACCGCTGCCAAAGCCTCCGCAGGAGCCCTTCATTACACGCCTGTCGTCAAAGTGACCAATCTGGGACGGACAATGGAGGAACTCAAAAAGAGGGGACTCTGGTTTGTCTGCGCGGACATGGACGGAACGCCGATGACAAAGCTTTCCATGACGGGGCCGATCGGTCTTGTCATCGGAGCGGAAGGCAGCGGAGTCAGCCGTCTGGTCAGGGAAAAATGCGATATGACCGCGTCGATCCCCATGAAGGGCGAGATCGATTCTCTGAACGCGTCAGTCGCCGCGGGGGTGCTGATGTATGAGATCGTGCGCCAGAGGGACCTCTCCCTAAGCGGACAAAAATAATATGAACGGAGGTTGATGCTGCAAGGATGTACCGGGATAATTATGAAGAACTTTCGGATGATGATCTGATCGCTCTTTCCAGAGAACAGGACAGCAGGGCAACCGGGGCGCTCATGAGCCGCTATAAGGGAATGGTCCGCAGCAGGGCTCGTTCTATGTTTATCCTGGGAGGTGATTCCGAGGATCTGATCCAGGAGGGCATGATCGGCCTCTTCAAGGCGCTGCGGGACTATGACTGCGGAAGAGACGCGAGTTTTGCGACGTTCGCGGCGCTCTGTGTCTCCCGACAGCTCTACACGGCGGTACAGGCCTCCGGCAGAAAAAAACACATGCCGCTCAACACGGCGGTCTCTCTCAATGCTCCCTGGCAGAACCGGCAGAACGGAAGGGAGAACGGCACAGAGAGCGGGACAGAGCTGGAGGAGGCTGTCTCGGAAGAACTGGGAACCCAGCTGTCATCCGGCTATGGAGCAAATCCGGAGAAGGTCCTGATCGACCGGGAAAACCTCCTCCAGCTTCAGGAGCGGATTGAAGAGGAACTCAGTCCTTTTGAGAAGGAGGTGCTGGATCTGCACCTGACTGGGATGAACTACGTTGAGATCGCCCATATTCTCAACCGCGACGAGAAGTCCACGGACAATGCGCTGCAGCGGATCCGGGCAAAGGTCAGAAGCCTGGTGAACCACTGACAGAGACGTACCGGGAGGTAGAACAGGAGTATGTACAGTTTTTTCGCTACGATTTCACGAATGAAATATATCGAGCGCTGGGCGCTGATGAGAAGTACCCGGCCCGAAAATCTCTCGGAGCATGCTCTGGAAGTGGCAACGATCGCCCATGTGCTTTGCCTGATCGGCAACAGACGCTATGACCGGAAACTGAATGCGGAAAGAGCTGCCATGCTGGGGCTTTACCACGACGCCACCGAAATCATAACGGGTGATATGCCTACTCCTGTCAAATATCACAGCAGCGACATACGCCAGGCCTATGGACTTGTGGAGAAGGCAGCGGCCCGAAAGCTGCTCGACCTTCTGCCGGAGGACCTGAGGGGATCTTATGAAGAGATTCTGCTGCCGGTTGGGAGCGACATTTCTGAATCCGAGAAATACCTGCGCAGACTGGTCAAGGCGGCAGACAAGCTCTCCGCGCTTATCAAGTGCATCGAAGAAGAGAATGCAGGGAACGCGGAGTTTCGGACAGCGAAAGAATCCATCGAAGTCATGATCGGAGACCTGGCCCGGGAACTCCCTGAAGTGAGGGATTTCTGCAGGGATTTTCTGCCCGCCTACGGCAGGACTCTGGACGAGCTGTTATAATATTTTGCCTTATTTTTGATCATTCCCTCATACCGTGCCCGCGCGCGGCGTGAGGGAGTTTTTGTAAACGATTTAATGTAAATTATTTAATGTA
>JAUNEM010000131.1 GCA_030525515.1 Eubacteriales bacterium
CTTTTTTGCAAAGAATTCTTTTTGCAGAGATCTCTCTTAAAAAACCCGGTTTATGCAGGCGGATTTACAGCCTGCCGGAGCCTGCAGTGAAAAAGCGGAGGAAAAATGCGGGAATATCTGGTCAGCAGGGATGAGCGCGGACAACGGCTCGATAAATATCTGAAACGAAGGCTGCCTCAGGCGCCCTCTTCTTTTATTTACAAAATGCTCCGCAAAAAAAACATCACTCTGCAGGGTAAAAAAGCGGACGGGAGTGAAAAAGTGGAAGAGGGCGATCGTGTCGTTCTCTTTCTGTCCGACGAGACGATTGAGAAATTTTCCGCTCCTGCGGCAGATCAGGAACAAAACCGGGATACGGTTGAAGAAGAGCAGGCTTACCGCGAGCTGAGTCGTCTTCTGGGCGGGAATCCTGTTCTCTATGAAGATGAAGACATCCTGATCGTCACCAAGCCCGCAGGGGTACTCTCGCAGAAAGCAGCTCCCGGGGATCTCTCCATGAATGAGTGGCTGCGAGGATATCTTCATCAGAAAAAAGACAGTGACAGACAGGCTTCCGGTTCCGGCTTCCGTCCCTCTGTATGCAACCGTCTTGACAGAAACACCGGAGGGATTCTTTTGTGCGCCAAAAGCCTGCAGGGAAGCCGCGATCTGTCCGAGGTGATCCGGGAACGGAAAATCAGGAAGACTTACCGCATGGTGGTTCACGGCAGACTCACATGCGGCGGAGTCATTGAGGGCGATCTCGTCAAGGACCTTGGGAATAACCTGGTGACTTCTGCCGGTCAGATTTCTTTTAAAAATAGTACAGACAGCGAAAACGGCGGGGTGAAACGCCGCCGGGCTGTGACCGTATACAGACCTGTTCTTGCGGGAAGGAGGGCGACACTGGTTGAGGCGGATCTGATCACAGGCCGGTCCCATCAGCTGCGTGTGCATATGGCCTCCATAGGACATCCCATTTTGTTTGATCCCAAATATGGCGACAGGAATCTGGACCGGTCCATGAAGGAATCAAAGGGATCGAAGGAATCTAAGGGGTCTGCGACAAAATCCGGCAGGACGCGGGGACAGCTTTTATGGTGCAGGCAGATAGAGTTTCCGGACAGGAGTCTTCCGGAAGGGGGACAGCAGAATGTTCTTGCCGGGCTCAGGGGGCGTGTTTTTACCAGCCCTGAACCTGCCTGGTGGAAGATGTATCTGAGATGAAGAAATATCTGAGATGAAGACCGGTTGAAGACCTGCAGGCTTTTTTCCTGCAGGTCTTGATAGAAAATGGGAAATAAAGAATGTCGACCTGGAAAAGCAGAGGATTGAGAGGCTCCCTTCTGGAGGATCTGATCAACCGGACCAATGAAAAATACAGAGAAAACGGCCTGGCGCTGATCCAGAAGATTCCAACTCCGATCACGCCCATGCAGATTGACCGGGAATCGAGGCATATCACTCTTGCCTATTTTAACCAGAAAAGTACTGTGGACTACATCGGTGCAGTACAGGGTATTCCGGTCTGTTTCGACGCGAAGGAGAGCGCAGGAACCACTTTTTCCCTGCAGAACATCCATCCGCACCAGGTTGAATTCATGAAAGAATTCGAAGCCCAGAACGGTGTCGCTTTTTTTCTGATCTATTATACAAAAGCGGATCTTTTTTATTATCTTCCCTTCAGGCATTTCCTTCCCTTCTGGGAGAGGGCGGAAGAGGGCGGCAGAAAGAGTTTCCGTCTGGATGAACTGGACCAGACCTACATTCTGCCTTCCGAACAGGGCATCATCGTCCCCTATCTGGATATGCTCAACAAAGACCTGCTGGAGCGGGATTGACAACTACGCTCTGTACAGACTATAATTACGTGTCTCACGTTGACGAATTATCACGTTACCATGTTAAAGCGAGACAAAAAATTGAGCCGGCTGCCTGCGCACTGCATTGTTTCAGTGAAGAAGGCTGTGCGAACCGGCAGGCTCTTTTTCTTAAGTGAATAGACACCGATAAGCCGTGACATTACTAGAAAAGGTTAAAGGATAAGGTATACCATGCTGCCCTTCAATAATGATTTACTGCACACACCCGACGGAATGCGGGACACTTACGGCGAGGAGATGGCAAAGAAACAAAGTGTCATCGACCGGATCAAAAACAGGATCCATCTCTATGGTTATGAAGACATTCAGACGCCTGCCATCGAGTTTTACGATGTTTTTTCCAGTGAAGTGGGAACGACCCCCGTCAGGGAACTCTATAAGCTTCTGGACAACGAAGGAAACCTGCTGGTTCTGAGGCCTGACTTCACGCCCTCTGTCGCCCGCTGTGCCGCCAAATATTTTGCGGATTATACTTCACCGATCCGCTTCACTTATTCAGGAAGCGTATTCGGGAATGCCTCCAGCCTTCAGGGGAAGCTCTGCGAAACCACCCAAATGGGCGCCGAACTGATCAATGACGATTCCGTTTACGCGGACGGCGAGATTCTTGCCCTTCTGATCGATTCCCTGCTCCAGGCCGGTCTCACTCAGTTCCAGATCAGTGTCGGCAATGTGGAATATTTCAAGGGGACCTGCCAGGCGGTCGGTCTTGACGCGGATACGGAAATGCTGCTGCGCGATGCTCTCTCCGGCAAAAATTATTATGCCGCCGAGGAGCTGCTCCGCGCCAGGGGCTATGACCGCGGCACGAGAAATCTTTTTCTCAAGGCCAGCCGTTTTGTGAGTACAGAAGAGGAACTCTCCAGATTCCTGACCGATGACATGCATCCCCAGGCGAGGGCTGCCATCGAGCGCCTGATGGAGCTTTGCGGGATCATGGATGCCTATGGCTTCTCAAGATACATCAGCTATGACCTGTCGCTTTTGAGCAAATACCGCTACTATACCGGCATCGTCTTCAAGGGCTATACCTATGGCGCAGGCGACGCTGTCGCCTCAGGCGGACGCTATGACGGCCTGCTTTCCCACTACGGAAAAGACGCGGCCGCCATCGGTGTCATGATCCAGATCGATATGCTGATGGAAGCCCTGCGCAGGCAGAACATTCCTGTGGAAACGGATAAAGACCGCACACGGCTTGAAATCGGCAGCCAGGACCCGCGCGGGCAGATTGCGAGGGCCATGGAACTCCGGAACGAAGGCTGTACCGTTATTTTGACTAAATGACTGCAGGACCGGGATGAGCCGGACTCTTGTTTTGACCAGATGACTGAATGACCGGAGAAGGGCCGGCGTATATAGATCAACGCGGTCCTTCTATGGATGCTCTATTGATGCGGAGTGAGGATACATAATGCAATACCTGACTATTGCCCTGACCAAGGGACGGCTGGCCGGACAGACCATGGAGCTGTTTGAGAAGGCCGGATATTTCTGTGAAGAACTGAAGGACAAAAAATCGCGCAAGCTGATTTTTACAAATGAGGAGCAGAAACTGCGTTTTTTCCTCTCCAAGGGCCCCGATGTGCCCACTTATGTGGAGTACGGAGCGGCGGATATTGGAGTAGTAGGATCCGATATTCTCCTGGAGGAGCAGCGCAGGTGTCATGAAGTGCTGGATCTGGGGTTCGGCAGGTGCCGCATGTGTGTCGCGGGTCCGCCGGAGGCAAAGGAACTGCTCAGACACCATGAGATGATCCGGGTCGCGTCCAAATATCCCAATATCGCCAGGGATTATTTTTACAACAGAAAACGCCAGACAGTAGACATCATTAAGCTGAACGGCTCAGTGGAGCTGGGGCCTATTGTGGAGCTGTCGGATGTGATCGTGGATATTGTAGAGACGGGCTCCACACTGAAGGCCAACAGGCTGCAGGTTTTGGAGGAGGTTCTGCCTGTTTCGGCAAGAATGATAGTGAATCCTGTGTCCATGCAGATGAAGACGGAGAGGATCCGGGAGATGATCGACAGAGTCCGGGATTGTCTGCAGACGGGCGAATGAATAGATGTGGGCGCCGCTCCTGCGGCGGGGAGGTATAAATGCCACGGATGAGAATTATGAAACTGACCAGGGATTCCCGCAGGGAGGCGCTCGAGGCGCTTCTGGGCCGCAGTCCTTCGGGCTATTCCGAATATGAAGAGACCGTGCGCGGCATCATTGACGATGTGCGTGCCCGCGGTGACAAGGCGGTTTTCGAACTTGAAGAAAAATTCGACAAATGTATCCTCAGCAAAGACACACTGCGGGTCTCTCCGGAGGAGATTGAAGCCGCCTACAAGGAACTGGATCCCGAATTTGTCGAAGTGGTCCGCAAGGCTGCTGCCAATATCCGGTCCTATCACGAGAAGCAGGTCACCCAGAGCTGGATCACAACCGGAGAGGACGGCACGATCCTGGGCCAGAAGGTGACTCCCATTGCGGTATCAGGCTGTTATGTGCCCGGAGGCAGAGCGGTGTACCCCTCCAGTGTACTGATGAATGTGATTCCTGCCAAGGTGGCGGGCGTGGAGCGCATTATCATCGCAACGCCTCCCAATTCCGAAGGAAAGGCGGCGGCAGGCACCATCGTGGCTGCGGATATAGCGGGAGCCGACGAAATCTATAAAGTGGGCGGCGCCCAGGCCATCGCTGCCATGGCCTACGGCACAGAGACCATTCCGCGGGTGGATAAGATTACCGGCCCGGGCAACATTTTCGTCGCGCTTGCAAAAAAGGCCTGCTTTGGCGTGACGGGGATCGACTCTGTAGCCGGTCCCAGCGAAATTCTCGTGATCGCGGACAGCACAGCCAATCCCAGATATGTGGCTGCGGACCTTCTGTCCCAGGCGGAGCACGATCCCATGGCCAGCGCCATTCTGCTGACCGATGACCCCAAGCTCGCCGATGCCGTCGCGGAGGAGATCGACCGTTTCATTGAGGAACTCCCCCGAAGAGAGATCATCTGCCAGTCCATCGAAAACTATGGATTTATTTTTGTGGGCGATACCATTAACGATCTGATCGATGCGGCCAACACCATTGCGTCCGAGCACCTGGAGATCATGACTGCCAATCCTTTTGAAGTGATGCCCAGAATCAGGAACGCGGGCGCCATTTTCCTGGGAAATTATTCTTCAGAACCCCTGGGCGATTATTTCGCAGGTCCCAACCACATCCTTCCGACCAACGGCACAGCGAGATTTTTCTCCCCTCTGGGCGTCGATGCCTTTGTCAAGAAAAGCAGTATTATTTCCTATTCGAGGGATGCCCTTTACAGTGTGCACAG
The DNA here is from genome assembly GCA_030525515.1 of Eubacteriales bacterium. Taxonomy (GTDB): domain Bacteria; phylum Bacillota; class Clostridia; order Lachnospirales; family Lachnospiraceae; genus CAG-791. The sequence goes on from JAUNEM010000131.1 coordinate 5,189, forward strand.
GGATATAGAACTCTTCGCTGAGAACGAGGGCCTCCGGGCTCACGCAAATTCGATCCGCGTGAGATTTGAAGACTGCGAGTGATGTCAGATTCCGCAAAGTCTGTCAGCATAAGAAAAACTGATGGTTTTCAAAAAACAGCAGATTATTCACAGGAGAAAAAAATGAGAAACGCCAGTGTCAGAAGAACTACCGGGGAGACACAGATCCGAATCAGTCTGGAAATTGACGGAAAAGGAAAAGCACAGTTGGGCAACGGGACAGGCATAGGTTTTTTTGACCATATGCTGAATGCATTTACCCGTCACGGGCTCTTTGATCTGGAAATCGAGGCCGACGGTGATCTCGAGGTCGACGGACACCATCTGGTGGAGGATACGGGCATTGTGCTTGGTAACGCGATTAAACAGGCGGTCGGAGACAAGTCCGGGATCCGCCGCTTCGGTTATTTCGTTCTTCCTATGGATGAGGCGCTTGTACTGTGCGCGATCGATCTGAGCGGAAGACCTTATTTCCGCATGGAATTTGAGGGAGAAAAGAAAGGATTCACTTCTCCCATGGTCGGAGAGTTCGACACCCAGCTGGTGAAAGAATTTTTTTACTCCGTATCATATGCCGCGGAGATGAATCTCCATTTCCGGATTTTGTCCGGTGAAAACGACCACCACATCATCGAAGGCATGTTCAAGGCTTTCGGCAAGGCCCTGGACATGGCGACTCAGAAAGACCCCCGGATCGAGGATGTGCTCAGCACGAAGGGCTGTCTGTAAAGCACAGCAGGCATAAGAGGCACAGGAGGAATTACAGAATGAGCAGTGGAAAAGGAATCTATCCTTGTGTATGGCTTCTCAGAGGAAAGGCTGTAAAGGGATTTGATAATGATGAAGCGGTGTCCGAAGATCCATGCGGACTGATCAGATCTTATGTTGAATCGGGCGCGGACGGCGTGATCGTTTTTGACCGTTCCAATGGAGATGCGGAGCACGACGAGGCCATCGACCTCATCCGCAGGATCTGCGAGGAAAACAGTGTTCCCGTGATCGGGGCAGGCAATGTCCGCCGCATGGAAGATGTCAAAAAACTGATCTACGCCGGGTGCAAAATGGCTGCCCTGAACCTGTCCAAAGAAAGCAACAGGGTCCTTGCCCGCGAAGTGTGCGAGCGCTTCGGCAAAGACCGGATCGCCGGCTGTTACAAAACCACTGAGAATCTGGACAAAGAGTGGAAAAAGCTCTCGCCCTGGCTCTCTATGAAAATTCTTCTGGACGGAGAGAACGCGGACCTGCAGCCGGATTCCGACCCTGGCAGCGGGCAGGAAGACGTCTCCATTCCCGAGATCGCCCTGGTCCGGGAAGCGTCTCCGGAAGTTCTTTCATCGCGTCTGGCCATAAACCGGGTGGCCGCCGTATCGGGTGACGGAGTGAACAGCCTGGTGACGGAGGGCGGCGAGGCAGTGAGCAGGATCAAGGATTCTTTCGAGGCTTCCGGAATTGCCATGGAGAAGCACAAAAAGGCCGCTTTCTCCTGGGAGGACTTCAAAAAAGGACCGGACGGACTTCTGCCTGTTGTCGTCCAGGAGGACTCCACCGGCCAGGTTCTCATGGTGGCCTACATGAACGAGGAAGCCTATCAGCTGACCGTAGAGACCGGAAGGATGACCTATTTTTCACGCAGCAGACAGTCGCTGTGGATCAAGGGAGAGACCAGCGGGCACTTCCAGTATGTGCGCGCTCTCTACGGAGACTGCGACATGGATACTCTGCTGGCCCGTGTCGTGCAGATCGGCGCAGCCTGCCACACCGGAAGCCATTCCTGCTTCTTTAACCAGGTGACGGAGCCCAGAATGGGAGCCGGACGGACCGGCTCGGCCACAGATGTGCTGCGTCAGGATTATCAGACCATCGTTGACCGGAAAGAAAATCCCAAAGAGGGTTCCTACACCAACTATCTGTTTGATAAGGGCCTCGACAAAATGCTCAAGAAGCTGGGAGAGGAGAACACAGAGATTATCATCGCTGCCAAGAATCCGGCTGAGAACGAGATCATCTATGAGATCGCGGATTATCTCTATCATCTTGAAGTGGTCATGGCCGAGAAGGGCGTGGACTGGGATGATATTACCAGGGAACTGGTGCGCAGACAGAAAAAAGGCTGATGATACCGGGGAACTGGCGCGCAGACAAAAAAGGCTGATGAC